>NZ_FO082821.1 GCF_000967425.1 Pseudorhizobium banfieldiae
GCATCTGGCGGTCGCGGCAAACGTGGGCTCGAAATCGAGGTCTTCGACATCAACACCGGCAAGGCGCGTCCGACAGTCACGCTGTCCGGGGGCGAGACCTTCATCGCGGCACTGGCACTGGCACTTGGCCTCGCCGATGTAGTCGAAAGCCTGTCGGGTAAAATCCGGATGGACACGATCTTTATCGACGAGGGTTTTGGCAGCCTCGATACCGAGAATGGGGCGGGCACGCTGGATCAAGTGATCCAGGTTCTTGCTGCGCTGACAGAGGGCAGCCGAGCTGTGGGTCTGATCTCGCATGTCGGGCTGGTGCAGGAGGCTATTCCACAAGGCTTCTACGTGCGATCGACCCCAAGCGGCAGCCGGGTCGAGGAAAGGAGGGGGCTGGGATGACGAACCGTTGGTATTACCGCAAGGCGCACACCCGCCACCTGTCGACGGGGCGCACGGTATCCGTCCGCGGCGGTTGGGCAGTTCGGGGAGATCGTGAAAGCAAGAAGAGCGCATCCTTCCGGCGGACTTGTCCAATATGCGGGGCGCTGATTGTAAGTGTAGGGATGCCCAGAGGTGGATGGGTCCATTTCGAGGGCGGAAAAGGTCTGACACGCATTAAACACCCATGTTTGCATCTCGGCGACGGCATGGGCAGGCGGCGGGACGAAGACACGCCGGATCTTTTCGAAATGCTGCCATAGCTCGTTGCGGGATCACACAAAGCGATTCTGACCGAAACATTCAGATCGATATTCAAACCAGGATACTTTGGCGGCATCGATGAGCGTAGGCATCGACGCCAAGCGCCCCACCCTCAATGAACTGATAAGGCCCTTGTCGCTGGATCTGGTCACAACGGTCTAGTCCTTGATCCGCCACATCCTGAAGCGTCCTTGTTGCGTCACTTCTCGGATCAGGCCTCTCTCTTCCATCCAGGCGAGGTTCCTTTGAACAGCCGCGCGACTTGCGCCTGTTATGACCTCGACCATCGGGGCCGACACCAAAGGCCACTCTGTCAATGCCGAGCGAAGAGCGGCCGGAGTTCGCCCCGAAAGCTGAGACATGGCTCTTTCCGCCCGAGCACTCCATGTCTGGGTATCATCTAGATGACGCATCGCCGTTAGAATTGCGCTGTTCATTCCATCCAACCAGCGGTCCAAGCGTTCGGGTGGCAAGCCCGAAACACGCAGCCCCCCTGCCCCGCCCATGGCGAGCGGTGCGAAGATGGCGCCGCTTCCGTCGCTGGCCGCGATCCTGGACGCGGTGACGGCGGCTTCTATCTGCTGGCCGTGCTGTCCGAGACCCGCCAAGTTCCAAAGATGAAAGCCCATGCAAGCCCGCGTGATTGGATGCAAGTCGCCGGCGGCTGCCATGACATCCAGCCATCCGCCCGCGCGATCCTCGAAACGCTCAGCGCTGTCTTCAATGTTTTCGGGATCGCGGCGATCTAGGAAGGCGGCCAAATCAGCTTTTGGTCCGGGGCCGCCTGTCAGGCGCCGAACAGCCCATCCAACTCTTGCTAGGGCATTTGTGTCATCTTGTGCGCCCGAGAGCCGCATCGATACCCAAAGCGCCAGACGATCAGAACTCACTCGATCCCCTGCGAACCAGCTGAGGTTCGCTGCCTCGATCAAAGCGAGGCGGTGCCGCCAGCCTTCGGGGCCACGCAGCAGCCGGTCATCCAGAGCTCCCAGGCGTCCAGCCACTCTTGCCAGTTGCGCAGCGTGAACCCCCTCTGCCTTTGCCCAGTCGTCGACGACAGCGGTGTCGGGCGGTTCCGCCCGCGGCCCTGGAGGCAAATCATCCGATTCTTCCTCGAGTGGCCCAGGCAGAAACCAGAGATCCTCTTCGTGAGCCTCTTCATCCTCCTCGATTGTGATGAGGGGGTCGTCGAAATCATCAGTCAAAGCGGATACTTGGAGCTTCATATGTGCAAAATACTAATCTTTTGCACATTACCCAAGTGATTTTGTGGAGGGAGCAGACGCTCTTTATATAGTATGCGCGCGCGACTGCCGGTGGAACCTCTCAGATCGCGCTCAGCGCTAAGAAACCAAGGGATTTTGGACGAACACGACGAGAGAGCACTTGCTTGCATTCGTTTTCAAACGGTCGTTTATTAGTATTACATGAAATTGCAAACGGCCCTTTTCCATGCCCCTGATAGGCTATGCGCGCGTATCCACAGAGGATCAGACCCCCCTGCCCCAATCGGAAGCCCTTCAATCTGCGGGTTGCGTAGAGATCTTTGAAGAGCACGCCTCAGGCGGCAATCGTGCGCGGCCGGTGCTTGCGCGCGTGTTGGAGCGCATCAGCAAGGGCGACACGCTGGTTGTCGTTCGGATCGATCGGCTTGCGCGGTCCCTGTCGCACTTGCTCGAGGTGATAGAGCGGCTGGAGGCCAAGGGTGCCTTCTTCCGCTCGCTGCAGGACCCGATCGACACGTCCTCGCCGCAGGGCAAGTTCACTCTGCAGGTTCTGGGCGCCGCGGCCGAGTTTGAACGCGCTCTGATCCGCGAGCGTACCAAGGCGGGTCTTGCCTCTGCACGCGCCAAAGGGCGCGTTGGTGGCAATCCTGGGCTTCGCACCAAGGACCCCGCCGCGCTTCGAAAGGTAAGGCTTGCCCGGCAGGATGGCTACATGGAGCGCCTCAATGAGACCGCGCAGGATTGGGTCCCCCATGTGCGCCGCCTGCGCCCCGATATGGCTTGGGAAGACGTGCTGCGGATCATCAATGCCCCCCTGCCCCACGACCGCCACTGGACCCAAAGCCGTTTACTCCGCGCGGTGAAAGCATATGTGCGGGACGGGTTCCTGCCCGCTGAAGTGCTTGGACGCGCTGGACGTCGCGAAACAGAAGATCGCCTGCCTGCGATTGTCGCAGCAATCAAAGGTGCTGACCCCGAGATCACCTTGCAGGCAATCTGTGACCGACTGGAATCCATGCGTGAGCGCACCCCTCGCGGTCGCACCAGCTGGCAGCCTTCCTCAGTCAGAATGTTGCTGGAGCGGGCTGAAAAGCTGGGGCTCCTTTGAAGACGGCGCTTGTGTTGGCCTAACCGATTGCCACTAAATCTAGAAAGTGCTTGCACGAATCTGGTTGGTCGGGCAATAGTCTCGAAAAATAACGCGCGTTCACATAAAAAACGCGCCCACGGATCGGGACAGACATGAGCGAAACAGAGCAGGATCTAGACATCGCCATCGGGCACTACGCGGAACTTCTCGCGTCGAACCTGCATGCTCAGCGCGCTGCCCACTTCCCGCCGGATGCAAAGAAGGTGATGCGCACTTTGACCAGCGGCGAAGCTGCTGAACTCCTTGGCGTCGATCATACCTATCTTCGGAAGCTTCATCGAGAAGGAAAGATCGTTGACGTCGAGACGACGGCTGGAAGTCATCGCCGCTATACGCTCGACGATATCTGGGAAATCCGTCAAACTCTTGAAAGAAATGCAAAAAAGTCTGGAGCTTACGTTCCTGGGCGCCGTGACGGCGACGAGCTTCAAGTCGTTTCAGTGGTGAACTTCAAGGGCGGCAGCGGCAAAACGACGACGTCTGCTCACCTCGCTCAACGCTTGGCGCTTAAGGGGTACAGGGTTCTTGCGATCGATCTCGACCCTCAAGCATCCCTTTCAGCCCTTCATGGAATCCAGCCGGAACTCGACCTTATGGAGGGCGGAACCCTCTATGATGCCGTTCGCTACGACGATCCGGTTCCGATCGGCGAAGTGATCCGCAAGACCTACATCCGCGGCCTTGATCTTATCCCGGGCAACCTTGAACTCATGGAGTTCGAGCACGAGACGCCTGCTGCTATCCAGCGAGGAGGAGCGAAGGCGTTTTTTGCGAGAGTTCATGATGCTCTCGATAGTGTTGAAGCAAACTACGACGTTGTTGTGATCGACTGCCCACCGCAGCTTGGTTTCTTGACGATGTCAGCCCTTTCAGCGTCCTCGGGTGTCCTCGTGACGGTTCACCCGCAGATGCTTGACCTCATGTCGATGTCCCAATTCCTGCGAATGACTGCGGATCTCCTGGGAGTGATCAGGGATGCAGGCGCAAATCTGCGCTTTGATTGGCTGCGCTTTTTGCCAACGCGATACAAAGTCGGCGATGCGCCACAAACCGAAGTCATCGCCTTCATTCGCGGGCTGTTTGGTAGGTCGGTTCTGACCAATCACATGGTTGAATCGACCGCAATTTCTGACGCCGGCTTGACCAAGCAAACACTCTACGAAGCTGACAAGAAGGACTTCACGCGTCAGACGTTTGATCGTGCGATCGAATCCATGAACGCAGTGAACGATGAGATCGCTGAAATCATCCAGAACACATGGGGGCGGAATGGCAAGAAAGCCTAAACTTGGCCTGCCACTGCAGACCCTTCGCAACGCTCCTGACGCTCTTGAAGGGCGCCGACTGCGTGGAGGTGTGTTTGAGATCGATCCGGCGCAGATTGTTACCGAAGGACGGTTGGATGACAGGCTTCAAATTGAAGTTGAGGGCCTGAAAAACTCTATATCCAAGAACGGTCAGCGTGTGCCTGTCTTGGTCCGCCCACTGGAAGGTGATCGCTACAACCTGATTTATGGCCGTAGACGCCTAGAAGCATGTCGCGAACTCGGTATCAAAGTTAGAGCCATCGTCACTGAGGTTGAGGGTGATCAAGCGCTTCGTGATCAGCTTCTCGAGAATCAAGAGCGTCGTGATCTGAGCTTTATTGAGCGTGCGCTTGTTGCGACGGCGCTTCTCGACGGTGATCATTTGGAAGGGGCTGAGCGTACAAATCGAGGTGTCGCCGAAGTCCTTAACCTCCACGAAGCTGGGGTATCACAACTCTTGAGTGTCGTTCGGACGGTCGGCGAGGAACTCATCCAGGCAATCGGTGCAGCTCCCGGGATTGGTCGCCCGAGATGGGAAGAGCTCAAAAAGGCTTTGGGTGCTTACGACGGTGATCGAGACCAACTGCAAGCCGTAGCTCATGCAGCCAAGTCCGAAAGTTCCGGCTCGGTCGATGAGGTTTCTGAGCGTGCGTTTCTCGCAGTGCTGGCAGCTGCGAAGAGCGCAGAGAAGAAAGCAAGCCCGTCTAGAAATGGCGTGCCTGCTTTGGCGATCCCCGGCGTCGGAGCGGCAACGGTCAAGACGGGTCGCCGAGGCAAGCAGCTTAAACTCGATCTGACTACCGATGAACCTGATTTTATCAGCTGGTTGGAGGGCAATGCCCCAAAGCTGATTACCGAGCTTCATGAGCGCTGGAAGCGTTCAGGAGACTGAGGAAGAGCAACCAACAAGAAGGAGGCACGATACAGGCAAAAAAGAAAAAGGCCCCGAGAAGCTAGCTTCACGAGACCTTTGTAAGGTTTCGCACCGGGATCAGCCCGCTACAAAATCTCAGTTTTCGCACTTCTGAATGTAGCGTTCTGGTCCCTACCCCGCAAGCGCAAAGCGATTCGCGGGCCGTAGAAATTTTGCCTTCGTGAACGTTTTCATGGAGTACACACCGATTTCGCCGTTTATGCGGCCGATCTCGCACGCCCATCTGCGCGTCATCGAGCGACCCGAGGCATCTGTTCCGGGCAGACCCGTCAACAAGTGGGAACTCCTGCGCGAGCTCTCCAAGGCGCAAGCGGCCTTTGGCGTGTCGGAACGTGACTTGACTGTTTTGCAGGGGCTCCTCAGCTTCTTTCCAGACGATGCACTTGGCGGGAACGCCGAGATGGTAGTCTTCCCCTCGAACAAGGCGATCTGTGAGCGCCTGAATGGCATGCCGTGCTCAACGATGCGTCGTCACCTCGCGCGTCTTGTCGAGGCTAGTTTGCTCCAGCGGCGCGATAGCCCCAATGGGAAGCGCTACGTCCGCAAGCACGGCGAAGAGCGCGTCGCCTTTGGCTTCGATCTTTCCCCGCTCTACTGCCAGTCCGAGGAGATCGCCCGGGCTGCAGAGGCTGTACGTGAGGCTGAGGAGCGCGTCAGGCGTCTGAGAGAGGTCGTAAGCCTCATGCGGCGTGATCTCGCGGCCCTCGCGGAGTTCGGAGAGGAGATGCAGCCAGGCCTACGCATCTGGAATCAGCTTCGCGACAAGGCTGTCCTTACAGCTCGCGCGCTTCGCCGCAAGCTTTCAACTGAGGACCTCGCGGCCTATCGAGCCGATCTTGAAGCACTCCTCGACCAGGCGCGCAACATCATTGATGGACCTGAAACAGAAGAAATGAACACCAATGATGCCCAGTCTGAGCGTCACCTTCATAATTCAAATAAAGAGTCTATAGATCTTGAACCTGCTTTAGAAAAAAGCGGGGCGGCGGCCGGCGTGCCAGACTTGAACACGGATGAGCCTGTTGCTGAGGTTGATGAACAGGACACAAGACTCCTGCCAAAGATCCCGCTGCACCTAGTGATCGCGGCATGTCCCTCGCTCAAGACCTTCTACCAAGGCGAAATCCGGCATTGGCATCAGCTTTTCGACGCGGCTTCCCATGTGCGGCCAGCCATGGGGATCAGTGCGTCTGCATGGGAAGAAGCGCAGCGATTCATGGGTCCGGAGCAAGCATCGATCGCTGTTGCTGCCATGCTTGAACGCTTTGAGGACATCAGATCGCCTGGTGGATACTTGCGAGCTCTGACTGCCAAAGCTGCGGAGGGTGAGTTTTCCTGTGGGCCGATGGTCATGGCGTTGATTGGGCGACGATCTGCAGCTTAACAGCTGTTAAAGTGGTTCTTCCTCACTTTGTGTGGTTCATTCGCCGTTAGCGAGGTTTTGGCTATGGGCGGGCATGCGAACGAAATCGAAATGGTCGCCCGGCCCAGGGGTCAAAGTACTGGGTGTCGCGCTCACCGTTGATGACGGTTGGGTTGTTTCCGCAGCTGGATCCAAGATCGGAATTTGCCCCGATTGTGGATGTCGAAGCCGAAGTCGGCATGGCTGGTCCTGCCGCAGCCTCCAGGATCTGCCAGTCCAGGGCAAGCCCGTCACAGTGAAGCTCCTGCTGAGCCGCTGGCGATGTGCACATGGGGAATGCGCACGACGAACGTTCACCGACCGTCTTCCGACGGTAGCTGATCCATACGCGCGTCGGACGAGAAGGGTCGGAGAGATTGTCGGGCTGCTCGGGCATAGCACTGGCGGCCGTCCTGGCGAGCGGTTGATGCAGCGGCTCGGCATACCGGTCAGCGACGACACCATCCTGCGGCAACTGAAACGGGATGCTGCAGTTGCCCAACGCAATTCCAAGATACGTGTAGTCGGTATCGATGATTGGAGTTGGCGGCGCGCGACGAGCTATGGGACCATCATGGTCGACCTCGAGCGCCGCTCGGTCATTGACATACTGGATGACCGTAGCGTCGAGAATGCGGCCAAGTGGCTTCGGAGTCATCCTTCCATCGAGATTGTCAGCCGCGACCGCTGCGGCCTGTATGCGCAGGCCACCCGTGAAGGCGCACCGCAGGCCCGGCAGGTTGCCGATCGGTTTCATCTGGTCCAGAACCTTCGTTCGGCCATCGAAGAACAGATGAACCTTTCTGGGCGTGCCACCGGCAGGGCCATTCTTTCGGAGGACGCAATTGTTGACGCTGCGACACATCGCCGGCGCGCCCGTCTCGCGCATAGGCAATCTCGCCAGGAGATATTCGACATGCTCCATGCCTTGCGCCAGCAAGGGCTGTCCTACAGCGAGATCGCCAGACGGACCGGCTATGAGCGTCGCAGCATAACGAAGTGGCTCAAGTTCGAAGCTCCACCAGACAGGCGACGAGCAGCACTGAACCCCACATCACCATGGTATTTCGAAGCCTTCCTTGCGCAATGCTGGAAGGATGGGAACCGGCGCGGACGGCATCTGTTTCACGACGTCAAGCAGCGCGGCTACACCGGCAGCTTCGCCAATCTGGAGCGGTTGCTCGGAGCTTGGCGGCGGGCCGAAAGGGGACAGGCCGATGATGTACCGCCCGCCGCGTTGAAGTCGGAACCGGTTCGAGATCCCGAAACCGGTCATGCAATCTCTCCGGTGGTTGCCGCGGCGCTATGTATCAAGCCGCGAGGCCTGCTGACGGACCGGCAGGCAAGGAAGGTCGACGCCCTGAAGCAGGGATCTGAGGCGTTTGTCGAGATGCGACGCCTGGCGATGCGCTTCAACGGCATCCTTCGCGGCAAGAGATCGCCACCACTGGATGCATGGATCGACGATGCGATCGACTCCGAGCTCATCCCTATCATGCGGTTCGCTCGCGTCCTTCGCAGAGACATCGATGCCGTCAACAACGCCATCGAGCTGCCCTGGAGCAACGGGCAGGCCGAAGGCCAGATCAACCGCCTCAAGACCCTCAAGCGAGCAATGTACGGTCGGGCAGGCCCTGAATTGCTGAAGGCACGAATGCTGCCGCGGCTCCACACAAAGTGAGGAAGAACCCGGTTAACTGCCAAACGACAGGAGAGCTGCCCGAGGAGCGGAGCGCTCATGACTCGGAGCGCAGCGGGCAGATCCATCGTTTTAAAACCTGGATCAGAAGACGGAGAACCGGCGTCGCCGGTTCGCATCCGCAAGGAGCGGCCGGGATCGGCCGCCCATCGATCCTACCCTGTACCGCTCTTACGATAGGTCGCCGATCGCGCCAATGGGCAAGCGCGCAGGCGCCGTCGCTCGTCAGGAAAAACGGCTTTCGCCGTCAGGCCGGCAAACCTTCCGTTTTTCCTTCCTCCCGCCCCATGACCCGATCCGCGTCCTAACGGGAGCGGGCTGCGCCCTCCCCCTTCGTTCCGCCGGATGTGGGGGCACATCCTTCGAAAACGAAGGCAGAGGCTTCGCCCACTAGCGGGGCTTGCTCCCAAGGGAAACGGGAAAAACTGGAGCAAGAGACCATGAGCAACATCATCGCGATAGCATTGAACAAGCTGGACGCAGACCCGAAGAACGTCCGCAAGACTTACACCAAGGAGAGCATCGAGAGCCTGTCGGCCTCGATCCTCGCCAATGGCGTCATCCAAAACCTTGTGGTGCGCAAGGCATCCAAGGGAAGATACCTCGTAACCGCTGGCGGTCGCCGCCTTGTAGCCCTCAATCTTCTGGCCGAACGGGGCGAGATCACGGCTGACTACGCTGTGAATGTCATTGTCCGGGAGGCGAGTGACGCCACGGAATTAAGCCTGACCGAGAACGTGATGCGGGAGGCGATGCACCCCGCCGACCAGTTCGAGGCATTCAGAGCGTTGTTCGATGAGGGCAAGTCAATCAAGGACATCGCCGCCCGGTTCGGGACAACCGAAATCATCGTCAACCGCCGTCTTGCGCTGGCGAAGGTTTCCCCTGTCCTGTTCGCGGCGTTCCGCGCCGAGGATATGACCTTTGAGCAGCTTTGCGAGCCATGACAGACCGAGCCGCGATCGGAGAGCTTCATCTGAACCGCTCGGTATTTGGGTTGGCAGCCCGCAATTCTATGGAGGCGCGCGCTTGATGAATATTCGCTTGGTGGGAGCCGCGCTGGCTGCGCTTCTGTTCACTGCCTCCGCTGCGTCGGTCGATTTTTCAGGCCAGGCGCGCGTGATTGATGGAGACACCTTCAGCATTCGTCAGCAGAGGATCCGCATTGCGGCTATTGATGCTTGTGAGCGCGATCAAACCGGCTTCAGGAATGGCGCGATATGGAGGTGCGGCATCGAGGCACGACGGTTCCTCGCCAGCTTGATCGATGGCAAGCATGTCCGCTGCATTGAAGTCGATCGAGACCAGTACAAACGCCTTGTCGGCCAGTGCTTCGTCGATGGCTCGGATATTGGCCTTGAAATGGTGAAGGCAGGCCAAGCCAGCCTCCTGTTGCGTTATCTGCCAAGATCCCATCCGATCGACCTGGACCAGTATCGCCGCAGCCATTCCGGCAATTGAACGACTGGCGGCGCTGATATGGGCATCGCAACCACCATAGAGGAGCGATTAACATGAGCATGACCAACTTCATCCAGTTCGACAAAGACGACATCGACAACGCCAAGGGAACCGGCCTCATCTCCACCATCGACCGGGACCTGGACATCAAGGTTAGAGGGGGCGACGGGGGAGGAGTGGCGGAGGCTGTGCCATGTAGTCGAAGCAGAGCTTGATGCCGGGTAGATCAGTCAATCGGCTTTGCCTTGCGTCTGAATGTACGAGACATAGCTGAAATCGGAGATAGCTTTACCGCCGAGGGACGCCATGATTGATTTCGCCAACTACCCGATTTTGCCAAGTCATCGGTCCGATCCCTTTCAAGGTGATCGCAGTATCACCGCTGTTCATGCGAGCGGCTAGTGAGGTGTTTTCGGAGCTCGCGGACAGTATGGTGCACGTAAGCTAACGAATGCTCACGCCAAACCGTATCCGGACCCGCGAACGGTCCTTATTGCGTCGATCTCCCCTTCACTGTTCAGCGACGCTCGCAGCCTTTTCACTGCGACATCCACCATCCGTTCTCCGCGATCAACCGACCATAAGCGTTCGAGAATCTCCAGTCGCGACCAAACACGATGCGGCTCCGTCAAGAGCAAATGGAGCAGACGAAACTCCATCAGACCCAGATCAATGATATGGCCCCCGCGGGTGACCCTGTGGGTTTCGATATTCATGGAGATGTCGCCCCATGAGAAGATTGTCCGAGGCCTAGACCTCCCTCTGTCCAACAGCGCGCCGATTCGTGCCAGAAGATCCTGGACAGCAAATGGCCGCTCGATCACATCATCCGCGACACCTGCCCACTGGCGCTCCATTCCCGCGATCGACAGCACGAGTATTGGGGCAGGCGTTGCGAGGCGAAGCTTCGTGCACAGTGCCGCTCCGCCTTCGGAGGAGGAACCTTCCAATACGATGACATCAATTGCCTTGAGCATAGGCTGCAACTGAAGGTTGGTAGCCGAGAGAACGTGGAACGTTGAATAGCCCTCGCGAGCGAGGCTTTCCGACAGTACTCCGGCGAGTTCTTGGTTTGACAGGACAAGCAGTGCCGTTAGCATGTAACTTCCTATAGCTGGTCCCCAAGCACCGTGACCATTTGTGAAAATAGCGTTCCGACTACAGCCTGCGGAGTGACTCCCGGCGCCGAAGACGCTGCTATTTCATCAATCATACATCAATGTGACACCCAGCCGTCATGAACCCTCGGTAGTGACCCCTCAGCTAGAACAGGGGGCACAGGATGCGACTGACGAACCTCACTCGGATATTTGGGACCCGCACGGCAGTTGACGCCGTCACCCTGGACATCCCGCAGGGCCAGATGGTCGGGATCATCGGTCGCTCGGGTGCCGGCAAGTCCACCCTGCTGCGGATGATGAACAGGCTCACCGACGCTTCATCCGGTACAATCCACTTCGGCGAGTTGGAAGTCTCTGCCCTCCGGGGAGCCGAGCTTCGTCGCTGGCAGCGCGACTGCGCGATGATCTTCCAGCAGTTCAATCTCGTGCCGCGGCTCGACGTCCTGACCAATGTCCTGCTCGGACGGCTCAACCACCGCTCCACGGCCATGAGCGTGCTCAACCTTTTCACCCGCGAAGAGCGCATCATGGCGATCGCCGCCCTGGAACGGCTTGGGATCGAACAGACTGCGCTGCAGCGGGCCGGCACACTGTCGGGCGGCCAGCAGCAACGCGTCGCGATCGCCCGCGCGCTGATGCAAGCCCCACGGCTGGTCCTCGCCGACGAACCCATTGCCTCGCTCGACCCGCTCAACGCGAAGATCGTCATGGACGCGTTGCGCGACATCAACGAGCGCGAGGGCATCACCGTCATCACCAACCTCCACACGCTCGATACGGCCCGCGCCTACTGCGAGCGCATTATCGGAATGGCCGGCGGACGCGTGGTCTTCGACGGCGCTCCGCACGAACTGACGGCGGACGCTGTCCAGGAAATCTACGGTTCTGACCGGCACGGTGCCGGCATCGACGAGACGATGACGTCCACCAGCATCAACATTCCTGCGGCCGCCGCAGCCGCCGCCCGACCATCCGAAGGCATCGGTGCCCTGGCTGCCGCCAGCGCCTGACCCGCCCCGATCGTAACGCCCGCGTCAAGGGCACTTCATGCAACGACGCTCCGGGGGACCGGACAAGACAGGAGAAATTCCATGCTGAAGAAAATTCTGCTCGCCACCGCGGCCATCGCCGCTCTTAGCGGCCATGCCATGGCCGAGGACCTGAAGGAATTCCGTATCGGTATGGCCGGCGGTGAGAATGAAGCAGATCGCCTGCGCAACTTCCAGTGCATGACCGAGAAGCTGCCGTCTGTCCTCGGCGTCGAGAAGGTCTCCCTCTTCCCGGCCGCTGACTATGACGGCACGATCCAGGGTCTCCTCGGTGGCACGCTCGACTATGCGGAACTGGGCGCTTCCGCTTATGCGAAGATCTACCTGGAAAACCCGAAAGTCGTCGAGCCGATCCTCACGACAGTACAGACCGACGGCTCGATGGGCTATCATTCCATCATGGTTGCTCGCAAAGACAGCGGCATGACCAAACTGGAGGACATGAAGGGCAAGAAGCTGGGCTTCGCCGATCCGGACTCCGCGTCTGGTTACCTTATTCCGTTGGTTACGCTTCCCGAAGCCATCGGAGCTCCAATCAAGGAGTACTTTGGTGAAACCGGCTTCGGCGGCGGCCACGAGAACCTCGTGCTTGAGGTTGTGAAGGGTACATTCGCCGCAGGCACGACTTGGGGCTCAGGCGTCGGTGACTTCAGGGACGGCTACTCTTCCGGCAACCTGCGCAAGATGGTCGACAAGGGCATCCTCAACATGGACGACCTCGTTGAGCTGTGGAAGTCGCCGTTGATCCCGAACGGTCCTGTACTCGTGCGGTCGTCGCTAAGCGAAGACATCAAGACTAAATTCAAGGACTTCATGATGGCTCTGCCGAAGAACGATCCGGCCTGCTTCTCCGCCATCCAGGGCGGTGATTTCACGGGCTTCGCAGAGGTCAACGTCGACTTCTACAAGCCGATCATCGATGCCCGCAGGGCGACCATCGGCGGCTGATCCGCAGATCATACCGAGGCCGCTGAACTTTGCGTTCGGCGGCCTTTTCCCTACCCCACAACAGTCAGGAAAGCATGATGCCGACTTCCGTCATGAAGCCGACACTCAGCGACAGCGGGGTTCTCGTCGAGCGCCACTGGCAGCAACTCGCAGGGCAGCGCCGTTTCTATACCGTCACATCCGGCATACTGCTGCTCTTCGCCGTGTCCGGCTCGCTATGGTTCGCCAACGAAACCAATGCCGGCAAGTTCTTCGATCGCCTGCCACATCTCTTCGACTTCATCGGCGACCTCATCCCGAGGGACGGCTGGGAGATCTGGCGCGCCCTGTTCGACCTGCCCTCTCCTTATGACGACGGAAGCCTGAAGTACAACTATCCCGAGGGCCGGCTCTACCTGACGGAGAGCATCTACCTGCCGGAATACGTTCATCAGATGCTCGTGACACTGAACATCGCGATTGCAGCCACAGGCATCGGCTTGATCTTCGGCTTCATGCTGTCCTTTCTTGCGGCAAAGAACATGACGCCAAACCCCTGGATACGAGGGCCAATTCGTCGGCTGATGGAGCTGCTTCGAGCTTTCCCGGAAGTCGTCATTGCGGGCTTCTTTCTGGCAATTTTCTCGCTCGGGCCAGTTCCGGCACTTATCGCTGTCTCCATACACACGATCGGCGCCCTCGGAAAAATGTTCTTCGAGGTGATCGAGAACGCCGACATGAAGCCGGACGAGGGTCTGAAGGCCGTTGGCGCCAACTGGCTGGAGCGGTCCTGGTTTGGGATGGTGCCGCAGGTCATGCCGAACTTCATGAGCTATTTCCTGCTGCGCCTGGAGATCAACGTGAGGGCCTCCACAATCATCGGTGCGGTCGGTGGCGGCGGCATCGGTGAGCTGCTGCGCCTTTCCATCGGCCAGGGGCATGAAGCCAAGACCCTGGCGATCGTCCTGCTCCTTCTCCTGACCATCGTCGCCGTAGACCAGTTTTCCGCATGGCTGCGTCGCAGGCTGGTCGGCGACCAGGCATTCCAGACAATCTGAGCGAGGCTGCCATGACCGTTCTCAACACAGCCGAAATGGACGCGTTGGCGGCGCGCCATCCCGAGCTCCTGCACCGCTCTATCTGGCAGCGCTTCCGCATCCCGATCATCGCATCGGCGGCCATTCTCTACTTCATCTTCGCCTGGTGGTTCTTCGCTGTCGGCAAGGTGGTCGGCGGCGCGAACTGGGGCCTTGCAGGAAACTACCTCGCCGACTGGGTCTCCTACGAAATCCGGCCCGACATCGACATCGCCTCCGACGGATCCATGCAGATCACCTATCCGCGCTTCGATCCGATTGGCCCGAACCCCAATCCGGACTGGCTCGAGACGAAACGCGGGACGGTGACGCGCAGGGTCGAGACACCGGCCGCTGCTTCCTCCCAATCCGGCCAGGCCACATCGAGCTTCAGCTTCATGGCGCCCGCACCCGCCCAGCAGCAGGCCGCACCGGCGGCGCCCACTGTGGAGACCCGTACTGAAGAGGTCGTGACCGAGGCCATCATCCACCTGGGCTCCTCCCGCACGATCGACGTCCAGCCGGACCGTGTCGTCCTCACGCGCGGCGCCGAGACGGCGACGCTGCTGCTCGATCGGGACGCAGGGGAAGTCCACGTCCAGGGCCCGCTTCCGGAATGGGTGGAACAGCGATTGATTGGGGGGCGGGTGACGGCGTTTTTCGGCTTCTACGGATGGGTCGATATCAGCGACGACCGCGTTCGCATCCGCAAGCGTTTCCTCGGCTGGGAGAACTTCCTCTTCGACACGAACTCCGCCTTCTTCGGCAAGTCGGCGGGCGAGATCGCATCCCTGATCTTCACCGGCGAGCGGATCGACCCGGCCAGGTCCAACCTGTCGCTCGCCTGGAGCGACATCCTCTACAACCCGTCCTGGCAGCATCTCGACGTTTGGACGAAGCTCCTGCAGACCATCGTCATGGCCTTCATCGGCACGTTGTTCGCCATGATCGTCGCCTTTCCCCTCTCCTTCATCGCCGCCCGCAACATCTTCCGTAACCGGCCGGCAAACCAGCTGACGAAGCGCCTGTTCGATTTCCTCCGTTCGGTCGACATGCTGATCTGGGCGCTGTTCTTCACACGCGCCTTCGGCCCGGGGCCGCTCGCCGGCATCTCTGCCATCTTCTTCACCGACACCGGAACGCTCGGCAAGCTCTATGCCGAGGCGCTGGAGAACATTGACGACAAACAGCGCGAAGGCGTCCGCTCGGTCGGCGCACCGCCGGTCATCGTCCAGCGCTACGGCGTCCTGCCGCAGGTCATGCCGGTCTTTGCCTCCCAGGCGCTCTACTTCTGGGAATCCAATACCCGATCCGCGACGATCATCGGTGCGGTGGGAGCCGGCGGCATCGGCCTCAAGCTGTGGGAGGCGATGCGCACCAATTCCGACTGGGAGAACGTCGCCTACATGGTGCTGCTCATCCTCATCGTCATCTTCCTGTTTGATGGTGTTTCCAACGCACTCCGATCTCGCTTAATGGGTTCTGCCCGCTGAACCAAATCGACGCTTCTCTGAGAGCCGTCGGACGGTCCTCGCAAGCCGGCTCGTTCACTTTCCGCCAGTAATGTAGGTTGTCTGAACGGTCGGCCGTGAATCTTTTATGGGATTACGTTGTGACCCATATGCCGAGGGTCCCGAATCAACGCCGAGATTTGCTGTTCTCTTCGAGAGAGTAGCCTTTACCGCGAACCGTTCTGATCAACTTGTCAGGCTTCCCAAGACTTATGCTCTTGCGCAGACGAGTAACGTGCAAGTCCACAGTGCGCTCATCCACGTTGGCATGCTCGCCCCAAATGCAGGCCTTCAACGCGGGCCGCGTCCAAACCTTTCCTGGTGACTCCATCAGAAACTCGAGTAGCCTGAACTCCTTGGGACCAAGTCGAACTTCCTGTTCGCGGCGATGCACGCGGCGGGTGTCACGATCAAGTGTCAGGTCGCCAACTGCCAAGACGTGATGAAGAAGCCTTGGATTGAGGCGGCGTAGGATGTTCCTAGCCCTAATCGCGAGCTCGATCGGAGATATCGGCTTCATCATGCAGTCATCAGCTCCGGCGGAGAGACTGGCGATGCGGTCGTGGGTTGCACCCTCGGAAACAATCATCAATACGGGGAGCTTGGATGTCGCAGGGGTCAGCCGCAAACTCCGACAGAGATCGATACCGTTTGTGCCGGGAGCATGGGCATCCAAGATCAGGAGGTCAGGCAAGCTCCTTTCCAGTCGTTCCGTCAAGGTGCGTCCGTCGCCGACATGCGTGATGGTGAAGCCCTCCGACTCCAAGGCTTGCTGCATCGCCAACAACAGGATCTCATTGTCCTGCAATATGAGGATCCTTGCAGACATTCTTCTTTTCAGCTGCCTTCCAGGGAATATCCGGCGCCACGGACTGTACGGATCACATCCGGCATGTTGGAGAAGTTGAGGGCCTTGCGCAGCCGGCCGACATGAACGTCCACCGTGCGCTCGTCAACATAGATGTCATGACCCCAGACGCCATCGAGCAGCTGCGCCCGAGAGTAGACGCGTCCCGGAGCCGACATCAGGAATTCCAGAAGGCGAAACTCGGTCGGTCCCAGCCGGACCTCGCGGCTCTTGCGGTGCACGCGGTGGGTTTCCCGGTCGAGCTCGATGTCGCCGCAACGGAGCACGGTCGACAATACCTCGGGCTTGGCACGCCGGAGCATGGCCCTGACGCGCGCCATCAGTTCGGGCGTCGAGAACGGTTTGACCACATAGTCGTCGGCGCCGGTCGCCAGGCCGCGAACCCGCTCGCTCTCCTCACCGCGCGCCGTCAGCATGATGATCGGCAGGCGCTCGGTCTCGCGGCGCTGGCGCAGGCGACGGCAAAGCTCGATCCCGGATACGCCGGGCAGCATCCAGTCCAGAATGAGGAGGTCCGGAACGCGCTCCTGGAGGCGCAGCTCCGCCTCGTCCCCCTTGACGATGGTTTCAACCTCGTAGCCTTCGGCCTCGAGGTTGTAGCGGAGAAGGACGCTGAGGGCCTCCTCGTCCTCTACGACGGTGATCCTTGGCTGCATGAAAAGGCTCCGCGATCCTAGTCGTCGCTCAGGACGGCGCTCAGCGTGTTGGACCGGTCATCCTTCGGCCGCTCACCCTCCGGCTGCGAGCCGGTCGCCATGTAGTAGATCGTCTCGGCGATGTTCGTTGCATGGTCGCCGATGCGCTCGATGTTCTTGGCGCAGAAGAGCAAATGGGTGCAGCTCGTGATGTTGCGCGGATCCTCCATCATGTAGGTGAGGAGCTCGCGGAACAGCGAGGTGTACATGGCGTCGATTTCCTCGTCGCGCTCGCGGATGGCTTCCGCCTTCTCTGCCGAGCGCGTGACATAGACGTCGAGCACTTCCTTGAGCTGGACCAGCGCCAGTTCCGACAGATGCTCTATCCCGCGCGCCAGATTGCGCGGGATGCCCGTCTCCTGAACCGCAATCACCCGCTTTGCGGTGTTCTTGCCGAGGTCCCCTACCCGCTCCAGGTCGGCTGCGATGCGAAGCGATCCGATCACCTCGCGGAGATCGGCCGCCATGGGCTGGCGCTTGGCGATCGTCACGATCGCCTTCTCGCCGATCTCGCGTTCGGCGTGATCGAGGATGACGTCGTCGGAAATCACCTTCTGGGCAAGTGCCGTATCGGAATTGACCAGAGCGCGAACCGCGTCGCCGCACATCTGCTCGGCAAGGCCACCCATCTCGGAAATCCGGCGGGCCAGGTATTTCAACTCCTCGTCGAAGGCCGACGTGATGTGGGATGATGGCATGATCCAGTTCCTCAGTGTCTTGGTCGCGAGCGGTCCACCGCGGATCACCCGAAGCGACCCATGATGTAGTCCTGCGTGCGCTGGTCGTTCGGGTTGGTGAACATCTTGTCCGTGTCATCCTCCTCGACGAGATGGCCAAGATGGAACATTGCGGTCCGCTGCGACACGCGTGCGGCCTGCTGCATGGAATGGGTGACGATGACGATCGAATAGTTCGCCCGCAGTTCGTGGATCAGTTCCTCCACCCTTGCGGTGGCGATCGGGTCAAGTGCCGAACAGGGCTCGTCCATGAGGATGACTTCCGGCGACACGGCAACCGCGCGGGCGATGCACAGGCGCTGCTGCTGCCCGCCCGAAAGACCCGTCCCGGCCTCGTGAAGGCGATCCTTCACCTCGTTCCAGAGGCCTGCCTTCTGTAGGCTGCTTTCCACGATCTGATCGAGATCGGCCTTCGAACGGGCAAGACCATGGATGCGGGGGCCGTAGGCAACGTTCTCGAAGATGGACTTCGGAAACGGGTTGGGCTTCTGGAAGACCATGCCTACGCGCGCACGCAGCTCCACGACATCGATGTCAGGATCATAGATGTCAGCTCCATCGAGGGTGATCGTACCAGTTACCCTTGCAATATCGATGGTGTCGTTCATGCGGTTCAGGCATCGCAGGAAGGTCGACTTGCCGCAGCCGGAAGGTCCGATCAGCGCTGTGACGGTGTTCTTCCGAACCTTGAGGTTGACGTCGAACAGGGCGCGCTTTTCTCCGTAGTAGACGGAAACGTCCTGGCCGATCATCTTGTACGATAGGTCGTTCATCTTCTTTTCCAGCGTTTTCTCGACGATAGCTTCCGACATTAGATTCATTGCAGCCGTCCTTCTACCAGCGACGTTCGAAGCGTTGTCTGAGGAAAATCGCAATTGCGTTCATGAGGATCAGGAAGCCGATCAGCACCAGGATTGCGGCGGACGTGCGGGCCACGAACCCACGCTCCGGGCTGTCAGCCCAGATGAAAATCTGCGTTGGAAGCGCCGTCGATGCCTCCATCACGCCTCCTGGAGGACTGGTGATGAATGCGTTCATTCCTATGAGCAGAAGTGGCGCCGTCTCGCCGAGTGCCTGAGCAAGACCGATGATGGTTCCGGTCATGATCGTCGGCATGGCGAGCGGCAGGATGTGGTGGAAAATTGCCTCATGCTTGGACGCGCCGACGCCGAGGGCTGCTTCCCGGATAGACGAAGGAACCGACTTCAACGACGCACGTGTCACAATGATCAGCGTCGGAAGCGTCATCAGCGAAAGAACAAGGCCGCCGACAAGCGGAACTGATCTGGGAAGGCCGAACCATCCCAGGAAGACGGCGAGACCCAAGAGGCCGAAGACGACGGAGGGCACGGCCGCCAGATTGTTGATGTTGATCTCGATCAGGTCGGTGAACCGGTTCTTCGGTGCGAATTCTTCAAGATAGATCGCCGCGGCAATACCGACCGGAAAGCTGATCAGGAAACACACGAGAAGAGCCCAGAAAGACCCCGAAATGGCTCCCGCCAAACCTGCAAGCTCAGGAAACCGGCTGTCCGCGTTGAAGAACAATGCCCAGTTAAAGGGCTGTGAAATCACACCCTGCTCGACAAGACTGTCATACCAGGCGATTTGCTGATCGGAGACCCTGCGCTGGTTCTCCGGCGTGGCCCGATCCACCTCGCCCTTCGCGAGTTGGTCGAGAGGATCGGAAAGGGGAATCCGATAGGCGGAGCTCCGATCCAGCAGCGAACGGTCCTTCAGCACAGCCTCGCGGATGAGATAGGGCGCGGAAGACGTGAAGAGGCTCATGTAGGCGCGCTCGTCCGACCGGGACAACTCGCCGGGTGCGGTCGTCAGCAACGCATCTTTGACTATGTTGCGCCAGTTCGCTTCCATCAGTTCTGCGCGGTCGATGTCCTGTGACGAAAGGTCAATTTCTACCGTCGCCACCGTTTGCGTGAACGCCTTGTAGCCCGTGAATGTCAGCGTTCCCAGAAGAACCGCAAGAAATCCCAGTGCGAAGGTGATCGCAACCATGCCGTAGATCTGCAGGCGCCGATCCGCCGCGTAGCGCGCCTTTCGGCGGGCCTTCATCTCGGCAGAATGCCAGTCGACCAATGCTCCATTCGTAGCAGCCGGTGTCATCAGTACTTCTCCCGGTATTTGCGCACGGTATGCAGCGCGATCAGATTGAGCCCGAGCGTAATGACGAACAGCACCAGGCCCAGCGCGAATGCTGCGAGCGTCTTGGGATTGTCGAACTCAGAGTCCCCGATCAGGAGGGTGACGATCTGGACGGTCACCGTCGTGACAGCCTCGAACGGGTTCAGCGTCATCTGAGCGATGAGGCCGGCCGCCATGACGACGATCATCGTTTCACCGACCGCGCGACTGAAGCCCAGAAGAACGCCGCCGACAATGCCTGGCAGCGCAGCAGGCAGCAGCACCTTACGGATAGTCTCGCCCTTCGTGGCTCCAAGCGCGTAGGAGCCCTCCCGCATAGCTCGAGGGACTGCGGCAAACGCGTCATCCGATAGCGAAGAGATGAAAGGAATGATCATAACACCCATTACGCCCCCCGCTGCCAGCGCGCTGTTCGGCGCGGAAGGAATGCCAAGCGAAAGGCCAAGTGTCCGGATGGCAGGGGCGACGGTCAAGACTGCGAAGAAGCCATAGACGACGGTTGGAATCCCGGCCAGTATCTCGAGGGCCGGCTTCACGACGGCCCGAAATTTCGGGCCGGCATATTCGGTCAGATAGATGGCGGAGAGGATCCCGACCGGGACTGCGACCAACATGGCGAGTGCCGAGATCACGAAAGTCCCGAAGAGAACCGGCACGACCCCGAATGCACCCTGACCGGCAACCTGGTCGGCGCGCATCGCGATCTGCGGCTCCCAACGCAGGCCGAAGAGGAACTCGGTAATGGGTACCATGGAGAAGAAGCGGGCAGCTTCGAACACCAGAGAGGCGACGATGCCGAGCGTCGTGAAGATCGCCACGAGCGACGAGAACATCATGAACAGCGTTATGGATCGCTCCACGCTGTGTCGGGCGCGGTATCGCTGACCTATGACGCGAAAGCCCAGAGTTGCGCCGACGATCGCAACGGCCGCGACCAGAACGACCATGGCCCATTGCGCAAGCGACTGCAGCGACTTCAAGTGCTCAACTGCTGCCCTCACCTCCGGAGTCGGCTCGCGGAAGATGCTGCCGCTGGCAACCTGCCGGATCTCGCTCAGCAGAAGCGATCTGGCTGCCGGATCGAGACTTTCGGCGCCGGGATAAGAGGCAATCACTAGCTGGTCGAGAACTGTATTCTGCCCCGCCAGCCACAGCAGAAGAAAAACAAGAGCGGGCACACCGGTCCAGATGGCGACGTTCAGACCATGATAGATCGGCCGCGAATGGGCTCTTCCCATAGCCGCGCGCTGCGCGACAGCTCTGCGGGAGCCGATGATGGACGCCGCGCTTGCCGCCAGCAGCAGGAAAAGGAGAAGGTAACCCGTCATCATGACATCCCCAGCCATACGAAAACGAGGCCGCCCCCCCCGCATGGGCAGGCGGCCTCGCTCAATCCACTTACATGCCGAGCTTCTTGCCTTCCAGCACGTTCGTCTGCAGTTCTGCACGAAGTTCGTCGCTCAGCGGCGTCAGGCCACGCTCGGCCAGATAGCCATCCGGCCCAAGAGCTTCTTCGGAAACGTATTCCGCCAGGAATTCCTTCATGCCCGGAATGACGTCGCGGTGCTGGTTCTTGACATAGAAGAACAGCGGGCGAGCGACCGGATAGGAGCCGTCAGCGATCGTATCGAAGGTAGGCTCGATGTCGTTGATCTTGACTGCCTTCAGCTTGTCGTTGTTCTCGTAGAGGAACGAGTAGCCGAAGATGCCCACCGCGTTGGGGTCGGATTCCAGGCGCTGAACGATAAGGTTGTCGTTCTCGCCGGCTTCCACGAACGGGCCGTCCTGACGCATGCGAGAGCAGACTTCGTTCCACTTGTCTGCATCAGACTTCTTGAGGTCGGCCATGCCTTCGAGTTCGCTGCAACCGTCATGCATCACGAGTTCGACAAAGGCGTCGCGGGTACCAGATGTCGGCGGGGGGCCGAACGCGATGATATCGAAGTCCGGAAGCGACGCGTCGATGTCGGACCACTTCTTGTTCGGGTTGGCGATGAAACCACCCTTGCCGTCCGGCAGTTCAGCAGCGAGCGCCAGGAAGACCTGCTCTTCCGTGAGATTCATCTCTGGAGCGCTGCGGGCGTGAGCGATCGACAGGCCATCGTAGCCGATCATGGCTTCGGTGATGTCGGTCACGCCATTGTCAGCGCAGAGCTTGAGTTCCGATTCCTTAATGGCGCGCGAAGCGCCGGTGATGTCGGCAGTGGCCTCGCCAATGCCGCCGCAGAAGGCCTTGAAGCCACCGCCGGTGCCGACGGACTCGACGACAGGCGCCTGGTTGCCAGTCTTGTTGGCAAACTCTTCCGCGACAGCCTGGCTGTACGGGAATACGGTCGACGAACCGACGACCATAATCTGGTCGCGAGCAACGGCAACACCTGTGGTGGCCATCATGATTGCGACGACCGCGCAGCTTCCAAGATATTTCTTCATGGATTTTCTCCCTAAGAATTCGGATTGACGCATCGGCGTCGGCACCCGTCTATAGGGTCTGCATAACAGTTTTGTGACAGATCCGTGTCGACTCACTCCGTCGAGTTTCATCTTTGGGACCTTTGACCGCTCGCATTGATCAACGAATTGAGGGACTGCGCCCAGGAAGCTGAGGAGGTGCCGAATCGCCCGCGGGGCGAACTGGTCACGGGTCCCGACGTTGCCTCGATGAACAAATAGGCCAATTTGAGCCCGAGGGGCAGCTGAGGGCGAGACCAGATCGGCCGGCGACGAATGAATGTGCGTGATGAGGAGCCAGGAGATCAGGCCTTCCGCCTGACGGTTCCGGCCAGTTCAGTCGCCCCAGCCAGCGTATTGTAAATCGTCCCGTATTTTCGGAGATTGCGGTGCAACAGATCGAGCCGCGCGTCGGGCTCGTTGGTATCGACCAGAATTTCGTAGACGATCCGCACCATCTTCGGCGGGCTGTCCTGCCGCACTCCGTGCAGAGCAACCTCGATCCCTCGCAATTCAAACCCCAGTATGGGAATCACCCGTTCGGTGCCTTTCAGGATGCAGGCCGCAAGGCTCGCCAGCAGCATCTCTGCCGGGTTGAAGGCGTCAGGTCGTCCAACCATGTCGGTGTCCAGAACAATCCTAGCGTCTTTCGTCGTGGCTTCCGACCCATGATTGTCGATCCTTCGGGCAAAGACCCGGTATTCCAGCATCGTTCCCACTCCATCCTGTTCGAAGGTCTTATGCGCGTTAACGCCGGTATGGCCGTCAGAGCGCTCCAATAAGTCCAATCCTGCTGGTCGAACCCTCGAGAGGCATCGAGCACATTTCCGCCCCCTTCGCTCAGAGCGCCGAACTTCGTGTGCATGCTTTACGAGATAATCGTAGGTGTCGCGCAACGCGGTGGCAAGGTCGGTGGTGCGGCCATGGTCGGTGCAACATGGGCGCGCTTATACCTCGCCACTGCCCAGGGTGAATACACAGCAGCGAAATCCGGCAAAAGGGAAGAGGTGTGAAGGCCTCCAATAAGGCAGGAATCACGCAGCTCTTAGCTACGGATGGAGCAGGACGATCGGCCCGGAGTGTGCAGTGGGAACCGCGGGCGCAGCTAAAGCTTACTTGCAGGAATTGCAAAAAACGGTAAACCATTGGTCCGAGGCAGGCATAGGAGGTTTGAACCGATGCGTCCGCAAAATCAGGACATTCCTCGATGGAAATTGACTTTATTTGCGCTGATCCTGTTGATTGGTTTCGCCCAGATCGTCTTCATCCTGTTCATGCAATCGCGTTGACGCGGCCACATCGTTTGCCTCAGCTATAGAGGACGTAAATTCAGGCGCTGTTGGACATTGAGCAACTCCAGTTTACAGTCTGAGTGACGGCTCTGGAACTGGGCCTTTCGGGGAGGCGATCGGTGTTGGATGGAGACAACAAAATGCGGTCAGGGTGCCTTTGGGCATAGACTGTCGCGGAGAGCGGTGATCGGCGGAACTCTGGCGACTGTCGGGCTTACCGCATTGAAGGTAAGCGGTGAGACCCTTTCCGAACCGATGCGGCCGGGCGTCATCCGCTTTGGCCTGACACCCGTTTTTCTGTCTAATGACCTCGAAGTGCTGGATGAATTGCAGGCCTATCTCACGCAAGCCGTGGGTCAGGAGGTTCAGCTCATAACCCAGCGCACCTATCAGGAGGTCACGGCACTCTTGGTATCGGGCAATCTCGAGGCCGCCTGGATCTGCGGCTATCCCTTCATGAAGTTCCGCGACGAGCTGGACCTGGTTGCCACGCCACTCTGGCGTGGCAAGCCCGTTTACCAGTCCTACCTCATCGTCGGCCGGGATCGCGACATCGCGGGCTTCGAAGACTGCCAAGGGGACATTCACGCCTTTTCCGATCCCGATTCCAATTCCGGCTATCTCGTCACCAAGACCTATCTTGCCGAGCGCGGCGTCTCGGAAGAAGGCTTCTTCCGCAAATCGTTCTTCACCTATGGGCACCGCAATGTGATCCGGGCGGTGGCCTCGGGCCTTGCCGATTCCGGCAGCGTCGACGGCTATGTCTGGGAGGTCATGAAAACGACTGAACCGGAACTGGTCGCCAAGACCCGGGTGCTCGTCAAATCCGGCTGGCACGGCTTCCCACCGGTGGCAGCCGCCGCAGGACAGAGGAAGAGCCAGGCGGTCGCCCGGATCAGGAGTGCCCTCCTGGACATGAACCAGGAAGTTCTCGGACGCTCGGTGCTCACCCGATTGCAGCTCGACGGCTTCGTCGAAACCACGGCCGAAAGTTACGACAGCATCGCTGCCAACATGGAACGCGTGCGGAGGCTGGGATGAGCCTTCTCGAGCGCATCAGGATCATTCCCCTGACGGTCAGGGTTCCGGCTATGGTGGCCCTGCTAATGATGGTCGTCAGCCTGATCATCTCGGAACGCGTTCTCGATCGCCTCAATGACATGCAGGAGCAGCATCTGAACGGGGTCGCTGGCACGTATTTCGACGGCCTGTCGACGGTGCTCATCCCAGCCGTGCTTCGGCAGGACGTTTGGGAAACCTATGATCTGCTCGACCGTACCCGCACGATGTTCCAGGCCCTGTCCCCGATCGAGACGGTGGTGACCGGACGAGACGGCCTGGTGCTGGCTTCCAGCGATCCGCGCAAGATTCCCGTACTTTCGCGACTGCCGGACGCGTTTTCAGAGCGAGGGACGTCAGGCGACATTCGTGTGGACTGGCAATCCGACACAGGCTTCGGGACCCGGCCGCTCATCTATCAGGGAAAAACGATCGGGACCGTGCATGCCTCCTTCGACATTTCCCATCTGGTCGCCGAACGATATCAGGTCCTCAAGACCCTGCTCGCGACGAATGCCTTGCTGGCGCTCGTCTTTGCGGCGACCGGCTATGTCCTGACCAGACGCATGGTGAAGCCTGTCACTACCCTTGCGCAGCACATGCGGGCGAGCGCCGCTGGGACGCCCCATACAATCCCCCTCGCCGAGTTTCCGCGCCGCAACGGCGAGCTCGGGGACCTGTTCCACGGCTTCAATGCCTTGGTCGAAGCAGAACGGGAGAGAAGCGCCCTTACGAGGCGACTGGCAGAAGAGGAAAAGCTCGCAAGCCTCGGTCGGCTCGCCTCCAGCATGGCGCACGAGATCAACAATCCGCTCGGCGGCCTGTTCAACTCGATCGATACCTTGAAGCAGCACGGCGCAAACGAGGCTGTACGCGGCACCAGCCTGTCACTTCTCGAACGTGGATTGGCGGGCATTCGCGATGTGGTGCAAGCCGCTCTCGCAACCTATCGACCAGATCGCTCCGGCCGCGCGCTGGTTCTAAGAGACCTCGAAGACGTTCGCCTGTTGGCCGGCCCGCAGATTGCCGGACGCAGGCAGACATTGACGTGGATGAGCAACCCGGCTGATCTTACAATTCCGACGCTCTCCGGCTCGGCAGTGCGTCAGGCGCTCCTAAACCTGGTTCTGAACGCGAGCGCTGCCGCAGGTGATAATGGCGCCATCTCGGTAGAGACCCGCCTCCAGGATGATGGGTCGGCTTTAATATTGTCCGTTACCGATACCGGTCCGGGCCTGCCGAAGGCAGCGACCGGTGTGCTCACCTCTCCCGAACCATGGCCGGCGGCACAACTAGCCGGAGGGCTTGGCCTCTGGATGGTCCGTAAGATGGTCGACGAAGCCGGCGGACATATCTCCTTGGGCCGCCGCGAGGCGGAAGGACTGACGATCATCGAACTTCATCTGCCAATCTCGCTCTCTGGGGGGGAAACAAGCCATGCCGCATGAAACGGGTCGCATAGCCATCCTCGAAGATGATCCGATCATGGGGGAATCACTTCATCAGCGGCTCTCCCTCGAAGGGCATACGGTCAAGTGGTGGACGAAGGGCGAACAGGCGGTGCGAGAACTCACCGACGGGACAGATGCTTTCGATCTGGTCGTCTGCGACATTCGACTTCCCGACATGAATGGCGAAGAGGTGTTCCGCAAGGCGAGCCGCGACACGGCGACGCCCTTTCTCTTCATGTCCGGATATGGAGACATAGACCAGGCGGTGCGTCTGATGCGGAACGGCGCCGTCGATTTCATCACCAAGCCATTCGACATGACGGCCTTCCTGGAGCGCGTCTCGTTAAGCCTCCGGAGTAAGGAGCAGCCCGAGGGCACCCTCGGCATTTCCCTCGCTATGCGCAATGTCGAACAGGTGTTGCGGCGTTATGCGTCCCATCCGCTGCCGGTGCTCATTCAAGGAGAGACCGGCACCGGCAAGGAGGTTAGTGCCCGTTTTTTGCATCAGATATCTGCCAGAAAGGCATCGCCTTTCATTGCGGTGAATTGCGCGGCGATTCCGGGCGATCTGCTGGAAAGTGAGCTCTTCGGACATGAGAAGGGCGCCTTCACCGGCGCTCACCAGCTACATCGTGGTTATGCCGAGCGCGCCGGCGAAGGGATCTTGTTTCTAGACGAGATTGGCGACATGCAGCCCACCCTGCAGGTCAAGCTGCTTCGCCTCATCGAGGACGGCTATTTTCATCGGGTCGGCAGCGAGGGGCAGGTCCCGTTCAGAGCCCGGATCGTCTGTGCGACGCATCAGGATATCGGGTCCGATGGAAGCAGCTTCCGCAAGGACCTCTTCTTCAGGCTTTCGACCCTGCCTGTCAGAATTGCACCGCTACGCGAACGCCCGGAAGACATTCTCTGGCTCGCGCACCGCTTTCTAGAAGCAATTATGGAGATTAGGGACACGCGCGTTCGCGGTATCGGCGCGCTCGCCGAAGACGCCATGCTGGAACACAGTTGGCCCGGAAATGCCCGCGAACTCAGAAACCGGCTGGAACGAGCGGCCGCGCTTTCAGAAAGCATGCTCCTGATGCCAGCGGACATTTTTCCCGAGATCGTTACCGCATACAACGCACCACGAATGGAAACGCTTGCCGATGCACGGGAGGCTGCTGAACGCCGTCAGATCCTGCGTGCACTTAGCGCAACCAACGGGCAGATTTTGCAGGCGGCGCGACGGCTCGGTATCTCCCGCACCACGCTCTGGGAGAAGATGACGCGGTTTGGGATCGAAGCCAGCGGATGTTCGGGGAACTGAACGCGTCTATAAGGGTAACGTTCGAGAATGCGAACGGTGACCAGAGCCGCCCGGAAAAAAGGCCAGAAAATTCAACGCCCGCTCCCTGGCACAACGATTGCAGATCCTCCTTTGACATCTAATAGAGGAGGATCGTATGTCACGTTGTCGAAACATGGTCGATATTGGCCGACGCCAGTTCCTGCGTGGAGGCGCGCTCGCGGCTGCGGGTGCGACTGCCGCCGTCTCCGGCGTCGGCGCACCACAGGCTAGAGCCGCTACCGCGGCGGCAGGGGTCGAATATCCTGCCAATCGTCTGGCAAACATCTCAGAACTTACGCTCAATGAACCGCTCGATGTCGCCTATCCCGACGAGGATGCCGCAGGCGTTCTGCTCAAGCTTGGGACCCGCGTCGAGGGTGGCGTTGGCCCTGACGGCGACATTGTCGGCTTTTCCACGATCTGTCCTCACAAGGGTTTTCCTCTGAGCTACTCCGCCGACAACAAGACGTTCAACTGTCCTGGTCACTTCTCGGTCTTCGACCCTGAAAAGGGCGGCCAGCAGGTTTGGGGTCAGGCCACGCAGAACCTGCCGCAATACGTGCTCCGCGTCGCCGACAATGGCGACATCTTTGCCGAAGGCGTCGACGAGCTGATCTACGGCCGTCTGTCCAACGTTCTATAAGGGAAGAAGATCATGGCCTTCAAACGTCACATCGACCGTCTGCCGATCATTCCCGCGGACGCCAAGAAGCACAATGTCACCTGCCACTTCTGCATCGTCGGTTGCGGCTATCACGCCTATACCTGGCCGATCAACAAACAAGGCGGTACGGATCCACAGAACAACATCTTCGGCGTCGACCTGTCTGAACAGCAGCAGGCGGAAAGCGACGCCTGGTATTCACCGTCCATGTACAACGTGGTCAAGCAGGATGGCCGCGACGTTCATGTCGTCATCAAGCCAGACCACGAATGTGTCGTGAACTCCGGTCTCGGTTCGGTGCGTGGCGCCCGCATGGCAGAGACGAGCTTCTCAGAGGCCCGCAACACCCAGCAGCAGCGCCTCACCGATCCGCTTGTCTGGCGATACGGGCAGATGCAACCGACGAGCTGGGACGACGCGCTCGATCTCGTCGCTCGCGTGACCGCGAAGATCGTCAAAGAGAAGGGTGAGGACGCCCTCATCGTATCGGCCTTTGACCATGGCGGTGCAGGCGGCGGCTACGAGAACACCTGGGGCACGGGAAAGCTCTATTTCGAGGCCATGAAGGTCAAGAACATCCGCATCCACAACCGCCCGGCCTACAATTCCGAGGTTCACGGCACCCGCGACATGGGCGTCGGCGAGTTGAATAACTGCTACGAGGATGCCGAACTGGCCGACACGATCGTTGCGGTTGGCACCAACGCGCTGGAGACCCAGACCAACTACTTCCTAAATCACTGGATTCCGAATCTGCGCGGCGAAAGCCTCGGCAAGAAAAAGGAGCTCATGCCGGAGGAGCCCCATGAAGCAGGCAGGATCATTATCGTCGATCCGCGCCGCACCGTGACGGTCAATGCCTGCGAGCAGACGGCCGGCGCCGACAATGTCCTGCATCTTGCTATCAATTCTGGCACGGACCTCGCCCTTTTCAACGCACTCTTCACCTATATCGCCGACAAGGGCTGGGTCGATCGCGACTTCATCGACAAGTCGACACTGCGCGAGGGTACAGCCCGACCGCCGCTCTATCCTGCCCGTGGAGTGTCAGAGGCCAATCCGGGGCATCTCTCGAGTTTCGAGGACGCCGTGGAAGGCTGCCGCATGTCTATCGAGGAGGCTGCGGAAATCACCGGTCTCGACGCCGCCCAGATCATCAAGGCAGCCGAGTGGATCGGCATGCCCAAGGAAGGCGGCAAGCGCCGCCGTGTCATGTTCGGTTACGAGAAGGGTCTGATCTGGGGCAATGACAACTACCGAACCAACGGCGCGCTGGTGAACCTCGCCCTTGCCACCGGCAATATCGGCCGTCCCGGTGGCGGCGTCGTACGCCTTGGCGGACACCAGGAAGGCTATGTGCGCCCCTCCGACGCCCATGTCGGCCGGCCGGCGGCCTATGTCGACCAGTTGCTGATCGGCGGCCAGGGCGGCGTTCACCACATCTGGGGCTGCGACCACTACAAAACGACGCTCAATGCGCATGAGTTTAAGCGCGTCTACAAGAAGCGCACCGACATGGTGAAGGACGCCATGAGCGCTGCCCCCTACGGCGACCGCGAGGCCATGGTCAATGCCATTGTCGACGCAATCAATCAGGGCGGATTGTTTGCCGTCAATGTCGACATCATCCCGACAAAAATCGGCGAAGCCTGTCATGTTATTCTGCCTGCGGCCACG
Organism: Pseudorhizobium banfieldiae; assembly: GCF_000967425.1. Taxonomy (NCBI): domain Bacteria; kingdom Pseudomonadati; phylum Pseudomonadota; class Alphaproteobacteria; order Hyphomicrobiales; family Rhizobiaceae; genus Pseudorhizobium; species Pseudorhizobium banfieldiae. The sequence goes on from NZ_FO082821.1 coordinate 29,947, forward strand.
TCAGGCGAGATGAACCTCACGTCAATGAATGGCGAGCGGCGCATGCGGCTGACCGAACGCTATATGGACCCGCCCGGTCAGTCCATGCCGGACTGCCTGATTGCCGCTCGTCTCGCCAACACCATGGAACGCGTGCTGACCGAGATGGGTGACGTCGGCTATGCCGCTCAATTCAAGGGCTTTGACTGGCAGACAGAAGAAGACGCCTTCATGGACGGCTACAACAAGAATGCACATGGCGGAGAGTTCGTCACCTATGAGCGCCTGAGTGCGATGGGCACCAACGGCTTCCAGGAGCCGGCTACCGGCTTTACCGACGGCAAGATCGAGGGCACCCAGCGGCTCTATACCGACGGCGTATTCTCGACCGACGACGGCAAGGCGCGGTTCATGGACGCGCCATGGCGGGGACTTCAGGCACCGGGCAAGCAGCAGCAGAAGGACAGCCACAAGTACTTGATCAACAACGGCCGTGCCAATGTCGTCTGGCAATCGGCGTATCTCGACCAGGAAAACGACTTCGTCATGGATCGTTTCCCCTACCCGTTCATCGAGATGAACCCAGAGGACATGGCGGAAGCAGGCCTTAAGGAGGGCGACCTCGTCGAGATTTACAATGATGCCGGAGCGACGCAGGCCATGGCCTATCCGACGCCGACAGCCCGACGTGGAGAAACCTTCATGCTGTTCGGTTTTCCAACCGGGGTTCAGGGCAATGTGACCAGTGCCGGGACGAACGAGTTGATAATCCCGAACTACAAGCAGACCTGGGGCAATATCCGCAAGATTTCGGATGCGCCCAGGAACGTGGCTCACCTTTCCTTCAAGTCGAAAGAATACCAGTCGGCTTGAGGTCACCAGCGAGTGGCCCCTGCCACTCTTTCCTCCAGACGTGGGCGGCCACCAGCGCCGCCCTCCTTCAAACATATGGATAGTACAAATGCGGAAACTGTTTTCGATCGTCTCACTGTGTCTGATCGCGGCCTCCCCGGCCATGGCCGAGAGCAACGCGGAAAAGGGCGCGGTTGTTTTCAAGAAATGTGCTGCCTGCCATGCCGTCGGCGACGGTGCCGCCAACAAGGTCGGCCCTGAACTGAATGGCCTCATCGGCCGCAAGGTCGCGGGCGTCGAGGGCTTCAACTATTCTCCTGCCTTCAAGGCGAAGGCGGAAGAAGGGTGGGTCTGGGACGAGGTTCATCTGACGGAATATCTCGCCAATCCCAAGGCCTACATAAAGGGAACCAAGATGGCTTTCGCCGGCCTGAAGAAGCCCGAGGATGTGGCCGACGTCATCGCCTACCTCAAGACATTCAGCACCCCGTAAAGCTCTGGTGTCGCGATCTCGCAAACGGGGTTGCGACCTCCACACCTGTGCCTGTAATCGTGGTTGGGAGGCCTCGATGAATTTCATGTCTGCGAACCGGGCCGTCTTGTCCGATCTTGCCGCGCTCGACTGTGGGCCAGCCAACGCTGCTCGCTCCATGCTGTCGGTTAGTGATGCGGTCACACGCGCCATCAGCCTCAGCCGACCCCTGACCGCCAGCGAGGATCTCGATCTTTTTTCTGCAGCCGGTCGCGTTGTCGCCGCCGACATCCGCTCTCCCTGTGCCTTGCCGCGTTTCGATCATTCGGCAATGGACGGATTCGCAGTGCGCTCGTCGGATTTCGCCGGCGTTGGTCCCTGGACCTTTTCGATTGCGGACAGAGTGGCAGCGGGAGATTGCCCGAGCGGCCGCATTTTCGAGAGTGGCGAGGCCGTCGAAATCTTCACCGGCGCAATGATCCCGGTCGGTTTCGACGCAGTAATCATCCGTGAGAAGTGCTCGCGATACGATCGCCAGTTCACGACCGCCTACCGACCCCGCCCCGGCGAGAACATCCGCAAGGCCGGCGAAGATGTCGACCACGACACGCTGATGTTCAAGGCCGGCACGGTTCTGACACCACACCGGATTGCGCTGCTTGCTGCAACTGGCCTGTCTCGGATTTCCGTCGTTCGAAAGATCCGGCTCGGTATCATCACTACCGGTTCGGAACTGAAGGAGCCCGGCGAGCCACTGGCAGCCGGTCAGATCTACAACTCGAACCGCTACCTTCTCACCTCCATGCTGTCGCTTCCCTGGCTCGAGGTCCGCGATCTCGGCTCGACGCCGGACACGATCGAGGCGACGACCGATATCATTCACAGCGCTTCCACGGACTACGATATCGTCGTCACCTCAGGCGGGATGTCCAAGGGTGGCGAGGATCATGTGCGGGAGGCCCTGACACGCTGCGGCGGCTCGCTCGGCGTGCTCGATGTCGCGATGCGGCCGGGAAAACCCATATCCATCGGCACACTGGGCTCGGCGCTCTTCATCGGACTGCCCGGAAACCCTATGGCCGCCGCCGTGACGCTCGACAAGATTGCCCTGCCGGCGATCAGGACTGTGGCCGGAATCGCGTATCAGGATCCCGTCTGGATGCCGGCTGTTTCCGACTTTGCGCTACGTAAGAAAGAGGGACGCCTGGAATTCGTCCCCGTCCGCCTTCGGGGTCGCGACGCTTCCGGCACCCCTGTGCTTGAGATGCTGGGTCGCGGATCGTCGGGCAGCCTGTCGCCCATGGCCCTTGCCGACGGCCTGGCAATCCTGCCCTCGGAGCTCGTGACAGTTGAACCCGGCATGCTCCTGCGGTTCGAACCGTTCGCAATGTGACGCGCCGCCCGTGGCGTCGACGATCAGGTGATCGCCTTGCGGACCTTGGCGGAGACCCATTCCGATACGACCACCGTTCCCAGGATGACGATGAAGATCGTCGTGACCTGCGGCCAGGCGAGCATGTTGAGCGACGATTGCAGCTTGAGGCCGAGGCCCCCTGCTCCGACGAGGCCGAGGATGGCGGATTCTCGGATATTGATGTCCCAGCGAAACACGGTGATGCCGAGGAAGGACGGCAGGACCTGCGGGACGATCGCATAGTCGATCACCTGCAGCCCGCTTGCACCGGTGGCTGAGACGGCCTCTACCTGTTTCTCGTCGATTTCCTCGATAGCCTCGTAAAGCAGCTTGCCGACGAAACCGATCGACCGCAGCGCGATCGCGATGATGCCCGCAAGCAATCCGGGACCGAGGATCGAGACCAACAGCAAGGCCCAGATCAGCGAGTTGATCGATCGCGACGCTACGATCAGAAACAGGGCAACCGGGCGGACGAAGAGCCGGCTCGGCGTCGTGTTGCTCGCGGCCAGGAAGGCAATCGGCACGGCGATAATGGTACCGACCAAGGTGCCGAGGGTTGCCATGTTGAGCGTATCCCAGAGCGGCACGAGCAGTTCCGGCAGGTAGTCGAGACGCGGCGGAAAGGCACGCGCCAGGAGATCGCCGCCCTGCTTGGGCGCGTCATAGACGAAGGCCCAGATCGTGTCCTTGGTCATCACCTGCCAGCAAAAGACGAACAGGGCGACGAGGACGAGCCAGCCGGCCCATTGCAGGATTTCAGTCCGTGTCGTCTGATGCTGCCAGACCTTGCGGCCTTCGGAAGTCGTTGAAATGGGCATTACTGGATCCGTTTGCGTATGAGGCCGGAGCCGTATTCGGCGAGCATCACGATGACGATGATGAGGATCAGCACCGCGCCGGCGCTGTCATATTCATAGCGATCGATCGAGGTGTTGAGCGTGGCGCCGATGCCACCGGCACCGACAATGCCAATGACCGCCGACTCCCGGAAATTGATGTCGAAACGATAGAGCGACAGGCCGATGAGGCGCGGCATGACCTGAGGCTGGACCGCGTAGTTGACGAGTTGCAGCCAGGAGGCGCCGGTGGCGCGCACGGCCTCGGCCTGGGACTCGTCTATCTCCTCGATGTCTTCGGCGAGAAGCTTGGCGATGAAGCCGATCGTCGCAAAGGTGAGCGTCAGGAACCCGGCGAAGGGGCCAAAGCCGAACATCGTCACCAACAGAATGGCGATGATGATTTCCTGAAAGGCGCGCGACACGGCGATGATCGAGCGGCAGACATAATAGACGTGTGCCGGCGCCATGTTTCGGGCGGCGCCGACGCCGATCGGGATCGAGATCAGGATGCCGACAATCGTCGAGCAGAGCGTCATCGTCAGGCTTTCCTGCAGCCCGGACACGATATCACTCCAGCGCGACGTGAAGTCCGGCACCAGGAAGCCCTGAAGGAAACGCCAGCCGCGGTCGAGACCCTCATAGGCGCGGGCCCAGTTCACCTCGACCGTCGAGGCGGCCAGGATCAAATAGACCAGGAACCCACCATAGATGAACCAGCGCAGGTTCCGATCCTTGATGAACAATGGCGGCCGGCGCCACTGCGTCGGATACGTGCGAACCGAGGCTGTCACACGACACCTGCCATGCGCTCGTCCGCGCGCAGTCGCTCCGCATGGGCCGCACGTTCTTCTTCCGCATCGTCGGAGGCCTGCTTGCGCATGGCGTCCCAGTCTTCTTCGCCATAGATGCTGGTCAGGGCTGCGATGTCCAACGCTTCGGGCGGACCGTCAAAGACGACTTCGCCGGCCCGCAGACCGATGATCCGCTCGACGAAGGCCTGGGCCAGGAGAACGTCATGAATGTTGATGATCGCCGGAAGCTCGCGTTCCCGGCAGATCTCGACGATCAGGCGCATGATCTGGCGCGACGTCTTGGGGTCGAGCGATGCGGTCGGCTCGTCGATCAGCAGCAGCTCGGGGTCCTGCTCGAGCGCGCGGGCAATGCCGACACGCTGGCGCTGGCCGCCGGACAGCGCATCCGCACGCTTGTCGGAATGGTCGGTCAGGCCGACGCGGTCGAGAAGGGCAAAGGCATTGGCAACGTATTCCTCCGGATAACGTCGAAAGAAGCTGCGCCAGAAGGGCACATAGCCCAGCCGGCCGGACAGCACATTTTCCATCACCGTCAGCCGTTCGACCAGCGCGTATTCCTGGAAGATCATGCCGATGCGGCGACGGGCGAGCCGAAGGTCATCGCGCGACAGACCGGTGACGTCGAGCGAGTTGAGGAATACTTTGCCCTCACTCGGCTCGATCAGGCGATTAATGCAGCGGATCAGGCTCGACTTGCCGGCGCCCGACGGGCCGATCAGCCCGACGACCTGGCCGGCCGGCACTTCGAGCGTGACGCCTTTCAGGGCCTTGTCCCCGGTCTTGTAGGTCTTCGTCAGCCCCGTGATCCGCAGCATCCACAATTCTCCATCTCAAAAACAGAAAAGGCACCGACCCCCGCAAGGGTCAGTGCCTGAAAGATCCGAATGCTTATTTGCACTCGTAGGAAACGCCGTTGGCTTCGTCGATCTGGCGGATGACCGCCCAGTTGTCCTTGAAGGAGATCGGGATGAAGCTTTCCTGCGGCGGCTCGGAGGTTTCGAATTCCTTGAGCAGTGCCGAACCTTCCCAGTTGAACGAGAAGAAGGCATCCTTGATCTTTTCCTGCAGTTCCGGCGTGAGGTTGTAGGCAACGCCGTAGCCGGTGGTCGGGAAGGTCTGCGACTTGAAGAGCGAGACGATCTGGTCAGCCTTGACGACGTCACGGGCGATCATGCGCTTCATGACGGAGTTGGCGACGGCTGCCGCCGGATAGTCCTTGTTGGCGACACCCAGTATCGAGTTGTCGTGCTTGCCGGAGAAGACCGGTTCAAAATCCTTGCCGGCTTCCAGCTTGTACTCGGACTTCAAGAGGGCCGAAGGCGCCTTGAAGCCAGAGTTCGAGGTCTCGGAGGTGAAGGCGAGCTTCTTGCCCTTGAGGTCTTCGATCTTTTCGACGCCAGAACCCGGATAGGTGATGATTTCCATCTCGTAGCCGAATTCACCTTCCTTCGATGCCATCATGGCGAAGGGACGGAAACCGGCACAGGCGACGGCGATCGGGTTGGAGCCCGTGTTGAAGCCGGAGACATGCAGACGACCGGCGCGCATGGCTTCGATCTGGGCGGCATTTTCCTGGACGGGGAAGAACTGCACCTTCTTGCCGGTCTTTTCGGCGAGATGGCCGAGGAAGCCCTTCCAGACATCAGCATAAACGGCGGGATCTTCGACCGGTGTATAGGCGAAGACCAGCGTGTCGGGATCGACGAGCTGGCTGGCGTCTGTCGGAATGTCGGCAATCAGATCACCATCGGCGTCTGTGTAGCGGGCGTCGAGCTTGAATTCGGCGTGAGCTGGCAGGACGAAAGCCACTGAAATGGCGAGGGTAGCGATCAGCTTCTTCATGGTAATCTCCAGATTGGCGTTGGTCGGTCCAAGTGTCCGGAGCCTTATTCGGCATTTTCACAAAGGTTTTGTGACAGTTTAGCGAGAATTGACCGCCTGCACTCACGAGTGCCGAACAAGGCGCGGACTGTAGGCCGGCCCGGAACTACCGATTACCACTCCATAAAGAGATGTTTGGCGTACACCTCTCCACGGAGATGCCCCTGAAGCGGAAGGAAGCCGTTCACGCAGTCGGAAACAGCCGAAAGAAGGTTGAGGCCGAGCTGGAGGACAAGGGTTGAGCCTGCCATTGATCGTGTAGCTCCTTTTTGACCTTTCGTTGTTGACTGGGTCACGATGTTCTACTTTCGTTTCATTATGAGGCACAGCAGAGGCATGCTGGAAGCTCCGATGTTCTTCATTGTCCTTCTCGGATCTCGGATCTCGGACTGGCGCCGATCGATCCGAGCGATGTCTTCGCCAGAAGGGCCGGGAAAGGAAGCCGCATGAGCGCCGGCTGTCCGCCGATGGCGGCCGGCGCGCGGCGGAAACCAAAGCCAACCCGCTAAGTGTCATGGCGCGGCTTTTGCCGCGCCATTCGTTTACTGCCTTCCGATCGTCCGGGGCTCCATCGCTGTCACCAGGTCGTGCACCGCCTTTAGGGCTGTATTATCGAGCTTGTTTAGATGGTCGACGGTTCCCTCCATCAGCTTGGTTCTCGCGTCTTTGCGTGAGTCGCCTATAGGGCGAGAGGGCCGCTTGTTGACGAATGGTTTGAAGAACTCTTCCGGAGTGATGTCCAGGACCTCGAAAATGTGGATCAGCCGTCCGACGGTCATCAAGGAAGAGGCGTTTTCGTAACGGGAATACGTCGCCTCCTTCACCCCCAGCAGTGTAGCGACTTTGGCTTGTGCAATCTGTCGGTCGGTTCGCAAGCCACGCAGCCTCTGAGCAACAAGCAGATCCAGTTCCTTGAGATCGATGATCTTTCCGTCGAGCCGCTTGCGATAAACGGGATAATCTTTGTTTGGGTCGTCAACGCGTTCAAGTCCGAGATAGCTTACCCACTGCTCGAGTCCGAAACCTGCCATTGCCACCAACCACACTGAAAAATAATCGTTATTCCTCTGGAACAAATAAAGATGGTACCTCGAAAGTCTACCCTGAATAGCTACTTTAGCGCATCGCTTTGCGACCCCGCTCTATGCCTTCGGCACGGAGCCAGCAGGCGCTGTCTCCGCCCATTCGGGTGACGATCGGTTGCGCTGCGGCTTCGCCTTCAATCACATGCATCTTGGGCAAAAATCGGTACCGACATTTACAGCCTCGCGCGATCGACCCATATTGCCGGCTGATCAGGTCAGGTCAGGTCATGGCAGATCTCTAGCCCTTATCTGTCGCGTGCCTACGGAGGCCGCCCCGCCTGATCGGGGCGGCCTTTCCCCATCTGAAAGCTCCTTACAGTTATCAGCACCAGTCATGGTGAGTCCGGTCATCCGTCACGATGAAGCAGTGACGCCGGAGGCGTCCTTTCTGTCTCTTTGATGAGGGAAAGAGGAGCGCCGCCCCCTCTCCCTCACAAGGGGAAAAAACGGTCTCCCCGTCCTTCCTTCGCGCAGCCTTCAGGCAGCGCTTTCGTGCAGGATCGCCGCTGACGCGCCGCCCCATCGCCTTTGCCTCGGGCGGGCGAACCCCCTCCGTTATTATCCCCTTGCCACCCTCTCCCCCGCTGCTCCGCGCGAACTCGGGAACAGGAGCGGGGCTCCTGCCCACGAGGGGCACGAGAAGACCGCTTCGCGGAATTGGAGAAAGGGTGAGAACTATGACCACAACCGCAACCGTTTACCTGCTGGACCCGGAAGCCGGGACCATTCAAGCCGCTGAGGTCGCAGCACCTAGCGCGTTCTCTCAGACCTACGGGCTGATTGGATGCCAGCTTGTCGAGGTGGTGCCATTCGACACGAACCACGTTCTTATCGTCGATGAGGAGGGTTTGCGCGACGGCTTGACCGCTTTCACTGTCTTTGACGGCTACCCGCAGCCATTGGCTGGAAAGATCGTTCTTGCCAGCCTGGACGGCTCGCATGTCCTACCGCCGCAGATCAGCATTGAGGAAGCAGCGGCCCGCCTGAACGTCTGCAAGCCGGTTCTTGATCCGGTCTTTGCCAAGGCAGACGAGCATTCCCCCAATGGGGTCGTTCTGGGCGGCGCTTTGATCGGGTTCCAGACCCGCGTCACCCGCACTCACCCAACCGTCATGGCGGGGGTAGTCCGATGATCATCGCTGTTGTCGAGGACCGCACCCTGTCCATTCTCGCCGGAACCTTTGCCGCGACCATCGCGGCGAAGGACATCGAACATAGCTTCCATGCCCTTACTCATTTTCCGGAGCGGCGCACCCTTTCCGAACTGGAAGGGCTGGCAGAGCGCCTGAACGGCTTTGCCGCCTACATGGTGGAGCTGTGGGAGCAAGCAAAACTGCCCCTGCCGGACGCTGAATTAGAGGCCTTTGCCCGCCGTCATGTCGAGATCACCGCCAAGTATTGGGCAGCGGAAGGCCGTTGCATGAACTGGTTTATCACCGGACGTGCCCGCTTTCCCGTCGCCCGCAATGAAAAGCGGATGCGAGTATCAGACGCCCGCCGTGCTGACGTCTCGGCCCATATCGCGACTGCGAAAAAGGCAGTGAAGCGCAAGGCGTTTCCCCACGGGGCCGATGACGAGCCGATCCGCTCCGGCGATCCGGCCGCCATGCAGCGCATCGCCTCGCGGATCGAAGACCTGGCACTGTCCATCGACCGGATGAAACGGGCGAATGTCATCATTCGTCGGATGGAGAAGGATCAGGCGAGCGAAGCCGACATTCTGGCCCGTGTGGTGGCAGAAACCGGCATGGACGAAGAGAGGGCATCGCGTGGCGTTACCCTTGCCCCGTGGCAGAACCGACGCGGCTTTTCCACCACCAACACCCGCGCCGAACTGCGCCGTATGCAAACCCGCCTCACTTCGCTTGCTGCGATGAAGAAGCGCGGCGACCGCGCCGAGGACGTCGAGACGGAGGCAGGAGCCGTCACGGTCAAGGAAAACACCGACATGGCCCGCATTCAGTTGCTGTTTCCCGGCAAGCCGGACGAACAGACGCGGCGCACCCTGAAATCTAACGGGTTCCGCTGGTCCCCATCGCAAGGAGCGTGGCAGCGCAACTTGAACGAGGCCGGACGCTATGCGGCAAGTCGTGTCTTGAAATCTATCAGCGGCGACAGCGCAGCTTGATCAGCCCCGGAAACAGAGGATCCCCACATGAATGAGCAAATTTTTACAGTCATGGAGTTTTCCGGCCGAGGCGACGCCATGTTCGGCGGCAGTGCCGCCGACTGGAGCCTATACACCCAAGAAGACGGCTCAAACGCTTTCATGAGTGCTGCCGACGCGCAGCGCCGCCAGCTGGTGAAAGCCTATTTCCCGACCAAGAAGGAGGCAAGTGAGGCCGGAGAGGCAGCCAGTCAGCGCAAGGGCCTGATTTCGGCCTTGCCTGTTCGGCGTGTTGACGAGATCCCCTATGCGCAATTGCGCTGGATTGTCGGAAACATGCACGTTGGAACCAGCGATGACGACTTGAAAGCCGACATCAAGGGACGCTCGAAGTCGGGCATGACAGAGAATCCCGACCTTCTGGCGCAGGCGTGCGCCTATGCACTGGCAAGCCACTGAGCCAATCAGGGCTTGGTTGCCCATTTCCGGCTGTAGGAGGCGAAGCATGAAAAGCAACGGCCAGCGCCGAAGCGTTGAGGTCTTCGACACGCCCTCCGGTTTAGGAGGGAGCCACACGGTTGAGGTTGTCGAGGACCTTGGAAACAGTAAGGTCAGCGTGCGCGTCTGGTATGGACGCGCCACTGCGACAGGTTGGGAAGCGTGGAAGGATTGGGACGGCTACCGCTTTGAGACCGACCGCGCCAGCCTGACCAACAAGCGGTCAATGCCGCTGTTCAAATAGGACCTGGGCCGCATTTCGGTGCGGCCCGATATTAGGAGGGGCACCATTGAGCCGCTACACCGTGACCGTGAAAACCGACGAAGAGACCGACGAGAACGCCGTAATCGGCTATGATCCGCCGTTGCGCACCTTCTTTCTGCAGGCGTTTCCCGATGAGGAAACCGACGAATATGCCCTATGGTTCGGGACGCATCTTGAGCAGCACCCAAGCCTTGAATCGATCATCGAGAGCGCGCGCCGTTTTGGCTATGAGATCGAAGGGCTGTCACAGAAGGCCATCGTCGCCATGACAAAGGAAGCGGGAACGCCGACGCCGCCAAGCCTTGGCGAGCGGCTAGGATTGGTACGCTGACAATTGTTGGATGCTTTGTTGCGGGGCTGGTTCGGAAGAACTGGCCCCGTAGCCATTTTGGCAGTTGCGAACCTGGCCGCATCGAGCGGGCTGCGGTCCGCCCGAAGGGAGCCCATGCCCCTCCCCTCGGCTCCCCTCCCGCCCGGCGTGCCGCCGCCGTTGGCGGCGCTTGATCGTCTCGCTCAGGTGGTTGATCGAACCGGGCGATCCGCCAGCAATGAACTCATTTCCTTGGCGGAAAGCGTGCCTTTGGTCGCGATCAGATAGGCCGCGAGATAGGTCAGCTTCAGGTTGGCTTCTCCCTCTCCCTTTGGCTTGTAATTGATGATTGCCAGGCGCCGTGCCGTCGCCTTTTTCCCCCCTTGAACAGCTGCCGAGTGCTGATCGATCAACTCACGAAGCGAGGGACCTTCTCCAGTCGCACTACCTGCGGTTTCCGTTCCAAGGTGCTTGGACGACAGCTCGTCCGAGGTGAAGCTTGTGCGCAGAGTGGCTGTTGCCCGATGCGACGAACGCGAACTGGATAACGACAGTAGCATGGTGGATGCCTCACCGATCAGTTGCATTGGAGGGGCTTTAAGACCATTGAACCTGACGACACGCACGATAGGATGCGAAACGAAACGAAATCCGGGCCTGCAAGTCATTGGAAAAAAACGGTAAGATTTTTGTCGCGCCGCCTAACAACGGAAGCGATTTCAAGGAGCTGTTCAAGCAGATGGCCGCTGCAGGAGCCGGTCGGCCCTTGGGTGATGATGGTTTTCCGCAAGGCCCCTGGACGCCGGAACTGCTGGCGGATGCCATTTCGAAGATCGACTCCAATCGTAGCGGGGTGGATCTCCGCACGGTCCAGCTCTGGTTTCAGGAGAACGACAAGGGCATCAGCACCACCAACATCCGCTGGCTCGCACGCATCTTTGGTTGCGGCGACAAGGAGGCGACGAATGATTGGATGAAGGAGCTTAGTGCAGCGCAAGCCCGCCTGACTGCCAAGCGACGGGATACCAGAAAGACTGGCGGCGCAGCTACTTCGCGAGTGCCGGACATGCCGGCGCCAGCCGCAAACCAGATTCCGCTAACGCCGGTCGTCTCGGTGGATCTTGAACCCATGTCGACGGAGCGGCCATCTGGTTTGGCGATCAGGACCGAGACGATTTTCTCTCACGGATCACACTTGAATCTGCCGTCTTCGGTCTTTGCCGGTTCGTCCGCTCTTGGGTTCCTGTCCTATATCCTTGGGATCCACACCATCACCTATATGCGCGAGGACGGTATCGAAAAACAGGTCGGCTTTCTGTGGGCGCCAAACTGGACCTTCCTCTTCATGGTGCTGCTGCCGCTGTTCTTCGCCATAGTCATCGAGCTTCTGGTTTTCTGGAAACATGATGCACGTCCAAGGTTTCTGGCACATGCCGATCGACCTCAAAGCGGGGATGCCTGGATTCAAAACCTGCAGGCGAACTCCCATACCTATTGGGCGGTTTTCCTGATCTGCATCTTGTTTGCCGGCCTGGCTCAATGGATTGGGGTGCAGCTGATCCCGCTGTTAGAACAGGCGCAGGATTTTGCCCCGAGTTGGGGGACGATTGGCATCATACGGCCTGACATAATCTCGACCCCGGCAGCCATCGTCTTCACCGCCCTCGCCTACCTCTATATGTCCGTCACCTTCTACCTGCTCTTTGCGGGCCTGATCATTCTGCATACGATCATCCATGATCTTTGGAAGCTCGATAGCCAAGCGACGCTTCGGACTGATCAGGCATCAGGGCCGGGGGTCAGTGAGGCCGCTCTGAGGATCATGCGGGGGGTGTTTCGATGCACAGTTCTCGTCGTCCTGGCCGCCATCTGCATGAAAGCGCAGAGCGCCTATCTCGCTTCACAAGGCCCCGACATCATAACGTGGATCGTTCGCGATGTGTGGGCTGCCCTCACCAACTACGACGACGGCGATCATATCTTCGGCTATCGAATGCCAACCCACTACAGCAGCCTCCTCGTCGCAATATCGAGCTGCAGCGTCTTCCTGTATGGAGCGATCCGGCTGGGCAGTGACAGACGTCTGCGAGCGCCCTTGTGGAAGATGTCTTCCGCGATCGGACTGCTCCTGATCTCGTATCTGACGATCGATGCCTTTGACGGCTTCTCGGTTTTGCTGATTGTCGCCGCATTGATAGCTACATACGGGCTATTTGATCCAGAGTTTGGATTCGGCTGGCGAGCCGGCGGTATGGAAGGCGACAGCCATGTTTCATAGCTGGCTCGATCGCTGGGACGAGGGCCGCGCCCAACGCGGCGAAGAGGCCAAGGAGACCACGGACCTCATTCTGGACGCCGATCGTGCATTCCCCGGCATGGGAGCGGCTGAAACGCTAGAGGAGTTCTGCGTACTCGCGGAAACGGCCGCCGCTGATCCGGGTTTCTTTGATCCGCCTGATTCAAGCGACCAAACCTTTGAGCTGCGGGATGGCTGGCTGAAATTCCCTTCGGACATCTCAACGGATGTCGCGGAAAACAACATCGTGTGGGCCAGGATCACGGAGAGCGGAAAACGCGATAAGGCGGTGGTGATCTTCCATCACTGGAACGCCGAAAGTCGGAACCGGCAGATTGCCGGGTTCCTCTCCTGGCAAGGGATCACGGTTATCGAGATCGCCATGCCTTACCACTTGGAGCGCAAGCGCCCGGGCTCGCTCTATGCCGATTACATGCTCAGCGCCAATCTCGGCCGAACGGTGCAGGCCGTCAGACAGGCTGTATGGGACGGGCGCAAGCTTATCCGCTGGCTAAAGCGCGAGGGGTATCGGGATGTTTCTGTCCTCGGGATGAGTCTTGGTTCCTGGATAGCCGGACTGGTCGCGGCGCATGAGACCGCCGTTTCTCGGGCGTCACTCTTCCTCACGGCAGGAAGCCTTGCCGAAATGGTATGGACCGGGCGCGCAACCCGTTCGATCCGGAAGAGTCTCGAGCCGCATCTTGCGCTTGCCCAGCTTCAACGAGCGTGGGCACCACTCGATCTTGAAAACCATGCAGACAGGCTGGCGCGGCCAAGCCTCGAAATTCATGTCATCCTGGCATCGAGGGACACGGTTGTTTTACCGGACCTGTCAGAACGCCTGCTGAAGCGGCTGCAGAATGCCGGAGCCAGAGTGAGCGTGCTGCGGCTGAATTGCGGGCACTACTCTCTTGGGCGGCCACCCTACATCTTGGGAGCCGGATGGAGCCTGAAGCGGTTTCTGATGCGCAAGCGCGAGGCCGCCCAGGCTTAGGAGCGCTTGAGCGCCGCATCGAGCGGCACCCAACCGCAATGAGGGGAGCCCCCTTCGGCCCCTCCCCTCAAACTCCCCTTCCCCCCTCACGACGGAGGCGCCCCGCAAGCGGGACGGTTCACTGAGGCTTGTTGTCGTTTCCGGCTAGGAGCGTCGACGTGAGCTCAACCACCGCTGCAGCATCACGGCGATGGAGATCCGACCTGGCGGCCGGATCACGATTTGCCGGTTGAAGGCAAAGACGACGGCCGGGGCTACGAAGGCCGCGTTTTCAGGCCGCTCCTTAGTGGCCGTACGTAATCTAATGCTGCGCACAATACGTCGGGCCCCGCCTTGGCGTGCAACCCTAAAGGGTTCTCCTCTCCGCTGCGCTCCGTTGCGATCGCTTCGCGATGCACTCGGCGGTTCCAGCCGTATTCGAGCTTCGCGATTACGCACAACCACTAAGGAGGAACCTCTGATGAAAACGCTCGTAACCTTCTGCCAGAAAACCGGCCGTCGCCTTCGCCAGTTCATCAACCGGCAAATCGCGAAGCTGTCCCACAAGGGCCAACTTCGATTCTCCATCGCCGTGATGCTTCCGCTCATCGCCAAGGTCGAGTTCAGCTATCAAGTCGAGCTCAACAGCAAGGCCGGAAACGACAACAAGCCTCAGTGAAGCACGGCCGCACCCTGCCCTGCAGGGTGCGGCCTATCCGTCGTGATCCCGAACCCGCGGCCTTGCACGCGCCCGCAGGAAGCATATTTGCTGGAACATGACCGACTTTCCAAAAGCGCCACCCGAAAAGGATGAAAGCCGCTACATCGCGTGTCAGATGGCGGTGGAAACTGTTTTGCAGGACCTGGTAGAGGATGCCATGCGCCGAGGTTGGGAGGAGACGGAAGTCCTCTCTGCCATTACAGAGGTTGCGGACAACCTCATGCTGGCGGCGGATGCCAATCGGGATCTAGACCTGCTTCTCGCTGCTCTGAGAAGAAACATGCCCCCGCCCAATCTTGCCGGTTAGGCGTCTCCAACCTCGAGCGAATATACTGCCGCTGCGTCTTCAGGGTCGCGAAGTCCCTTGAACGAGGCGTGGCGCAGTTTCCCGTCGGACGTCCATCCCCGGAAGTCGATTTCAGCGATCAGGCCTGGATCTGTCGCGATGCGGGTCTTCTCTTTGAAGCGGATCACCGGCTTGTTCGTTTTCAGCTCGTCGAGCTGCTTTCGCAACGCTCGCGCTTGCTGATGTTTAAAGCCAGTTCCGACACTTCCGACATAGACGTACTCACCTCCTCTGAGAGCTCCGAGAAGGAGGCTTCCAAAGCCATCTGGCATAGCTGACGACAGTTCATAGCCGAGGATGGCAAAGCTTTCGCGCTGGACGCACTTGATCTTAATCCAGTCGCCAGTCTTGCCCGGTCTGTAGGGGCGATCACGATGCTTGCCGATGATGCCTTCCAGGCCCAGCGCGCAAGCGTGTTCGATCAGCCTTTCGGGATCCTCGTTGATTTCCTCGGACAAGCGGATCGCCCCTGTGGCCTCATCAAGCAGATCCTCAAGGATGTGCCGCCGTGCAGCAAACTCCAGCTTACGCAGATCATGGCCGTCGAGGTACATGAGATCGAACGCGAACATGAGCGCGGTTGCAGCCGGGTGTTTTCCGGTCCGGCCCCCAAGCGAGCCCTGCAGCAGCCCGAAGTCTGGTCGCCCCATCTCGTCGAGCACGACGGCTTCACCATCGAGGATGAATGTCGCCGGACCAAGAGCGGCCGCCGCTGACGCAATGGCCGGGAATCTTTCCGTCCAGTCAAAGCCGCCGCGTGTCAGGATCCTCACCTTGGATAGCTCCCGGTGGACAGAAATCCGGTAGCCGTCCCACTTGATATCGTAGGACCATTCAGGCCCCTTCGGCGGGCGGTTCTTCAAGACGGCTAGGCAAGGTTCGACGCGATCCGGCATGGGATCGAACAGGAGGCGCGGCTGTTCAGGGTCGCGAGGTCTCAGGCGTCCGCTTCGCAGCGGCGCCTTATCTTCCGTCAGAAGCGGTTTTGGCGGCTTTCGCGGTCCTTTTACCATTCCGCCATTTCAGCAGAGACAGCTTAACAACCCGCTTAGGAAGCCTCTGGACCTCCGTCCGCTTGCTCCATAGGGTTTCGGTGCCCGGAAACGACGTAGGACAGGCACTGGTGGATCAGGCAACCGCCCAGGAGCTGCTGAAGCTCATTCACAGTATGGGGTCGGTTCCGGTATGGGGCGAAATGACACCCTAAGCGCCCGTCAAGCGGCGAGCGCGTTAAGGATCGGGCATTCCGGCACGTCTTCGCCAGAGCATTGCGAGATCATTGTCACGAGCACCGCTTCAATGCGCTGGAGGTCGGCAATCTTGGCGCGAACCTCGGCTAGATGCGGTTCGGTCCGGCGCTGCACCTCCGCGCAGGTCTGGCTTCTGCAATCGACAAGATGAAGCAGGCCGCGGACCTCGTCGATGCCAAAGCCGAGTTCGCGCGCCCTGAGGATGAAGCGCAGGCGGCGGACGTCGGTTTCGTCATAGATGCGATAACCGCTGGCGCTGCGCGGCGGGTCGGGTAGCAGGCCGATCTTCTCGTAATAGCGGATGGTCTCCAGATGGCAGCCGGTCGCACGGGCCAATTGGTGGCGCTGCAGTCCCTTGGCGGAAAGAAGAGAATTCATGGTGAAAATACCTCTTGAGTCTGTACTGGCTACAGAGCCTATCCTGTTTTCAGTCAGAAATCGAGGATGGTTTGCGATGAACGAAATTGGTAGCAAGACATTGAATTCTTCGAAGGCGGCCGCCGAACCGGATCGGCGCGAGGGCGGGCTCGCGGCGATAAGCGTTATCGGCGCTTTTCTGGCATCGGCCTGTTGCATCGTCCCGCTGCTCCTGGTGACACTCGGTGTATCGGGCGCATGGATCGGCAACCTGACGATGCTCGAACCCTATAAGCCCTATATCGCGGCGGCGACACTCGTGCCGCTCGGGTTTGGCTTCTGGCAGGTCTATTTCAAGCCCAAAGCCGCGTGCGAGCCGGGTTCCTACTGCGCCCGTCCGCGCTCCGCCATCATCACCAAGACCGCGCTTTGGATCGCAACGATCCTCATCGTGCTCGCCAGCACCATCGGCTGGTGGGCGCCGCTGTTCTATTGAAACGAGGAGATAACCACGTGAAATACCTGTCGAAACATCTGGTCGCCGCGGCTGCGCTTGGCTTGAGCGGTACTATTATGCTGCCACTTGCCCTTCCCGCGTCCGCACAATCCGCGTCGGAAACGGTTACCGTCAAGGAGCTGACGCAGACCTTCGCAATCGAGAACATGTATTGTGCCCTTTGTCCGGTCACCGTGCGCAAGGCCATGGAAGGCGTTGCGGGCGTGAAGTCGGTCAAGGTGGATTTCGAGGCCAAGACGGCGACGGTTGCCTATGACCCGTCGACCGCGACGGTCGCGGCCATTGCCGCTGCTTCCACCAATGTTGGCTATCCTGCCAAGGCGATCGGGAGTTGAGTCCGTGCCTGACCGGTCCATGCTTGGCGTCGGAGTGGTTGGCGTCTTGATCGCGGCGCTGTGCTGTCTGGTGCCGATCCTGCTGGTGGCGGCAGGTTTGATCGGCGTGGGAGCGCTGACAACAGCGGTCTACGGTCTGGTGCCAATTCTCATCCTCATCATTGCCGCAGCCGGTTACCTGCTGTGGCGACATCGTTCACACATCGATACCAGGAAACATTAGGAGATTTTCATGTCTGACTG
The DNA here is from genome assembly GCF_000967425.1 of Pseudorhizobium banfieldiae. Lineage (NCBI taxonomy): Bacteria > Pseudomonadati > Pseudomonadota > Alphaproteobacteria > Hyphomicrobiales > Rhizobiaceae > Pseudorhizobium > Pseudorhizobium banfieldiae. The sequence continues at coordinate 47,502 of NZ_FO082821.1, forward strand.
CTGTGCGCCCCAAAAAGGCAATGGCCGCTACGATCTTGCGGTGATCGGTGCCGGTTCGGCCGGGTTCTCGGCCGCAATCACGGCCTCTGAGCAGGGGGCGAATGTCGCCCTGATCGGCCACGGCACGATCGGCGGCACCTGTGTCAATGTCGGCTGCGTACCGTCGAAGACGATGATCCGCGCTGCCGAGGCGCTGCATGGTGCACGCGCCGCGCATCGCTTTCCCGGTCTTGCCGGGGAAGCCAACGTCGCTGACTGGGGCCGTTTGGTCGCCGCCAAGGACGACCTGGTGACCACGCTCAGGCAGAAGAAATATGTCGACCTTCTGCCACAATACAACGGCGTCGCCTATCTGGAAGGGAAAGCGCGCCTGAATGGTCAGGGCGCTCTGATTGTGAACGGCGATCCGATCATGGCTGGCAAAATCATCATTGCTACCGGATCAGCGCCGGCCCTGCCGGACATTCCCGGCATTGGGGATGTGCCTTACCTCACCAGCACGACCGCGCTCGAGCTTTCCGAGCTGCCGCGTTCGCTGCTGGTGATCGGCGGTGGCTATATCGGCTGTGAACTGGCGCAGATGTTCGCCCGTGCCGGGGCGGAAGTGACACTTGTAACCCGCCGCCGCCTGTTGCCGGAAGCCGAGCCGGAAATCTCCGCAGCATTGACCGGTTATCTTCGCGACGAGGGCATTACCGTCCTAACCGGCCTCTCCTATCGCCGGATCGCGCGCACGGACCGCGGTGTCGAACTGACGGTCGCCATCGACGGAGCGGACGAAGTGATCGCGGCCGAGCAGGTGCTTTTGACCACTGGGCGGTCCCCGAACACCGGCGGTCTTGGCCTTGCCGAGGCGGGAGTTAAGCTATGCGGTAATGGCGGCGTCTTGGTTGATGAGCGGATGCGCACCTCAAAGCCTGGCGTCTATGCGGCAGGTGATGTCACCGGTCGCGACCAGTTCGTCTATATGGCAGCCTATGGCGCCAAGCTCGCTGCCCAAAACGCACTGAACGGTGACAGCCTTGTCTATGACAATGCGGCCATGCCGTGGGTGACGTTCACCGATCCGCAGGTCGCGGGCGTCGGCCTGACCGAACAGGCGGCTCGCGACGCCGGCTTCGAGACCAAGACTTCGATCGTATCTCTTGACCAGGTGCCGAGGGCGCTGGCCGCGCGCGACACGCGCGGGCTCATCAAACTGGTTGCCGACGCCAAAAGCGACCGATTGCTTGGTGGACAGATCCTCGCGCCCGAGGGCGCCGACAGCATCCAGACGGTGGTGTTGGCCATCAAGCACGGCATGACGGCGAAGGCGCTCGGCGAGACAATCTTCCCTTATCTCACCACGGTCGAAGGGTTGAAACTGGCGGCGCAGGGCTTCGGCAAGGACGTGGCGAAGCTGTCATGCTGCGCCGGATAGGAGGCTTCGATGGAACCTTCGAACGGATACGGCCTTGCGGGATTGCTCGCGGCTAAGATCGTCTGCTGCGGCGCGATTGTACTGGCAGCAACAGGCGCGATCAGCTTTGCCGGCCTTGCCAGTTGGCTGGTCGGCGGCGGCTACTTCTGGCTGGCAGCGGCCGTCTTGGCCATTGTCGGAATCTACTTGTGGCGGCACCGCGCGCGGGCAAATGGCAAGACCGACGGCAAAGGCCCCGTCGGTCAACCGATATACGGTCGGCGCAAGTAGTTCTGCTCAAAAGCGTCGCCGGAGGTCATGTTGAGAAGGGTATTATTGCAGGCAGGGCGTTGCAAACCTTGCTGTGGGGGTTAGGTTTTTTGTCAGGGGGAAAAGTAGTCTTTTAGGAGAGGAGAATTGCATGAGCGATAACAAAAGCTTCGATCTGATCGTGATCGGAGGTGGGACGGGTGGAAATGGTGTCGCCCGGATGGCCGCTGACGCTGGCTGGAAGGTCGCCAGCATCGACGCCCTTCCTTTCGGCGGCACCTGTGCATTGCGAGGCTGCGATCCCAAAAAGATGCTGATCGCCGTGACTGAGGGCATTGACTGGGCCCGCAACTTGAGCGGCAAGGGGCTGGAAGCACAGACATCCGTCGACTGGGCGGACATGATCGCCTTCAAGCGCACGTTCACCGACGCGATGCCTGGTCGCATCGAGGGCGGGCTGGAGAAAGCCGGTATCACCGTGTTGCATGGCGAGGCACGCTTCACCGGGCGAGACAAGATCGAGGTGAATGGCGAGATCTTGTCGTCCCGGAACTTTCATATCGCCACCGGCGCTCGGCCAATGACGCTGAATATCCCCGGCGAGGAGTTGCTGGCGACTAGCACCGACTTTCTCGAGCTGCCCGAACGGCCGGACCGGGTCGTGTTCGTCGGCGGCGGATTCATTGCGATGGAATTTGCCCATATCTCCAAACGCGCAGGGGCGCGGGAAGTCACGGTTCTGGAGATGATGGAGCGACCGCTGGGCAATTTCGACCCCGACCTGGTCGGTATCCTTTCCGAGGCGACCGCCGATCTGGGGATTGACCTGCGGACCGAGGCCAAGGTTCTGAAGATCGAGAAAGACGGGTCGGATTTCACCGTTACCTATAAGACGCCGGAAGGAAAGCAGACGATCAATTGTGATCTGGTGGTTCATGCCACCGGGCGCGTGCCCAACATCGAGCATCTCAACCTGGAGGCCGCGGGCGTGGAATACGGCCGCAAAGGCATCAAGGTCAGCCCCTACATGCGGACCACAAATTCCGCCATTTTTGCAGCCGGCGACTGTGCCGACAGTGGGCCTAATCTGACCCCGGTTTCGGCCAACGAAGGCCGGATTGCAGGCAAGAACCTGCTCGCAGGAAAGGATGAGCGCGCGGTCAGTTATCCCCCGATCCCAAGCGTTGTCTTCACGCTGCCGCAGCTTTCCTCGGTCGGCCTGTCCGAAGCCGCAGCACGCGACAAGGGGCTGGCCTTTGACACGCATTTCGAAAAGACCGCCGGCTGGTACTCGTCGCTGCGGGTCGGGGCGCGCTACAGTGCCTACAAGGTTCTGGTCGAGAACGGGACCGGCCATATTCTTGGTGCACATCTGATCGGCCCCGGAGCGGAGGAACAAATCAATCTCTTTGCCATGGCTATGGGCGCAGGGCTGACCGCGAACAGGATCAAGGGCATCATCTTCGCCTATCCCAGCTATGCGTCGGACATCAGTTCGATGGTGTAGCTGATGCGGCAAGGCTGGCATTTCGATTGCGGGCGTCTCTGAAAACGCTCGACGCGACGGGGAGCAGAGTTTGGGAGGCGCCCCACCGGCAGACACACGATCGTTTCGAACGGCCAACGGCCTTACCATCGAGGACAGCATGAGCAAAGGAATGTCCCCCAGTCAGCGATTCCCGACGGTCGAGCGTCTTAGTCCTGCCCGTTCAGCAGGATTACGCCCATGACCAAGCGCCGGGTCTGTGATTCCGAGGCACCCTACGGCGATCCGGGCATGCATCTCGGCCGCCTCGCACTCGGTCTCTCCGACAGCGCCGCTGCGTCGACCGACGCGCGTGCGGTGATCCGCGATATCGGACGGTTGCTGTCCGCGGCAACGCTTCGCGTCGATCGCATCTTTGTGAGCGCGCAGCCGCTGCATCCGGCCTTCCGTGCCCGGACCTATCTCTGGCTTGCCGACGACGACAGAGTTCGTGTCATCGATTGGCCGCATGGTCTGAAGAACCGACCGGGCTATCTCGCTTCCCCGGATCATCATGTGCACACGACGCGCACGGAGCTCCGCGTTCCTCGCCTGCAGGACGTCCGAGCGTTTCGGTGCGACCTCTACGGCGAACTTAGGGCTGACGGCTTTACCGACTATCTTATCGTTCCGCTGCGCTTCGGTGATGGCACGATCAATACTCTCTCCATCGCGACACGCCGGCGGAACGGCTTTCCGGAGGTGGCTTTGGAGGGTTTTCGGCGGCTGGTCGGTCTTCTGACCGTGATACTGGAGCGCCTGGTCGCGCTCGAAAACATCGATATTACCCTGAGGACCTATCTCGGCGGGGCATCCGGCACCCGGCGGAGCGTCGGGCGACCCGGCGCCGTAACGATCCGGCGATAGAAGCAACTCGCCCGGCCGGTATGGCAACATCCGCCGTCTCCGCCAGCGCGCACCTTGAGCCACACCGCGTCCTGATCACAATCGATGCGCAGTTCCTCGACCTGCTGGACTTGCCCACTCGTCGCGCCCTTATGCCAAAGACACTTGCGGGACCGGCTCCAGTACCAGGCCTGACCGGTCTCGATCGTCTTTTCCAGCGCCTCCGCATTCATCCACGCCAGCATTAGCACCACACCGTTCGCCGCATCCGTGGCGACTGCAGGAATGAGCCCATCCGCGTTGAATTGCGGCGTCAGAATGGAGTTTTCTTCGATCGTTTCCGCGAGGTCCGCGGCCGGCGTGGTCATGGGCAAGGGCGTATCTCCGAGTGTACGGGGTATTTCGCGATTGGAGTGTGCCGGCTCAAAGGATGGTTGGTGGTTGGCGGCTGCCGGGCCGTGCTTTGGGCTCGTCACATGTGCATGTCGGGGAGGCATCTTCCCGACGAGATGAAGCCCGGCGCCAGCGCATGAGGGCATAGCCGGCGGCTCCAGCCAGGAGTGTCAGCACACCCCCTATCACGAGACCTTGCCCGCTGAACCAGCCCAAAACGCCGCCCACCGCCGAGCCGATGACTACCGGTCCAAGGCAGCAAAGCGCGACTAAAGGCGCGATGATGATCGCGGTCACGATGCCGGCGGTCGGTTTGTCGTCCAAGGCGCTCTCCGTTCTGATCGCAGATCCATAGCATCGCTGCGGCGCGGTCCATTAATCACAAGCACGACCGCGTCGGGTATCCCGATGACGCGATCGCTGCCAAAGAGATTCGTTACACCCTGTACTCGGTACAGGGTCAAGACAAAATCTTGATCGCTTGGCCACGTAGGCACTGCGGAAACAGAGATTGGTAGCGCCACGGTTCATGATGCTTGAAAACCCCAGCTACGGTCTTCAGACGACAGCGACTGCTCAACGGGTTCCACTTTCCAACGCCCTCACAGAAGCGTGATCGCAAATCGTTGAAATCCCCCTTGAGTCTGTAGTGACTACAAGGCGTAGGCTACTTCGCAAATCGCTGTTCAACGATGCAGAAAGTGAGCAATTATGGAGGCATCATCAGGTCTCAAAGGATCCCGAACGTCGGCGACCGCCGCCATCCACGTGACATCGGAACACCAGCGGGGCGGACGCCAGCAACTGCTCGCCGCCGGCGGCATTCTCGGGGCGATCGCCGTCTCGAGTTGCTGCGTCATCCCGTTTGCCCTGTTCACCGTGGGCATCGGCGGAGCCTGGATCAGCAACCTCACCGCCCTCGAACCGTATCAACCGATTTTTGCCGCCATGACGTTCGGTATCCTCGGCTACGGGTTCTATCTCGTCTATCGCGAGCCAAAGGTCGCCTGCGCTGAGGGCTCCTATTGCGCCCAGCCCAAGTCGGGACGGATCGCCAAAGCCGGCCTCTGGGTTGCCACCGTCCTCGTCATCGTCGGACTAGGGTTCCCGAGACTTGCGCCCCTGTTCCTCTAAGCCAAAGGAGAATGATCCCATGATCCGCCCTGTCGCAGTTGCCGTTCTCCTCGCTCTGCTTTCCCCGCTCGCCGCCGTGGCCGGCGAGAAGACTGTTATACTGAACGTTGACAACGCCACCTGCGCGCTCTGCGCCCCCATCGTCAAAACGGCCCTCTCTCGTGTCTCGGGTGTCACAGCGGTCCAGGTAAAGGAAGCCGACGCAATGTCGGGTGCTGTCGCCACGGTCTCTTTCGATGACGCAGTCACCGGCGTACCGACCCTCATTGCTGCGACGACCAACGCCGGCTATCCGTCGCATGTGGCGCAATAGCCGCCGGCTGATTGGCGGCGGCGGGCGGAGAGCGGTATCACCTCTCTTCGCTGCTCCACATCGGCACGCTGCTGCCTCAAAGGGTGAACGGCGCCGTCGAAAATATCCACCCGGCGGGTGCGAAGTTGCAGGTGTGTAGGAGACTGCAGCTTTGGCCGCGAACACCATCGAGCAAAGTACCTTTTGGAAACGGCACCTGGACAAATTCGGGGCCGCCGGATCGGTCTTCGCGGCGCTCTGCTGCCTCGGTTCCCCGGTACTCCTTTCGATTGTATCGGCCGTCGGGCTTGGCTTCATCAAAAGAGATGCGATCCTGTTCCCATTGTTAGCAGCGTTTCTGGCCGTCACCCTACTCGGGCTATATCTTGGAACACGCAGCCATCATCAACCGTGGGCTCTCATCATCGGGGGGCTCAGTACGCTGGCGATAGCGGTCGTGTTTCTCGGTCTCATGCCAAGCCTTGTCCTGGCCTACGTCGGCATCTCTGGTTTGATCGCCGCCAGTTTTCTCAATGTCTGGCTCAGAGTACGCCAGCTAAGGAGCCGGTAACACCGAAACAATCAGTTCGCTTTTGGCGAACGGGAGACGATGTAGGCGTATCTCTGGTCATGGAGCCGGCGTTGCCCGGCGATCAACCGGCGTTCCGGTTCTCGCTCGATGTCATCGGGACCTTTATCGGGCTCAACGATTTGGCTCGCGAGCGACGATAGCGTTGCGGTTACGTTGCACGATATCGGAGACGGTGTTCTTGCTGAGCCCAAGTTCGCGACCAATGAGCCGATAGCTGCGGCCTTCAGCAACGAGCGCCAGAACTCGCGGAGCCAGACGGTCCGACTTCGGGCGCTGCCCCCGCTGTCGACCGAGTTTCTTGCCGCGCGCTTTGGCAACGGCCAAGCCCGATTTGACCCGTTCGCTGATAAGATCGCGTTCGAATTCAGCGATACCGGAGAGGAAAGTCGCCAGCATACGGCCATGAGGAGATGACAGATCGAAGGTCATGCCGTTCATGGCGATGACTGAGACCTTCCAGCTTTCCAGCTCGCGCAACGTGTTGAGGAGATCGATCGTCGAGCGTCCCCAGCGGGAGAGTTCTGTGACCAGGATGGCGTCGATATGTCTGGCCTGAGCGAGCGCCATGATCTTCTTGCGCTCGGCCCGGTCCAGCTTCACGCCCGAGCCCGTCTCTTTATATATGCCGGCAATTTTATATCCGGCACGTCCGGCGAAGGCGGTCAGATCTCGCTCCTGTCGTTCGCAGGACTGATCAGCCGTCGAAACCCGGCAATAGATGGCCACGCGCTGTCCCAATTGAACCCTCTTGGTTTTGTGGCTCGCAAAGCCTTGATTTGCATGGGGCGATTGTTGTCCAAAACAGACTGTACTTCAACAGGGACAACGCGCGCATGCCAAGACGACATATTCTCGCCGAGCGACAGCGCTCGGCGTTGCTCGACCTGCCGACGGACGAGTTATCACTGCTGAAGCATTACACATTGGGCGACGACGATCTGGCAAACATTCAGGAACGCCGCAGACCAGAAAACAGGCTGGGTTTCGCCCTGCAGCTTTGTGCACTACGCTATCCAGGGCGCGCGCTGGCTCCGGGCGAAATGATTCCGCATGAAGTCCTTTCCTTCATCGGAGCTCAGCTCGGCGTTCCGGCCGATGCGCTTCTCACCTATGCCGCCCGGCGTCAGACCCGCCAGCAACATATGGAGGCGTTGCGCGAGATCTACGGCTACAAGACATTCACGGGGCGCGGGGCCCGCGATCTGCGGGATTGGCTTTTCGATCAGGCTGAAGATGCCAGGTCGAACGAAGATCTGGCGCGGCGCTTCGTCGCGCAATGCAGGAAAATGGTGACCATCCTGCCGGCGGCGTCAACGATCGAGCGTCTGTGCGCCGATGCCCTTGTTGCCGCCGAGCGATGCATTGAGACACGGATAGCGGAAAGGCTCGACTTTAGTGTGCGCGAGCAACTGGACGGGCTTCTGACCGAAATGGTTGACGGAAACATCAGCCGTTTCATCTGGCTTCGCCAGTTCGAAGTCGGCAGCAATTCCGCATCAGCGAACCGCTTGCTTGATCGGCTGGAGTTCCTGCGCGGTCTGGAAGTCGATCCCCAGATCCTCCTAGGCGTACCGCCACACCGCATCGCGCGCCTGCGTCGGCAGGGCGAGCGTTACTTCACGGATGGCCTGCGCGACATCAGTTCGGATCGGCGGTGGGCGATCCTCGCCGTTTGCGTCGTCGAATGGGAAGCCGCGATCGCCGATGCCATCATCGAAACCCACGACCGCATCGTTGGGAAAACTTGGCGAGAGGCGAAACGGCTACATGACGAGCGGATTGCCGGTTCCAAGGCCGCAGTCACCGATACGCTTCGCGCTTTCACGGCATTGGGAGCCTCTTTGCTGGAAGCTCGCGACGATGGTGTTCCGTTGGACAATGTGTTGGCACGGTCGGCCGAATGGCATCAGCTTGAACAGCTGGTTGCCGTAGGGACGCAACTCACCAGTACATTGGCAGACGAGCCGTTGGCTCACGTCGGACAAGGGTATCATCGTTTTCGCCGATATGCGCCGCGGATGTTGCGATGCCTGAAGCTCAAGGCTGCGTCGGTGGCGGAGCCATTGATTGCAGCCGCGAAAGCCATCGGCGAAACACGTGCGCCGACATCAACAGGTATATCATTCCTGCGGCCGAATTCGAAATGGCATCGCCATCTCCGAGCGCAAGACCGAGGCGATGGTCGTTTATGGGAGGTCGCGGTGCTGTTTCATCTTCGCGATGCTTTCCGGTCTGGAGACATATGGCTGGATCATTCCCGCCGCTACGGCGATCTCAAGCAGGTGCTTGTTCCGATGACCTCGGCGCAGGCGAATGCCAGGATGGCTGTTCCTCTCGATCCTCAAGCTTGGCTGGCTGACCGCAAGGGTCGCCTTGCGGATGGTCTGAAGCGGCTGGCACGTGCCGCTCGCGACGGGACCATCCCCCATGGTAGCATTGAAGATGGAACGTTGCGGATCGACCGGTTGACCGCAGACGTTCCCGAAAGCGCAGAGGAACTGGTCCTCGATCTTTATCGTCGAATGCCGCCTGTGCGGATCACTGACATCTTGCTGGAAGTTGACGCGGCGGTCGGATTCTCGGACGCCTTTTCCCATCTCAGAACCGGAGCGCCATGCAGCGATCGGGTCGGCTTGCTGAACGTTCTGCTCGCCGAAGGGCTGAACCTAGGCCTTCGAAAAATGGCGGAAGCCTCGAACACGCATGATTACTGGCAGCTCTCGCGCCTTGCCCGCTGGCATGTCGAAAGCGAGGGCATGAACCAGGCGCTGGCGATGGTCGTGGCCGCGCAGGGCAAGCTGCCGATGTCCCGGTTCTGGGGCATGGGAAAAACCGCATCAAGCGATGGTCAGTTTTTCCCTTCGGCACGACAGGGCGAGGCCATGAACATGATCAACGCCAAGTACGGCAGTGAGCCTGGGCTCAAGGCTTATACCCACGTCAATGACCAGTTCGCGCCGTTCGCCTCACAGACTATTCCCGCAACCGTCATTGAAGCTACGTACATCCTCGATGGCCTGCTGATGAATGAAGTCGGCCGGCAGGTCGGCGAGCAATACGCCGATACGGCGGGGTTTGCCGATCATTTGTTCGGGACCAGTGCCATGCTCGGCTACCGGCTCGTCTTGCGCATCCGCGACTTACCGTCGAAACGGCTTTATGTCTTCGATCCCGCGGGGACACCCAAAGATTTACGCAAGCTGGTGGGCGGCAAAATCCGCGAAGAACTGATTGTGTCAAACTGGCCTGATCTCTTCCGCTGTGCTGCCACGATGGCCGCCGGAAAGATCAGACCGAGCCAGTTGCTCCGGAAACTCGCATCCTATCCCCGACAGAACGATCTTGCGGCCGCGCTTCGGGAAGTCGGCCGCGTCGAGCGCACTCTCTTTATCATCGAGTGGATCCTCGATACCGATATGCAGCGCCGCGCCCAGATTGGCCTCAACAAGGGCGAAGCCCACCATGCCCTCAAGAGTGCCCTGCGCATCGGCCGTCAAGGTGAAATCCGTGATCGAACCACTGAGGGGCAGCATTACCGGATCGCCGGGCTGAATCTGCTGACGGCGATCATCATCTACTGGAATACCGTCCACCTTGGCCACGCCGTCGCCGAACGGCGAAACGAAGGCCTCGATGTGCCACCCGAACTTTTAGCCCACATCTCTCCTCTGGGCTGGGCGCATATCCTGCTGACCGGCGAATATCTTTGGCCCACGGAGGCAAACGCTTAGGGTGTCATTCCGCCCCCAGCCGGAACCGACCCCAGTATCGCAGATCCTTGCGAGGATATCATCGCCAAGGCTGGCGATCTCGCCGGCGATCCGTCCCAACCGCCAGAGATCCAGCAAGCCTCTGCTGACCTGGCTGCGACTGTTGAACAGCTGTTTCAGATCGCCCACTACATCATGAACGCAACGCCCAGGCTGTAGAGGCAAGGAACGGTTTTGCCGGGGGAAGTCGGTCCCGGCTTCCGCTTCGCGGCGCTATGCTAAGCCTCCTGCGGCTTCCCTTCTTCGTCAAAACCGTGTCGAGAATCCCCGCTTTCCCGCCCCTGAAGGAGGGGCGGCGCTATGCTGAAAGCTCCGATGTTCTTCATTGCCCTTCTCGGATCTCGGACTGGCGCCGATCGATCCGAGCCGAGCGGCTAACCGCCGCTATCGACACATTGAATCAAGTTGAAATGGAGAGCTGCCCGAGGAGCGGAGCGCTCATCACTCGGAGCGCAGCGGGCAGATCCATCGTTTTATAACCTGGTGAAGACGGAGAACCGGCGTCGCCGGTTCGCATCCGCAAGGAGCGGCCGGGATCGGCCGCCCATGGATCCTACCCTGTACCGCTCTTACGATAGGTCGCCAATCGCGCCAATGGGCAAGCGCGCAGGCGCTGTCGCTCGTCAGGAAAAACGGCTTTCGCCGTCAAGCCGGCAAACCTTCCGTTTTTCCTTCCTCCCGCCCCATGACCCGATCCGCGTCCTAACGGGAGCGGGCTGCGCCCTCCCCCTTCGTTCCGCCGGATGTGGGGGCACATCCTTCGAAAACGAAGGCAGAGGCTTCGCCCACTAGCGGGGCTTGCTCCCAAGGGAAACGGGAAAAACTGGAGCAAGAGACCATGAGCAACATCATCGCGATAGCATTGAACAAGCTGGACGCAGACCCGAAGAACGTCCGCAAGACTTACACCAAGGAGAGCATCGAGAGCCTGTCGGCCTCGATCCTCGCCAATGGCGTCATCCAAAACCTTGTGGTGCGCAAGGCATCCAAGGGAAGATACCTCGTAACCGCTGGCGGTCGCCGCCTTGCAGCCCTCAATCTTCTGGCCGAACGGGGCGAGATCACGGCTGACTACGCTGTGAATGTCATTGTCCGGGAGGCGGGTGACGCCACGGAATTAAGCCTGACCGAGAACGTGATGCGGGAGGCGATGCACCCCGCCGACCAGTTCGAGGCATTCAGAGCGTTGTTCAATGAGGGCAAGTCAATCAAGGACATCGCCGCCCGGTTCGGGACAACCGAAATCATCGTCAACCGCCGTCTTGCGCTGGCGAAGGTTTCCCCTGTCTTGTTCGCGGCGTTCCGCGCCGAGGATATGACCTTTGAGCAGCTTGCCGCCTTCACCATCACCGACGATCACGCTCGACAGGAAGAGGTGTGGAATGCCCTCCCCTCATGGGATCGCAGCGCCAACACAATCAAGCGCCGTCTCGCCGTGGATGAAGTCCCCGCAAGCGACAAGCGGCTCGCGCTGATCGGCGGGTTAGAGGTTTATGAGGCGGCTGGCGGTCCAGTGCGCCGCGACCTGTTTGCCGAGCAGGGAGGAGGCTTTGCATGCGATAGCGGCTTGCTTGAAAAGCTGGTTGCCGAGAAGTTGGAGGTCGAGGCGGAAGCTGTGAAGGCCGAAGGCTGGAAATGGGTCGAGTGGTGCGCTCAGCAGCCGGATAACATCTATCAGATGGCCCGGGTTTACCCGCAGCGCGTGGACCTCAGCGACGAGGATCAAGCCAAGCTTGACGCATTGACTGAGCGTTATGACGAACTGGCGGCGCAGATCGATGCGGATCAGGAGGATGAAGGTGCAGAGGCCGCCTTGTCCGCCGTCGAGCAGGAAATCGCCGTCCTGCAGAAGCGCGAAGAAGCCTATCGCAGCGAAGACCTCGCAATGGCAGGGGCAATCGTCACAATCGACCATTGGCGCAAGTTGTCGGTGCTGAGAGGCCTTGTCCGCGACGAGGACAAGAAGAAGGCCGAGGCCACGGAAGGGAAGCAAGGCGGGGCGACCGAGGAGGCTGACGGCGCTTCGAAATCTACGGGGCTGACCCATTCAGCCGCATTGATTGAAGACCTGACCGCTCAGAAGACGGCGGCACTTCGTGTCGAGCTGGCGAACAATCCCGACATTGCGCTTGTGGCGGTCGTCCACGCGATACTGCTCAAGGTGCAGTACCGTACGGCATGGGGCATTCCCGGCCACCAGAGCGCGCTTGAAATCTCTGTCACCCATGAAGTGCTGGACGGTTCGATGAAGCGTCCCGCCGAGAACAAGGCCCTTGAGGCGTGGGGAAGCCTTGAGGAAAACTATGGGCATCGGCTTCCCGGCGATCCTGCTGACCTTTGGGAATGGCTGATGGATCAATCACAAAGCGAATTGTTGCAGCTTCTGGCCTATGCCGCCGCCCATTCCGTCAATGCGGTTGAGAAGAAGTTCAGCAGTCGCAGCCAAGCGCTGGCCCATGCCGACCAGATGGGCCGCGCATTGAACGTGGACATGCATGACTGGTTTGAGACTACGGCGGAAAGCTATTTCAGCCACGTCAACAGGCCGACCATTCAAGCCGTTGTTGCCGAGGTGCGCGGCGAGGATTTCGCCGCGGGTGTCGGCAACATGAAGAAGGGTGAGGCTGCGGAGTATGCCGCCAAGTCCATCAAGGACAGCGGTTGGCTTCCGCCTCACGTTCGGATCGCGTCTGACCCCGACGCAGAGGGTGAGGCTGAAACCTCAGAGGACAAGAACGAACACTCGTTCCCGATGGCAGCGGAATAATCCCGCCGCTGCTTTCCGCCGGTCACGTCCTCCAGCGTGACCGGCTACCCTATTCCAGAGGACAAGCCATGCTTGATTCCGTACCTGATCCGACCCTTGCCGCCGAAAGCTGCTGCCAGCTAATCAACGCCTACCTGAACGATCCGGAGCATGTTGATTGGGATGACGTGCAAAAGGCACTCGATACAGCGCTAAAGGCCTTCGATCTGCCACCGACCCACTTTGAGGAGGCTATTCAGCGCGGCTGAGTTTACTGCAAGATCGCACCTTAGCGCCCGCTTTGGCATCGAGCCAATGCGGGCGCTTTCGCAGGTGCCTGGGAGGCAGAAACGTATCGGGGGACGGCACATCAGGCCGCTTGTTGAGAGGAGGCCCGCGCCCCCTCCTCTCAAACTCTCCTCCCCACCCGGTTGAATTTCCCCAACAATAACGGGGGGTAAATCCTACTCTGGAAACGTTCCAGATTTCAGTGTGAAGAGAGCGAAGACGCGGAAAAGCATGCTAACAAATTGAAACGTAAGCGCTATTTCAGATGTCGGCTGAACCGGCGCAGCAGCGCGGAAATGTGTCAACTTGCATCAATCCGGTATCTCAGGCTACAAATCGTAACGAGCGGAACCGTAACCGATTCCGACTCACACATTCTAACAGCTTTTTGGAGATCACACCCGGCCCAGAAAAGAAAAACCGCTCCCGAAGAATCCGGAAGCGGTCTGCAGTTCGGTAATAATAAGCCAAAACCGTTCTCGCAGACCTCCCCTCCGATGTCAATAATCAAAACACCTTTTCGGTGAACGGCGGAGCTTTGTCTGGCCTCTGACAGGAGACGGACGATGGGGGAACCCACACAACACAAGCGGCCGACAGGTCGCAGAATGACGAAGGAGCGAGCCGAATTCCGGCGACTGGCGCAGTCAACGGAAATCGGAACGGTGACGCGCGGCCAGCTGGCGGTACTTGCAAGAAACCTGATGACAATCGGGATGGTTACGACCGCAGAATATGCGTTGCTGGAAGCCATCATAACGACCGCCAAGGCAGACGCCTTCGACAAAGGAGGGCGGCCGATCGTCTACAAGTCGAACCGACAGCTCGGCTATGACATCAACAAGTCGCCAGGGCGCGTAAGCCGGATTCTCTCCCGATTGTACGACCTCGGCCTTGTCACCATGCAGGACAGTGCGAATTTCAAGCGCTACCCGATCCGTGACGGCGAAGGTGATATTGCCGACGCCTGCGGCATTGATCTGCGTGTCCTGATCGCTCGGCACCATGAACTTGATCAGCTGGTGCGCCAGAAACGGGAAGAGATTCGAGTGCGCGACAGCGCGGCGCGTCGCTTCCGGGACGCTCTGCGTGCCGCGAGATATGCTCTGGCGTCCTCAACCGAGCGAGGGGAAGCCATTCTCGGGCGGATCGGGTCCCGTGTTGAGAAGATCGCGGCCTTCATAGGATCGGCCAAGCACGCACCGGCCCATGTCCGCCGGAAGGCAACAATGCTTTTGGAGTGGCTTGCCGACCGATTGCGCAACGTGAATCGGTCCCCGCAAGCGCCCGACATAGATGCAAATCTGACATGCGCGGATGTCGAAAACGACATGCACATACAGATTACAACCCCAAGACCTTTTGAAGCTCGTAATGATGAACGGCGTTCGCCTAACGGCGAACAAATCAGTTCGTTAAGGGCTGGCTCCGCCAGCAAGAGGGCTTTTGAGGAAAGCCTGGGGAGCCGTTCGCGCCAAAGCAATAGGCAACTGCAAGTGCGGCCTTCACTTGTGGCGCTGGAAGATGTGTGGCGGGCTACGCCAAGCCTTGCCGAATATGGCTACCAGCCCCCGCGTAGTTGGGCGGACCTGGACCGGATCGCTCCCAAACTTTGCCGCATCGCCGGCGTGTCCGAGGATGCGCGCCAGCGGGCCGTGGACCGAATGGGCCAGCAGGCGGCTGCCGTTGCGATCGCTCTCACCTTTGAGAAATACACGCGCGCAGAAATCAGCTCGCCGGGCGGGTATTTGCGGGCCATGACAGACCGCGCCGCGAGCGGAGAGCTTCACCTGAACCGCTCGGTATTTGGGCTGGCAGCCCGCAATTCAATGGAGGCGCGCACTTGATGAATATTCGCTTGGTGGGAGCCGCGCTGGCTGCGCTTCTGTTCACTGCCTCCGCTGCGTCGGCCGATTTTTCAGGCCAGGCGCGGGTGATTGATGGAGACACCTTCAGCATTCGTCAGCAGAGGATCCGCATTGCGGCTATTGATGCTTGTGAGCGCGATCAAACCGGCTTCAGGAATGGCGCGATATGGAGGTGCGGCATCGAGGCACGACGGTTCCTCGCCAGCTTGATCGATGGCAAGCATGTCCGCTGCATTGAAGTCGATCGAGACCAGTACAAACGCCTTGTCGGCCAGTGCTTCGTCGATGGCTCGGATATTGGCCTTGAAATGGTGAAGGCGGGCCAAGCCAGCCTCCTGTTGCGCTATCTGCCAAGATCCCACCCGATCGACCTGAGCCAGTACCGCCACGCCGAGGATCGTGCCCGACAGCGAGGCCAAGGCTTGTGGGGCGCCCAGGTTGAACCGCCCTCCTCCTATCGCCGCAGCCATTCCGGCAACTGAACGACTGGGGCGCTCATATGGGCAACAGATGGCGAGATCTCATGTTATGGCGAAACCATCGGTTACCCCAGCCTCTTGTTTCAGGCTGCTGGTTCGGCTGCATTCAGCTCAATCCCGCCCGCTACCAGTGTAGATGTCCCATTTGTCGAGGTGACGTATTGCTGCAAGCGCTCAGGCCCCACACCTCCAAAGTGGTTGCTCTTGATGCCCGTTCGCACGGCGACGCGGTTAGCGCAAAGCTGTTCGTCTCCAAATTTTCCCCGCCTTTGGCTTCCTCGCGAAACAAAATTTTCCGCCGCCCAGCCTCCTTCGCTGCGCTCCGGCCTACGGTGCGCACCGCTTTTCGCCGTGCCTTATGAACGATCATCGCAACCACCATAGAGGAGTGATTAACATGAGCATGACCAACTTCATCCAGTTCGACAAAGACGACATCGACAACGCCAAGGGAACCGGCCTCATCTCCACCATCGACCGGGACCTGGACATCAAGGTTACACCGTTCGACTCCACAAACGAAAAGGCTCCGACGCATCGCGTCTATGCCAAGTCACCTCGCGGCCACGACATCGAAGTTGGCGGCATCTGGAAGAAGACCAGCGGCGAAGGGAAGCCCTACTACACGCTCTCCATCAAGCGCCTCGGCTTCAATGCCAACCTGGGTCGCTATCCCGGCCAAGATGACCTGGCACTGCAGGCCATCATCGAGTGGGAACCGCGCGATTGATTGCTCTTGGAGGCCCGATCTCTGATCGGGTTTCCACCCTCAAAGAGCCGGATTTCCTCGCTTTCGCTGGATATTCGGCGCGTTTCATGCTAAGTTGAGCAGTAACTGGAGGCTTTGCCGATGAACGTTCATGCCCCCCGCCCCGATCGCTCTCCGGAAGCTGTTGCTTCCCGGAAGAAGGCCGTCGATCAGGCTCGCGCCGCCAACATGCGGCAGGGTTACACCGGCGATCCGGTTTTGGAAGAAGCAAACGGCCGTTACGTTGCGGGAGACATCACTTCCGAGGAAATGCGCCAAGAGCTGCTGTCCCGCTTCAAGCGGGCTTGATCATCACCTAGAGATTTGTCGCGGCCGCCTGTGATCTCAGGCGGCCTTTTTGCATGAGGTTTCGCGTGGTCCGCGATGATGAAGCCAAAGGCTCCTACACCTATCCCAACACTTCAGAGGATAAGGATTTCAAGGATGTTCTGAAGAACAAACTGGATATCAGGAGCCATTCAGCGCTGCGTGAAGCCGAATACGCTTTTACGGCTTTGAGACAAACGGAGCTCGCCGAGGGAAAAGGCCCTACCGGTAATCACGACGCAGCGCATCTGAAGGCTCTGCACGGCTACATCTTTCAGGATGTCTATGAATGGGCAGGACATACGCGCAATGAAAGTCCTGTCGTCGATGGGCAGCGGGTAGAGCCGGTAGGTGGGCTTTCGAAGGGCGACACGACCTTCCTGCACGGTTCGCGGATTGAAATGGGCCTCAACGAGGCGCTGAGGCCCGCCAGAGACGATCAGGGCCTAAGAGCTGCGACACCTGAGCAATTTGCTGAGAAAGCCGCGCACGTCCTTTCTGAGCTGAATTACGTTCACGCTTTTCGGGAAGGCAATGGAAGGGCAAACGAGGCGCTAGTGGTCTCGTTGGGCCGCACCTACGGTCATGACATCGATCTTACCGTCATCACCAAGCCTCGCATGATCGAGGCATCCATTGAGACCACCAATGATCCGTCCAGTCCGGCGATGAAGCATCTCATCCAGGATGCGATGGATCCTAACCGCCGCGAGGCTATCCGCAGTGCCATGTCAGATCTTGAGCAGGCTGGCGAGAAACCGTTCGAGCACAACATCCGCACGGCCCGCCCGGGCGAAGTGATCGAAGGACAGGTTCTCGGGCATGACAATCGCGTGGCGAGCCTCGTGACCGACAGGGGGATTGTGGCCGTTGACCGCGCTGACCTTCCCGAGCGGATGCCTCCCGACGACGAGGAGGTGAAGTTCACCGCTCGATCTGATTTCAAGACTCTGGGGCGGCCGGAACAGGTCCAAGATGCCCAATCGCAGCCAGGTCAGCAAAAGGCCCAAGAGCCTCAGTCGCAGCACATCAACGCCGAGCTTAAGGCTATCGAAGCGCAGCAGTTTGTCGATCGCCAGCGAAACCGCGACCAAGACGACCGAGAGCGCTGACCTGCGACCCGGTCGCTGCAGTGAGGGCCTGTGTCATTGGCCGGGGTGCCGGAGCTCTGCGCTCTCCCCTGTCCGTTGGATGATTTGACGGACAAACTACGATAGCCCCTCCCCCATTCAACCGCTTGCGCGGTCCTACACTCCGTTGCGGCCCTACGGGTGCATGGGGTCGTTTCGCTATCTTCGGATCTTTGCCGTCAACCAACGAACAGGAGACGGCGATGCAGAGCGTAAAGGACACCTACCAGCGGATCACCGACACCATCATTCAGCAGCTCGAGGCCGGCACCAAGCCTTGGATCTGGCCATGGCGCGGAAACAGCCGCAGGTCGGCTACGCCGCTCCGCGCCTCCGGCGAAGCCTATCGCGGCATCAACGTGGTCATGCTGTGGCTCTCCGGGCAACTCGCCGGCTACGACGAAAACACATGGATGACTTACCGGCAGGCTCAGGAGCTTGGTGCTCAGGTCCGCAAGGGCGAACAAGGAACCCTCGTCGTCAAGTACGGCACCTTCACGCCGAAGGAGCAGGAGGCGGACGATCGTGCAATCCCTTATCTCAAGGGCTACACCGTCTTCAACGTCGAGCAGATCGACAACCTGCCTGACCGCTTCAAGAGCCCGGCCGAGGCGGCGCCGATCGAGCCGGTTCCGGTTATCGACCATGTCGAAACCTTCATTCGGGCCACAGGCGCAAAGATAGCCTACGGCGGAAAGCAAGCCTGCTATCGCCCTGGCCCCGATGACATTCAAATGCCGGAGCGCGGTCGGTTCCTCAGCGAGGTTCATCTTTACAGCACGATTTTTCATGAGCTCGGGCACTGGAGCGGCGCAAAATCACGCCTTGATCGTGACCTTAGCGGGCGGTTCGGGAGCGAGACCTACGCAATGGAGGAGCTTATTGCCGAAATCTCAGCCGCGTTTGTCTGCGCCGATCTTGGCATTGAGCATGATCCGCGAGACAACACCGCGACTTACGTTGAAAACTGGCTCAAGGTGCTGAAGCAGGATTCACGTGCAGTCATCACTGCCGCCGCGAAGGCTCAGGCAGTCGCTGACTATCTCCGACAATTCAGCTCTTCTACAGGGTAGGGGCCCTAGCAAAACTGTCGGGCCTCATGCGCATCGATCCAAAACTTTACAACTGTAAAGTCGGGCATCCTGGATGCGTTAACTTCTTGTTAACGAAAAACGCCTTGAAGAATCGGAGTCAGTCTGGCATCCCTGACGGAAATGATCTCGTAAAGTGATCAGAACCGTCAAGAGGTTTGAATGTTGCAGCCAGCTTCTCAGAGCGTCAGAGACACTGCGTCGAAGATCGAGGTCTACACCTCGAAACTCTCTGCGGAGCTGAACGATATGCGTGAAGCTGTCTATCCACCCTCTGCGCAGAAAACATTTGGCCGGACATTCTCAACCCTTGACCTAGTGAGGCTACTCAAGGTTCCGGAAAGTACTCTTCGCCAGTTGACGCTGGAAGGGAAGGGGCCTTTGCCCGAGCGCGCAGAAAACAATAGGCGAACGTACACGATAGAGCAGGTCAAGGAACTGAGGCGATTCCTGGCCGAACTTCGTCCTGACGAAGCTGGCGAGCTGCTTCCGCATCGTCGCAAAGGGGAAAAGCTTCAGGTAATTGCTACGGCGAATTTTAAAGGTGGTAGTTCCAAGACAACCACTTCTATCCATCTCGCACATTTTCTAGGGCTTCAGGGTTATCGGGTCTTGTGTCTGGATCTTGATCCGCAAGCATCGATGACTGCGCTATTTGGTATTCAGCCCGAGTTCGATCTCGGCGAGAACCAGACAGCCTATGCAGCCATTCGATATGACAATGAGAGGCGGCCGCTCGCTGAAGTGATCCGGCCAACCTATTTCCCAGGTGTCGATCTAGTTCCTGGCAATCTGGAGCTAATGGACTTTGAGTTTGATACCCCGTCCTATCTGACCTCGAAAACAAGAGATGACCTGGGTTTGTTTTTCGAGCGGTTAAGCAGTGCCCTGGCCCGCGTCGATGATCGATACGATATCGTTATCATCGACACCCCACCGTCCCTTGGATACTCGACACTCGCTGCTCTTTATGCAGCCACGTCCTTAATCATTACCGTTCACCCGGCGATGCTCGACGTTGCATCGTGCAATCAGTTCCTGATCATGATCTCCGATCTATCGGAGGTGCTGGGGCAGTTTGGAGCTAAATTCGAGCATGACTTTTTCCGCTTCCTGCTCACGCGCGTGAACCCGAATGACGGGCCGCAGAAGTACATGTCCGGAGTCATGCGCCGATTGTTTGGTGATGATGTACTCGTTGCGGAGGCGCTCGAATCGACGGCAATCGCCGGTGCAGCGGTAGCGAAGAAGACCCTATACGAGCTTGAGTCGGGTGAGGTCGGTCGTGAAGCGTTGAAGCGCGCAATTGAGAGCGCTGACCGAGTTAACTCCGAGATCCTCGACCTCGTTCACAAAGTTTGGGGACGTAGCACATGAAGAAAAGCATCCTTCAGCGAATGGCGGCCGCCGAAAGCCGGACGGAATCTCCTGTGTGTTCGGACGCGTCCGACAAGCCCTCCCTGGCGCGGCGGCACTCTTCACCTGTCATTTCCAATGTGGGTCGGGCACTGACACAGCTCACAGAAGATAGTGTCATTTCACTCGATCCTGACCGTATCGACCGCTCCCCCTATAGAGATCGCTTTGGCAACGACGAGGACGCGGCCAAAGAGCTCGAGGCGCTTAAGATTTCAATCGCAAGTGAAGGCCAAAAAATTCCAGTTCTTGTTCGGCCGCATCCGACGAGAGCGGATCATTACCAGCTTGCCTACGGTTACCGTCGATGGGCAGCGATCAAGGCCATAATGGCAGAATCGGATCGCCCAGAGACCATAAAGATCCGAGCCTATGTTCGAGAACTTTCCGATCGGCAGTTGATTGAAGAGCAATCACTCGAGAATGGTGTTCGGGAAAACCTGACCTGGATTGAGCAGGCAATGTGGGCCGTACAGCTGAAAAGTGCTGGCCTTTCCCATCGCGCCATGTGCCCAATCTTGGGAGCTTCAGAAGCGGCAATATCGCATCTTTTTCGAGTGACGGAGGCGGTTCCCGAAGACATCATTCTTGCGATCGGAAGAGCAAAGGGAGTTGGTCGACCGAAATGGACCGCATTTGCCGAGTTGCTGAAAGATCCGAGCAGCGCAGCACGTGTTCGTAAAATAATCGACACGGTCGAGTTTCGAGGCGCTGACAGCTCCAGCCGTATTGCCCAAGCGATACGAGCTGCAAGTTCAGCGGCCGACAAAGTGACTACGGAGCCAGCTGAAGAGATTGTTGACTTCGCCGTGGGTGACCGAGTTTTTGGCCGCATGAAGAGTAATTCGGCTGGAACTACGGTCTCAATCCCGAAGCAGGAACGCGCTTTCGCGCGCTGGCTCGCGGACCGAATGCCTGATCTTCTAAGCGAATACAACAATCGTTCAGATCGAACTCACCAAGAGGTGTGATCGAGACACTCGTTAATTGGTCAAGAGGAGAGACCGCGACAAAAGAAAAAGGCCCCCAAAACGTTTCCGTCATGGAAGCCTCTCTCAATTCCTAGCAAGATCGAGAATCGCATTTCCATGAATCCCAGTCAAGAGTCTTTGGCATCGTTTTGGTGAGCGGATTTCTTTTGCCTGAAGAAAGGTGAAGGAATATGCAGACGGGAAATGTGACGACGCCCTTTGGGCGGCGGCCGGCTGTGCTTGCTCTTGTAAAGAGGCAGCTCCAGACGTCCGAGACGAAACCAAGCCGCCCGGTCGAAAAATGGAGAGTGTTTCGCGACGCTTGTGAGGCCCGTGAACGCCTTGGCCTCCAGGACAGGGCGCTGACTGTGCTGGACGCATTGCTGACGTTTTATCCAGAGAGCGAGCTCAACTGCGATAGTGGATTGGTGGTCTTTCCATCCAATGCTCAGCTGTCTGTCAGAGCGCACGGCATAACCGGAACGACCTTGCGGCGGCATTTGGCTGCCTTGGTCGAGGCCGGGCTCATCCAGCGCAAGGATAGTCCGAACGGCAAGCGCTACGCTCACCGGGACAAGGGTGGCGATATCGAGCAGGCTTTTGGATTCGATCTTTCTCCACTTTTGGCTCGCGCTGCGGAACTTGCAGGTCTGGCACAGGAAGTCGCTGCCGAGCGCCTGCAGTTCAGACGAGCCAAAGAGGCGCTGACTATCTGCCGGCGTGATGTACGCAAGCTAATTTCCGCCGCGATGGAGGAGGGGGCCGACGGCGACTGGGAAGCCATCGAAGACATGTATGTCGGCATTGTCAGCCGACTCCCCCGCAATCCTGACCGTCGCCAGGTGGAGGCAATCCTCGACGAGATGCAGCTTTTGCGCACCGAAATCCTCAACCTTCTGGAAAATCAGTTAGATTCTCAAAATATGGACGGCAATGCTGTTCAAAATGGCTGTCACATACAGAATTCAAAACCCGAATCCATCTATGAACTTGAACCTAGCTCTGGAAAAGAGCAGGGCGGAGCCGTCGAGCTGGAAGTAGCACCCAAAGCGGTTGCTCAGCCGTTGGCAAAGCCGGAACAGATGAAGTCGTTCCCGCTGTCGATGGTCCTGAAAGCCTGCCCGCAGATTTTGGATTACGGGCCCGGGGGGACGATCTACCATTGGCGCGAGCTGATGGGGGCCGCGGTGGTGGTTCGATCAATGCTTGGTGTTAGCCCGTCGGCTTACCAGGAAGCGTGTGAGGTGATGGGGCCGGAGAACGCGGCGGTTGCTATGGCTGCAATCCTGGAGAGGGCAGGGCATATCAATTCGGCAGGTGGATATCTCCGCGATCTCACGCGTCGAGCGAGGGCAGGGGAGTTCGGGCTCGGACCAATGCTGATGTCGTTGATGCGTGCCAATACGAACGGAGGCCGGAAAGCAGGGTGAGGGGCTGTGCTGACGCACTAGGGTGAGGTCTCGATGGAAAAGGCCTGAAGTCAGCCTTCCTACATTGACAGCACTTACGATCGGTTTCAGCTCTCATTCGTCTGTAGGTGTTTCGGTTGTAGATGACTTGCGACCTGGTGGGCGACCAGGCGGACGGCCTCTCCTGCTGGCTCTCGCAGCTTTTCGGTTCAATCGTTGGCGTTCAGCCTCAGCTTGCGCGTCAGCCTCCGCTTCCGCTTTCTGTCGAGCCTCAAGAACATCGCTTGGCGTCAATTGGCCAACTATGCCAATCAAACTGCGTATGGTGTCGTGGGGGAGGTCATGAATAAGTCTGAACAATTCAACCCGATCATCGGCCTCTTGAGGATCTTTGCCGTAAAGATGAGGTGCCGCAGCATGAATCATCTGCATTGGCAGGAAACCAAGGAGCTCGGAAAGGTGGATCATTCGTGATACGGTAAGGCGCGAAATGTTCAGTTCATAGCGGCTATAAACCACTCGTGCGAGACCAGCCAAGGTCGCGAAATCACTCTGGGTCAAACCAGTTTTCGCACGTTCGTCTAAGAGGAATGCGGAAAGCTTTGCGTCGATCTCCCCGAAGCTGACAATGCCGTCGAAGCCCTCCTGGCGGTACAAGGGTCTCTGGAAATCTGGATCTGTGGTCTCAACCAGTTCCCTTGAATTGATATAGTCGGATAGATTCCGCACCGTCGGTATTCCCTCAGTCCCCAAATCCGCCAGTGGCAGATATCACGCACCATAACGTGCCATTAAGGCACTGTCATCCTGCGCGCCAGTCACACAAACCTAACAATATTGGGGGGAATGATCTGTAACATTGCTCTCTTGGGATCGAAATGCGCAACTCAGAGGCGCGTTGTGCCTCGAGTCAAGTTTGACTGCGAGCATTCCTGTTCACCGCCTTCGCAGCAATCAGATTCCAGCTTCGGGCATTGGGTTGAAAAATGCCTTCGAGGATCCTCTCCTCGCTGACCCAACTCAACTTCACGCGCATTTCGCAAGCTAGGGAGAACTGGTCGATGCTGATGCATCTTGTGATCCGGATCTCAGACTTCGGTCCGTGTTCCTCGAAGTCCCACATTGCAAACCGGAACAGCTCGCGTTTGGCGCGATCGTCCGTTGGCCAGTCGGTTTGCTTAAAAGGCTCCGGTGGAGCGGCGCCGACACTGAGTAAAGTTCTCTTTATGGCGCGAATATCGATCCCGACCTTCTCCGTCGCTTCAGGGTTGATCAAAAATCCAAGGGTTGCGCCTAGCGCCACCCCGCCCAGGAATCGAAGGTCGAGGATCAATAACCATTATCCTTCAGAAACTGGTCGATCGCGGCCTTGACGATCACCGTCATTTTCAAGTCGTTTTCAGAGGCTGCTCGCTCCAGACGTTTCTTAGTATCGTAATCAAGGGGGCAGTTGACGAAGTGTTTGCTCTCCCGCGCTTTATTCTGCTTCAGCTCCTGCAGTCGTATTCTGGATGCCTCACGCTCTAACGATCTGCTCGTCGCTCTCTCCCGGCGAGCCTCCGGTGATGGCAGAATCAAGCTCGACCGTTGTGGCACTTGAACGTCAGGGACCTTCGCGGGAGCTTCTTCGATAGCAACCTGGTCTGGATGATCGCTGGCCACCAAGTTTTCTGCTTCGTTGTCTATAGCCGGCTGCGACATTGAATTGGGCACATTCCCCCGTGACCGTCGCGGTGCAACGGGAAAATCAGATATACTGGAAGTCCCTTTAGCCATCTTACGCCCTCTTTTCCTCGTTTGTTAGGAAACGTTCAATTTCTTGCATCATGCCCATAACCTCACTCCGGGCCTTTCTGACCGAGTCGCTGAGCTCAAGCATTTGCAGTGTCCCATATCCCAGTCTGATGTCCCGATAGGGGTTTCGCTCATACAGCTCGGTATCAAGGAGGTGTGAATCATATCCCTGCTCTTGCAGGTTTGCGATGAAGGGGCGGATCAGGCGGTAAGCTTCCAGTGAGCGGCCGGGGAGAGTGATCCGGGTTCTGAAGTTGAGATGTTGAATGTTTCGCCCGGTACGATCGCAGGTGTCAGCCACGTCCATTGCTGCCTGGCCGGCAGCAAGGATCTCGTCTTGGTTTGGCTGGATCGGGGTCATAACGATGTCCGAGCCGGCGATGATCGTGTCCCGTAGCACGGTGTCTTGCCCGGGGGAGTCTATTAACACGACGTCAAACCCGGCGGTTTCGTTCTCCAGAATATGCTGAAGTGATGCGTTAGTTACTGCCGTTCGAAGCTCAATGCCGTCTGGCCTGTTGTCCTTCGCCTCTGAACGGGACCACCACTCATTCAGGTTTTGTCGTCCGTCTGCATCAACCAAAAGCACTTGCTTACCTTGAAGCGCATATTCCCCGGCGATCAGGATTACGGCGGTCGTCTTCCCCGCGCCGCCCTTGCCGCTTACCAGCGACATGCAAATTGCCATTTCACGATCCACTTCCTGTCTAAGACTTCACCCCGTCCCTAGCGGTCTGACGTGTGTTCGATCGGAACATAAGTATCGTCGTCAAGATCTTCACATCAAAGGGAATCTACCATGTGACAACACGCAGGTTAAGATCAGAACGTGCGTGTGACCGCACGCTACTGGACATCAATAAAACCACACGAGTTAGTCGTGTGGTTTAATCGAGTGCTTAGGTCGAATGGTGAACCCCGGAGCCGCGTGAGGCCGTCTTTGGCGCTCGCACGGAGGGCGCAAGGGCGAAGAGCGAAGCGTCCCTTTCGCCTGAGTACGAGGGACAGACAAAGGCCTTCAGAAGCGGTTTTGGCGGTGAATCCTGGTGAGCGTTCCAACGGAAAGAGTGCGAAGCGAAGCGGAGCCAATCAAGAGGTGGAATTTGGTTGAAATTATGGGGTAGTGCTTTAGGTTAGGCGTGGCAGGATACGCAAAAATGTTTTACATTTTGCATTGCGATCGTGGGACAAGCCCACGATGAGGGTCGCAAAGCTCCGGGAAGGCCTAGTTGATTGATGAGTGAGGACACAGTCGAAGTGCCGACAGCCAAGCAACGCAAGGGGCGTCTAATCAACGTGCGCGTCAGCGATGCAGAGCATTCGGCCATCGAAGAAGCGGCCGAGTCGGCCGGTATGAGTGTGTCTGCTTTTTTCCGTTCGCTGCTCCTCGAGGGTGCTGGCGTTCGACCCATTCTGACTGCGGAAGACAGGTTGATCATGGCCGCGTTGCTCGAAGACATGCGGATGATCGGCATCAATTTAAATCAGGTAGCCCGCTCCCTGAATGCAGGAAAGGGTGTCCATCCCTCAGAGCTGGACATCAACCTTGGCAATGTCCAGCGGATTCAGGCGGCTGTAATGAGTGAGCTGCGGACACTCTCGCGCCGTGCCGGGCATGAGCGCCGAGGCGAGGTGTAGGCCGTGGAGTTCTTTTTCGGCACTTTCACAAGCGAATGGGAGCAAAGGCGCGCGGCGCTATTGCACGAAATGACGCTCGGCGGCCGTGGGAGGGCTGTCGAGGAAGAGCTTGAGAAGAGACTGAAGAATCTGCAGCACCAGGTTGGGATGTCTAAAGGCGGGTCGGGATCTAGGGGAGAGGTGAGGACTTCGGCATTCAACGTGTCATCGCCTTCGAGGACGATGGCTGCCGGTTCGGGTGCTATGCGATCAATGGACGTTCGTCTTGCGAGCGTTGCCAAAGGGAGCCAGCCAGCAGTTGTCAAACTGGCTTCCTACGGTGGTGGCGCCCGCGTCGGCTCGATGCTCAACTATGTTTCCAGAGGGGGGGAGCTGAAGGTTGAGAACGAGAACGGCGAGACGTTGCGTGGCCGTGAGGAGCTGGCGCGTCTCCGTGGCGATTGGGATCACCTTTTCCAAAACAGGACCGAGAGCCGCGATATCGGCGCGTTTAGCGTCGAGGTCAGCGTTTCCGGCGGCTCGAACCCGCATGAGCAGGTGCGGGACATTCTCAGCAGTGGCTTTGGTGATCGACGCTACGCTTACTCTGTCGAAACCCGAAACGACGGATCGCTGAAGGTCGAGGGCTATGTTGTGTTGCGCAGCGGGCAGGGCGAGCGGCTGACGGCTGACGCGAAGGCGGCCGCCATCGTTCAGGAGCGTTTCGACGCCAGCGCCGTTGCTAAAGAGGCCCCCGCGGCTTTCTCGTTCACAGGCTATGGCAATGGCGTGGAATATGGCGCTGCCAAGTTGCGAGACCTGATCGCGCAGCGGAACGACGTTCGAGACGATCAGGGACGCTCGATTGCCGATGACAAGGCTGCGGGCGACCTGGTGCAAAAGGAATGGCGGGATGAGCTGCACAGCCGCAAGAGCCGTGACGTGATGCACGTGATCATGTCGGCGCGTGCCGGCACGGATGCTGTCGCTTTCGAAGGAGCTGTTCGCGACTTCCTGGCTGAGCAGTTTGCGGGCCATCGGTACGTTTTCGCTATGCACGATCCGGAGAGCGATCCGAAAGAAGCAGGGGAGGGGGGCAAGCGGCCGCATGTTCATGCTCATGCCATCGTTACCATGCGTTCGGAATCGGGCGACCGGATCGAGACGACTCCGGCCACCTTCAGGCAATGGCGTGAGGTCATGGCCGAGAAGGCTCGTGACCACGGCATCAACATGGAAATGACCGATCGGCGAGAGTTCGCCACGCCGCCAGCCTTCACGCGAAATCAGGTTCGCGCCGTCAAGCATGACGGTCGAACCGAGCATGTAGGCACCAGCGATCCGGCGCAGGCGCGATATGACGCAAAGCGAGCTGGTCGGCGCGTGGTAGCGACGAGCCAGAGAAGCCGCCAGTACATCCTAAAAGCGCAGGAGACCTGGCAGAAGATTGCAGTCAACGCCGGCGACACAGTGGTTGCGGCCTACGCCGCTCAGCATCGCTCCTATCTGGAAAACGGCCTTGCCCAAACCCATCAATCGCCTGCTGGTGCAGTCATTCATGCAGATTTCGGCGGTGATTACCGCTCCAATATGGTAGCAATCAAAGACATGTTGTCGGAGGCCAAGGACATGCGCGAGCAGACACGCCCAGAGTTCGAAGCGTACGAAAAGACTGTTGAAACGGCTCTATTCAACCTTCAGCGCAGCACTGGTCCAGAGGACCGGTCAGGCTTCGAAGAAGTTTCCTCCCTCGCTCGCGAGATCGTCGATCTGCGCAGGCAGATGCTCGAAATGAAGGAGCGTGGGCTTGATGAGCAGGATGGACGCAACGCTGCTGGTGACGTCTCCAGAGAAAGTGGCGTCGCGCCGGAAAGAACGGCATCTGAGGTGCAAGAGCAGACGAATGCTAACCTTCAGTGGGAGGCGGCTGTTGCCAAGCATGGAGAGGCTGTCGTTGAGGCTGGTAACGATGCGATGGCAAATGTGGAACACTATCGCTCCGGCCTCGCCCATATCGGAGCCGGCGAGCTCGGAGACGAAAACCGGGAGCAGTATGAGAAGGGCCTTGAGGCTTCGCTTCATCATGCAGCTCAACTCGCCGCTACCGGAAACGGTTATCTCCGGGATGTTGCCAACGAAGATCCGGAACTGCGCGCGGAGATCGAGACCATTGAGCGCAATGAAGAGCGTGGGGACGAAAACAAGTCAAACAAGCAGCCGAAACTTGAGGATACTGCCGACGATCGCCAACGCGATCTCAGGGTGGATCTGGAAGAGGAACGTCCGATTGGGCAAGCGGAGCGTGAGGCTCACCAGCTCGCTGAGACGGTGGACGCTACTCAGAGGCAGCAAGATCGTGTAAACAGAGACAGGGAAGCGGCCCAGCGGGGCGGCGAGACCACTCGGACTGATCCCGCGCAACAGCACATTCCTCGTCTCGAGGAGTTGGAGCGTGAACAGGTTGAACAGAGGGAGCGTAATCGGGACGACCGTGATCGCTAAAGTGTCATGCAGGACGGTAATCAGAACACCTACCTGGTGGAAGTAAACGACCCCAAGTCTGCCGACATCGTCGGCAAGATGATGGTGTGGGGTATGGTCTCCGTTGGGATCCTCGCGATCCTGATCAAGGTCTACGGGACCGTGATCGGCTGGTATCATGCTTCTGTGGCTTGGCTAACAGAGGCGGGTCAGTACGCAGCCAGCTTCTGGCCCTTCTGAACCTGAATTAGCGGCCGGCCTGTTCCATGATTGGATCAGGAACGGTCGCTGCGAATAGCTCTTCCAAGCTCTTCCTCTTGCGCGGTGATTTGCCTTCGGCTTCCCGTTCGACGACCTCCCTTAGACGACTAACCCGATCATTGTGCGCTTTTTCGATGTCGTTCTCTGAGACAGGTGTTGTGCGCTTTTTGGGAGCGGGCACAGCTGCCTTAGCAGGTTCCGGAGTGCTCCCGGCGCTGGCCTTCTTGTTGGCCAGGGCGGATGGATTCACAACACGAGCGGGCGAGGTGGAGGGCGCTGGCTCTTTCGGAGCCTCCTCCTGGACAGGCGCCCGCGGCTCCTCCGCTTTCGCCTCAGTCGCAGGCTTTATCGCTTCCGCTTGTTCAGCTTGTTCCTGGCCTGCATTGGCATAGGCTGGCGTGGTCGCTGGAACAGGTTTAGGTGGCAGGTAATCGACAGTTGGAACGGTCGGTATGTGTGTTTGAGAATAGGCCTCCGCCTCCTTGAAGGGCTGCGTCTTAAAGAAGCGCAGCTTGTCTCCAAAGATTGGCCGCTGACCCTCCACCAGCAAGATCATCTTGTTCTCGGGCATCTGGCGCACTTCCTGCGGCATCATCAGGTCCCGATCACGAATTTGCTCAACCTTCGTTCGGCGCGGGAGGCCCATAAGCTCGATAGTGCGCGATTCAGACTGATATCGGATGGTTCTCTTGCCAAGCGCGCGGGAAGCATACTCTGCCGTGGCCTGATCATTGGCACCAAGGATGAGCTGATAGCCGCAGTTGCCAAGGAGCGAATGTCGGGACGTCTCACCATAGATCTCATCCAGGTTCTTCAGGTCCTGGATGATGAAGGCGAGCTTGATCTTATAGCCGGCCACATAGGGCAGCTTCGTCATGATCTCGTCCATGCGCTTCAGCTGGCGAAACTCATCCAGCAGAAAATAGACCGGCACGGAGTTGGGATCATGCTCAAGTGTGAGTATGTCCATCACCTGTTGAACGAATAGCGTCAGCAGCGGCCTAAGAAGCGTGATGTCGGTGATGTTCGGGGCAAGGTAGATTGTGATGGGGCGACGCTTCATGGATCGAAGGTCCATGTCGGTCATGTTCGTTGCGGCCACAACGCGTTCGTTCTTGAACGGCCTCATCGCCTTCTGGATGTCAAGCAGTGCCGAGGCCGCGGCCCGATCCGAGAGAGACAGGTAGGAATTGAAGCTCTCCATCGTGAACTTCGACAGGTATGGCTCCTTCTCCTTGATGTACTTCATCAAGGCCTGCAGATCGGTCCCGCTGTTGAAGAAGGAGTTGATCTCGCCGAGGTTCCTGCGCCCTTTGTAGAAGGGGCTTTCGAGAACGTAGCTGATGGCGCCGGAGAGAACCTGTTGAGCTGTGGCCTGCCAAACTGAATTCTCGGATTCGGTGTTTTCCGGTACAAGAATGCTGGCGATATTTTGAATGTCAGTCGTGCGATTGCCTCGCTCCGGACGAACGAAATCCAAGGGATTATAGCTGTTGGTCGTCTCGGAACCCGGCGCGAACAGGAAGACCTGGCTGCCGTTGCGCTTGCGATAGCCGGCGGTTGCCTTGTAGACCTCGCCCTTCAGATCCGTGACGATCATCGAGCCTTCGTGCATGAGAGCGTTGGGGATGACGTAGCCCGCGCCCTTACCGGATC
The DNA here is from genome assembly GCF_000967425.1 of Pseudorhizobium banfieldiae. Taxonomy (NCBI): domain Bacteria; kingdom Pseudomonadati; phylum Pseudomonadota; class Alphaproteobacteria; order Hyphomicrobiales; family Rhizobiaceae; genus Pseudorhizobium; species Pseudorhizobium banfieldiae. The sequence continues at coordinate 78,005 of NZ_FO082821.1, forward strand.
GCGTCGGGCCAATAATGAGGTGGTGGCGATCGTCATACGCGCGGAGGACGTTGCTCCCGATGCGGCCGAATATGTGACCTTTCTTGCCAAACCACTTCCCGCGCCGAAGGGTTGCGAGATCCTGAAAGGCTGCATCCCCTAATGGATTGCTGGTAGGTTTGAGCCCAAGATAAGCAATGAGGCCTGATACGAGCAGCGCGGGCACTACGGAGCCGAGCGCGACTTTTTGAAGGGAAGGGGAGGAGCTATAGGCCCAGAACTGCTGAATTGGCGCGAATGGGTTTGAGGTGATTGTCGCCTCGAGGATCCTACCGTCACCGTAGAAGAGCTGAAGCCCCGCCCCGTACGCCAGCATCCAGACTGCAAATGCGATCAACAGGCAGAAGAACAGATAGAAGGCCTGTAGCCCCTTACTCATGATGCATCCCGTGCGAAGTAGATTTCGGAAACCCCGCGCTTGCCGCCTTCCCGCCTGAGCTGGATCACGATCGGAATGACCATTTGGATGTAGGACATCAGATCCTGCTTGGAGTAGCCGGCGGACATGCCGGACTGCTGCATCATCATGGCGAGCTGTTCATAGGCGCCGAGCGGCGTATCGGCGTGTACTGTCGACATGCTGCCCGGGTGGCCTGTGTTGATGGCGCGAAGGAATGAAAAGGCCTCAGCTCCACGAATTTCGCCAACAAAGAGGCGATCCGGCCGCATTCGAAGCGCCGATTCAAGGAGGTTCTGAATGATCACGTTTGCGGTACCTTGCCCACCCTTGGACGCGATCAGGTGGACCGCGTTCTTCTGTGGTGGCAATAGCTCACGAGTATCTTCAAGCGTCAGGATCCGCTCATTCACGTCTACAGAGTTAAGGCAAGCGTTCAGAAAGGTGGTTTTTCCCGACGATGTGCCGCCACTGATCAGGATCGAAACTCGCTTCGTGATGGCCGTATGGATGAAGTCGTAGATCTTCTCTGCGCGCAGATAGGCGATCAGCTCCCGATCCACGTCGCTTAGGCCCCCGACAGCAACCGAGACTTTGTCGAGAGAACCGTTGTCTCGATAGTCCTGCAGAGAGAAATTCTGCACAACCTGCTTACGGATCGTGATCGACCCACCGTCGGGTGCCGCGGGCGGCAAGACGACCTGGATACGTTCGCCGGTCGGCAGTGCTGCGCTAAGGATCGGATTAGCGGCGTTCAGGAACTGCTTTGTCGCTGCGGCAACCCGCTCGCCAATGTTCTCGATCTCCCTTGCCGTCAGAGCATCGATTTCATGATGCTCCATGTGATCAGCGCCGAAGCGCTCAACATAGACTTGGCCTGGGCGGTTCACCGCAATCTCAACCACCTTCGGGTCATCGAGAAATTTCCTGATGGGCTCCAGAGACCGGTTCAGGAAATAATGAGGATCATGAGCGGTCGTGTTACCTACCATAACGTTCACGTTTGATCTCCTTCATCGCTTCCGTGACAGGATCGTCGTACATGGCGCTGAAATCGAGGTCCTGGCGAACGTAGACAAAGATCCGCTCGCCTTGCGGTACGCTGATCGTTGGCGGGATCCTCAGGTTTTCGGCAAGGACCGTGTTCGCCATGTCGCTGAAGGTCTGCGCGATCGTTTCTCGCGCCAATTCAGCACCTCTTTCGGCATCATCGTTTCCGGAGCTGGAGTCGCTACCGTATCCGGTTAGATAGCTTGCACCGCCTCCGACGATCGACAGCAAGATTGATGCGCCAAAGCGCTCACGGAACTTGTTGTCGACATGTCCCGTCAGGCCCGATCGGCCGAGGCTGTCCGTGCCGATGGAGTTCAAACGCACCGACACGCCGTCATCCCGGATCAGCCTCGTCCACACGACAAAGACCCGCTTCTGCCCCCGCGTAACTTCGGACTGATATTCCCCGATCAGGCGTGTTCCTGTTGGGATCAGGACACGCCGCCCATCGAAGGAGTAGACATCCTTGGATGTGATGGCCCGCACCTGGCCCGGAAGGTCGCTGACGATCGCCGTTTCCAAGATGCCGGGGATCAGCGTGCCCTCTGGGATCATGGCGTCGATGCGCTCGATCTGTCGGGCCTTGGCGGAACGGTCACCGATCGCACTCGCTGAGGACAGGTACTGGCTGTTGCGATCCTCGCCAGCGACGGTCAAAGGCGTGCCGCTGTTCGAGCCATCGAGCGAACCATTCGCGGATCCTCCCAGGTTCTGGTCAAGCGTGATTAGCTTTGACCGAAATCGCTCCGGAAACACCTCTTCGGCGGGCGGGGGGGCGCTCGCCGGTTGAACGACTTCGGGCGGGGGAGGCACGTTGAATTCAGTGACGTCCACCGGCGGAGCTGGCGGCGGAGGAGGCGGAGGTGGAAGTTCCAAGACAGGCTGTTCGGGCGGTGGGGGAGTGGGTTCTCTATCGCGCACGAAACCGGGCGGCCGGAAGGTCGTGGTACGGAACTCCTCCTCACTTTGCGGGGTTTCAGGCGGGCTTTCTCCGGACGTCGCGAGCACCAGGTACGCGGCGAAGACGCCAGCCAGCAAAAGGGCGGCCATGCCGACCGTTTGATTGCGCTTCACGTTTCGATTGCTGATTTCGGCCTCATCGGCCGCCGCCATTGCGTCGAGTTCAGGGCTGCGCTTCATTAGTTGCCGCTCCTCCTGCGTTTGCTGGCATCAGGATCCGGTTTCGGAGCCATGATGTCAGGATCAGGTGCTGCAAAGTCCGGCTTGCGGAGGTTGAAAATGCACGTCCACTGGTTTCCGTCCCGGAGCGTGTATTGCGTGGCTACGCCGTCAACGACGATGTATTCGCCTTCCTTGCGGAAGTTTCGCAGGGTCTCGGAGAAGTCGGATTGAACGGCAAAAATGGCCGGCACGGTCCCTCGGCCGAACTTGAAAAAGGTCTTCTTTCCGTCATCGAAGACCATTGTCGGCTTCAGCGCCGCGTCGCCCGAGAAAGAGTAGTCAATATTGACGTTCGCTTTGTCGATGCTCGAAATGTTCGGGTTAGCTGCCCGAAACTCAGCCTCCTTCCGCAGAGACTCGTTCAGGTTCTTCTCCGGATAAACGAAGCGAATTCCGAAGACCTTTTTCCCTGCTTCCGGTGCATAGTCGTTGAGCTCAAGGAAGTAGATCCTCTTTGAGGTCACCACGTTCATGTTTGTGGAAACGTCCTTGGCTATAGGCTTGACGAAAAGGATGTTGCCCTTTTCGGACGGGGCAACCTGCCAACTGTCGGTGTCGCCAAGCGAGATCGTCTCAAACTTCTCATCTTCGTCGAAGATGATCATCGTCGAGATGCCGTAGGTCGCAGACACCTTTACGACGTTGTTCGGCTGATAGACGACACTGGTCACACGCGCATCCAGACTGCCAGGGCGGGGCTGTTGCGCCGCATAGGCGTGAGTCATCGTGAGAGCGGCGATCGACGCCGCCAGTAGGAAGCCATATTTCACTGCTGGCCTCCCGAGGTCACCGTTTCCTGATCACGGCGGTAGTCATAAACCTGGAAGCCCAACGGGTTTTCGAAGCGCCATTCGTTGCGCTCAGGCGTATCCGTGTAGCGATAGCGAACGATAGAGATGAAATGGCGCGTGATGACGTCTGAATCAGAGCGCTCATGCGTCGAGAACCGGACGAGCGCCGTTGTCGTGTTGGGGAAGGTGACAGACTTTATGTCGACGGTGATCGACTTGTTTTTGCCGAGCCGGCGAGCTGGATTGTCAGGGTTCGCGGCACTCCATTGGGCCTGGAGGTCGCGCGCTGCGTCGCCGGTGGAGAGCAAAGCTGCAATTCCAAAGTTCTGCTCGATGGCAAAAGGATCATAGCCCTCGCGGGATCGAATGTAACGGACGACATTCGCCTGAGTGACCGCCTGCTGATCGGTGATGTTCGATGTTCGGGTCAGCCCTGTCTTGACCTCAATGTAGCCAGTGTTCTTGTCGACCTCGACAATGTACGGCTCGAAGCTCTTGAGGGGCACGAGCATCACCAATGCGGAGAGCGACAGGATCGTGATGCCGCCGAAGATCAGCGTAATCAGCCAAGCGAACGCCTTGGACCGTTTGGCCTTTTTGACGATCTCTTGTTCCCAACGGTCCCCATCCTGAAAATAGCTCCGGAGAGCATCGTTATTCTCTGCCATGTATCCTAGCCCTTAATTCCCGCCACCAGTTGCCTAGTTGGGCAGACTGTTGTTGGTAATTCTGTTTTGCATCGCTTCTGCTGCACCGGCGTTTTGGATGTTTTCCCTCATGCCGGCATGGGTTCTGGCGCGTGCGGCCATTCCTAATTCTCCAGCCCTCCCGGCTACAGAACGTGTCGCGGTCAAAGCTCGTGCCGGCAGCGCAACACCGGTAGCGTAGCCAACCGATCGAGCGATCTGCCCAACGCCCGTTGCCACGCCCCCGGTAATTCCCTGGGCGAGAGTTTGAATGTTGAAGAGGACAAAAGCGCCAGCCGCACAGATCAGGACGAAAGCCGAGATATCGTCTAGCTGGATCTCGTTCGCGGATGCTGCCGCTGCGACCTTCTGCAGTTCAGCGTCCATGGTCGTGATGAGAAAGGCGGCGACGACGTAAACGAAGAGCGGAATGATCGCGTACGTCAAAACCTGCTGGAACCAAGCCATTCCGTACTGGCGTGTGGAATCAAACAATAGGCAGGCGATAAAGATCGGTGCAGTGCCAAGCAGCACCCACATCATCACTTTTGCAAGCACGAGGATGGCAAGCGCAACGGCAATGAACAGCCCAACCGCCAGCATGATCAGGAACCCTACGAGGCCCGGTAGAATGGCGAAGTAGCCTGACTGCTCCGCGAATGCTGCTGCTGCCTCATTCGCCGTCTCCCAAATCATGGAGAGGCCGTCTGTCGGCTCAGTTATCCCGGTACTGCTAGCCGTCAGGAGCGCCCGCCCCACGTCTTCCGGCGTGTTGTTCAGCCAGTCGTAAAAGAAGAGTTGGAAGTTGCCCCACTGATCAATGAAGGCGACGATAAGCATCATCCGCACGACCCGGCCGACGATCTCGCCGACGGTCACTCGCGCGGTCCCCATGACGAGTTGAAGTCCGTAATAGGCGACGTAGGCAATAAGCATGATCGTCAGCAAGGGCATGATTTCGTCGCCAACGACCTCATAAGCCCGTTGGGAGAAATTCCGCCCTGCATCTTCAAGAGCCTCAAGCAGGCCGCCTAGAAAGTTCATGGGGTCACTGCTCTCCGCTTGCAGCGAAAGCGTCGATCGCCGCCAGCGCTTCCGATGGGTTGCCATTCACGCTGGTCATTGGGCCACATTCCTGTCGCGGATCCTCGGCGTAGGATGTGAGGTTTGCCGGCCTTTTGCATGGTGCAGTCTTCTCTTTCGGAGCACCGGCGCAGCCAGTTACGCCGGCAGCAACCAGAACGGAGAGGAGCACAAAGCCTTTCACTCGAAATGTCTTAGTCACCGTAGGTCAGCGCCTTCTTGGTATTGGAGATGTCGACAAGGCGGCGCTGGTTTTGAGCCTGCAGGGAGCCGACCGCCCCATTCATCACGCCAATCATTTCGTTGATCGTCAGGCCGGTTTGAACCTGCAGCTGCGTGTTCTGATCGATGGACCCTTTGATGTCTTCGGCCTGGCCGATCTGCTGACCTGCCTGCTGGAATGCCTGTGTTCGCGACTGAACGGCCTGTTGCGAGCCGGTGACTAGGGCAGCGACTCCAAGGACGGTCTTCATCATCTCTTCGTAGGACTTGTCGCCGGAGAACGTGCTGTCCGCCTTGCCAGACAAGTTCTTTACTAGCTGAAGACCGTTGATGAAGGTGGTGGCAATCTGGCCGATGTCACCGCCCATGCTGCCGAAGTTCGGGACTCCGCCCTGCATGAGGCTGTCGAGTGACGGCATCTGAGAAACGCTGAACCCTTGACCAACGGCGAGGTTCTGCATGGGATTTGAAACGCTCCCTCGATCCCCCGTGACGGCTTTAAGCGTCTCTTCAACCGTCTTCAGAACCTCTTTGTTCGTATCCAGGATCTGATCCGTCGTCTGAGAGGTTTCCGTTGCAATCTTCAGGTTGGCGCTGTCGATCACGGGAACCTGTGCAAGTGCGGTAGACGCCATCGCTAGCGAAAACGCAGTCAGAAATGCTCTTTTCATGGCCGTTCTCCTTGTCATTCGGCGCTCAACATCAGCTTCATGTCAGCCTCTGGTTCGAGTTTTCGAACGCAGGCCTGTTCCTCCGGATTCCACTCAAGCTGCAGTTCCTTGTCGCAGAGGTCAGCTACCTCGCGATCGTCTTCCTTCTCGTCTCGCTTGTAGTCGCTGGACCGCGAAGACCCCGAGAGCCCGCCCAGATCGAGTGCATTTTGAGAATTCATAAGCTCCGCCATCGTTGTTCCGAGGCGGATGACCTGGTTCATCATCTCGAGGTTCGCATTGCGTGCGCCGGAATTGTGGTCCCAGCTGTCTTGGATCGTGCCGCTTTCCATCTGGCCGAGTTGCTGAAGCCATGACGCGACGTTCCCGCTGTTTTCGGAAATCGACTGGCTGGTTGCCATTGAGTTGATCGTTGCGTCTCTCGCACCTGAAAAGCCCGACGTGCCTCCGCCGAAGTTTTCGGGGATGTTCGACACATCAGAGCCTCCAAACTGAGGCATCCACTTGCCCTTGATCGCGGCTACGTATCCCTGCGTCTCCTTGAACGGAGGAATGCCGCCATACTTCCGAACGTTGCCTGGCCCCGCGTTGTACGCGGCGAGCGCAAGGTTGGTATTGCCGTTGAAGGTCCGGAGCTGCTGCTTCAGGTAGCGTGCGCCGCCACGAAGGTTATCCTCGATATCGTGAGGATTCACGCCAAGATCCTTGGCTGTGCCCGGCATCAGCTGCGACAAGCCCATAGCGCCGACAGGCGACTTTGCGCAGGGATTGAACCGGCTCTCCTGGTAGACGAGAGACATGAAGAGGGTTTCGTCTACCCCTTCCTCACGCGCCACTCGCTTCACGAGCCCGACAATCTCCGGATTGGCTTGTGCTGCCGAGGGGGCATCACCTCCGCGCCCCGGCCGGTACATCGAGCAGGTGACGCTCTTGCTCACGGAGTGCCGGCGACTGTCTGTTTCCTCGATCTGCTTCGTCGTTTCATTGCGCACTGCATCGGTTGAAGTGAGGGCGCCATCCGTAACAGGAACCTGCGAGAAGGCGGGGGGCGCCGTTCCCCAAGCCAAGGCTGCAACCAGCAGCGTTAGAGTCCGACTGTTCCTCATTCGGCCTTCTCCCATCCGCAGAATTTCGCCAACCAGTTTTCGGGTTCGTCTCCGTACTGCTCGCGAAGTGCCGCGCACTCCTCGATCGTCTCCTTGCGTCCTGAAAGCACCTTCACGAGATCCGGCATTGTCGACAGATCGAGACGCGCAATGACAGAGTCGTTGCCATGCTTAATCAGGAAGGTTCTCTTTTCAGGAGGCGTGTTCTTGATGAACTTGAACTCCTTCACCGTCAGGCCGAAGCGCTTGATGTAGCTCTCTTCGTCAGCCCGTGGGTTCGGGAAGTGGATGTTGGTCGCCGATTGCTCAATGAGCGTGTGCGACGCTTTGGATTTGGTGATGTCAGCGGCCGACTGCGTACCAAAGCCCACGATGCCGTTGAGCTTTCGGATCGTCTTCATCTTGTCGACGATGAAGGCGCTGAAAGTGTCATCCATTAGCAGCTGCCAGCCTTCATCCATGAAGAACATGACGGGGTTACCGTCCAGCAGCTCGTCCAGCCGATGATAAAGATACATCAGCGCAGGGGTTCTTAGCTCCTCGTTTCCGAGGATGTTGGTCATGTCAAAGCCAAATACGCTGTGACCCGAGAAGGACAGGACGTCATGGGGCGCGTTGAACAGCCAGGCTTTTTCGCCTTCGATCCAAGGACGAAGCCGCGAGTATAGATCGTTGGCATCGGCCTTGGACCGCCCCATCAAGAGGCCGGCAAGATTCGGGAGGTTTCGCTGAGCTGCAGGCTCCTGCATGATCCGGACGATTGCCTTTTCCAGCGTGTCCTCGTCCTCTTGCGTGAAGTCGGTGCGTCGATCGCCGCGCAGCATGGCCTTGAGCAGACGGACCAGAAATTCCCGATTCTCGCCGGTGTTTTCCAATTGCAGCGGGTTAAAGCCCGTGGGCGTTCCCGGAGACAGAACCTCGTAGGCTCCGCCGATCGCCCTGACGAAGATCTCGGCCCCGCGGTCCTTGTCGAAGAACACGGCGCGAGGCGTGGGTGAAACCCGCATCGCCTGAGCCAGCAGGAAGGTCAAACCAACGGTCTTGCCGGATCCTGTCGGACCAGTCACCGTGAAGTGCCCGATATCGCGGCGGTGGAAGTTGAACCAGTAGGGGGTTTGTGAGGTCGTTTCCAGAATGGTGATCGGCAGGCCCCAATGGGTGCGATCCGCTTGTCCAGTCGCGAAATTATGCATCGAGGAAAGGCCGGAGAAGTTGGCGCTCGACAGCATGGCGATGCGGGAGATGTAGGAGCGGTTTCCCGGCAGCTGCGCCCAGAACGCCGCTTCAAGATTAAGATCCTCCCGGAGCCAGTTGATGTTCATGTCGGTGAGGCAAGCGCCAAGTTCCGACACGCAACGGCTCAATCCGTCGAGGTCCCGCGAAATGCACAGAAGCGAAAAGTGATGGAAGCCGAATACAGCCTCCTGATTGAGGAGGCTGTTCAATGCATAGTCGATGTCGGATTCGACCGAGCTACCCGCTTCGTCGGAGGCCTTGATTTGGCGTTGAAGGCGGCTGATCCGCTCTTGTGCGATCGGCTTGTCTGCAAGGGTGAAAGACTGGGTCAGGATGAACTCGTGGTTCACCTGCAGCAACCCATCCAACATGCCGGGACCAGTGAATGGAGGATATTCTTTGATCGAGAGTAGAGCGGCATAGCGGCTGTCTTCTTCCACCGCCGCTTGTGCCTGCATCGTCCGCTTTGAAAAGTGAAGCCGTGAAGTGCCGACGTAGTTGCGGATTCCCATGCGCGGAAGCCGCATCTTTCGCGGCACACCGCAGGTCAGGATCGTGTTGAAGAACTCGCAGGGCTCCGAATACGGATCGCCCTTAGCCTCTTCTCCATCGATGTCCTTCTTCGCGGTATCGTCCGATTTCTTGCGATACGTGATGCCAAGCGGCTTTGCGCCGTACTTGTGCAACTCTTTCACGATGTTCCCAACCAGCTCTTCAAGGTCGGTCACGTCTTCACGGGTCGCTTGGGCCCTGGCCTCCTTGTTCGAGCGTTCAAAGATCCGCTTTAGCGAGTCGCCGAGGCCAAGCGCCCCTTTCATGCCCGAACGCGCGATCGTCAGGTAGATTTCGTTCGTGAACATCCGCTTCTTGCGAAGTTGCTCCATATAGCGATCGTTCAGGATCTCGCAGAAGGAGGAATCGAACGAACCGCCGATTTCGGTCTCCACCTCACGACGGATTACGGTCGACCAAAGAGAATAGCGGCTCGAACCTAGTGCTCGGATCATGGTGTTCTGCACAACAGAACGCATGTTCAATTCGGCCTGGTCCTCCGTCTGGAAGAACAGTCCATCGAGCTTGATGACGCTGATCAGGGTTCCATTCTCGAGCCCGATGACCGTGTCAGACACATGCCGCATGTAGGGGATGTGAACGGACATAGGCCGCTCGTTGCCGGCGACCTTCCCAAACCCAAGCTCTTCCTTGACGACTTTCAGCATCTACTATGGTCCGTATGAGTTGGTGCCCCAAAAGCGCTTGTTGGGGGTCCTTGGCGTCTTGCGGGACGTGACCTGCAGGACGTCGAGAATCTTGCTGTCCCAGGCACAAAGCGAGAAAAGGACAAGGTAGGCGGCTGGCGCGATCAGCAGTGCCGCCAGATGGTTCGTCACCAGCCACCCAATGATTGTCACGCCGATGATCAGGACGACCGCCATGTAGGGCACGCCCCATAGCGTCGGAGAACGGGTCAAGCCGATCACCAACGGCGTCAAAGCTGGCTTCTCGTCCTGAAAATCGCTCATCAGCCGCCGCCTACCGACGAAATCATCTGGTCAACGATGGCAGGGGCGCCGAACACGAGACCGATGCCAATGACGACGGCTCCGGCCGTGAACCACGAGAGCCTGCCGGCAAAGGCAAGGAAGCCGAGGCCAATCACGGCGATGATTGCCATCAGACGTCCGAAGGGGCCGGTGATGAAGTCAACGATCATCTGCACGGCTGTCTGAAGGGGGGCGAATGCACCGCCGCCGCCACCGCTAGCCTGTGCAAGCGCTTGATCAGCGCCTGCAACCTGCAGGGCTGCCACCAAGCCAATGACCGCTACTGCCTTCAATGCCCCGGAATGCCGGGAAACGACGTTCTTCATAGTTCTCTCCTTAAAAATGCATCACGCCGCCGACGAACTTGCCGGTCTTCTCCACAGCGATGACTCCGGCATCGCTGGTGTTCTTTGCCGCCATGTCTCGGACGATCCCGCTCGCCTTCCGTTTGCCGGTTGGCATCGGTAGGCCAAGCTGGAAATTCACGACCTTTGCGACATAGCCGACGGTTTCTTGGAATGGCGGAACGCCGCCATATTCATAGATGCGCTCCTCCCCGCTGTTGTAAGCGGCTGCGACCAGAAGCGGGTTCTGAAACTCATCGAGCAGGAAGCGGAGGTACTTCATCCCGCCCTCGATGTTTTGAGCGGGATCGCAAATGTCCTGAACACCGAAGCGAGCCGCCGTTTCGGGGATAAGCTGCATAGGTCCGCGTGCGCCTTTCGGTGAATTGCGGATCTCATCGAAGCGACTTTCGGCCCAGGCAATCGCAACCGCGAAGCCCTCATCGACGCTGTATCGGCGCGCAGTGGATGCAACCAGCGCTTTAATCTCATCAGGTGACAGGGGCGACGGCCCGCACTCTCCAACGGGAGTTCCTTCCCCTAGATTTTCGGGGGCATCACTAGATGTAGTATCTAGAGTGGGAGTTTGGACAGGCTCTATGCGGCCGGTGGCGCGCTCCGAGACATCAAAATATGCGCTGACAGACGCATCAATTTGATTCCCTTTGACGCCCACATCTTTCGACGTCGTTGCGCCCAATACTTCAGCTCCGCCCTTCGTGACAACACCGTTTGCACCAAGGACAAATTCCTTCTCTGATGTCTCGACACCGCTCCAGCGATCTTCGAAGTTCGTGACAAGAGATTCCTCGTTGATTGTCACAGAACCGTTGTAATCGCTGGAAATACGCCCTGTTGTGGCTAGGTCTTGTGACGCAGCAGTATTGGCCGCGAGCAGCATGGATAATGCTGCGCTAGTCAGGGTTCGCGGGCCTATATACCCTGCATAGATAGTGTTTTTATCCATCGCACCCGCCCGTCAAACGGTGTTGTGATCGCCACGAAAACCGACTAGAGTTAATGAACATATGATACCGATTTGATGCACTCTTACAAGTTTTCTGATCGGTGTTAAACCCTATTTTGCAGGGTCAACAATTGTACTACGGATGGTTAGGGCTAGAACATGATACGGACCATCATTACCGCGCTCTCAAGTTGCGTGATAGCAACACAGGCTCTCGCGGCATCTCCCGTAAACTTGGACTACATCCGGTCGCTGGCAGCGCCGGGCAAGACGGTTCTCGTCATTGAGTATTATGACGGGACCGGCAAAGTCGCGGATCGCAAAGGCTTCGCCACGGCCAATGGCTTCAAGGCCGTCTCGGCTACCGACTTTCGTGTCGATGAAGGGACTACGTTGCACCTGTACGGCGTTCAGCCCTGCAGCGGCGATCTGGTCAATCGTGCGGAGGACTATTCCGGGACTTGCGAGGAGTTTGGTACGCAGCAGCTCCAAACGATGCTGCAAAGCCCCAAGGTTCTGTTCTGCAGGGCGTTCATCAGCGAGCAGGCCGCCCCAGTCCAGGATGTCACTTGCTACGGCTACTATAACTATCCCGGCGCAATGGACACGGTTGATAATCTTGAGGAGCAGCTTCTGTCGTTGGGAGCGGTTCGCCTGACTAAGAAAGCCGATGGTTCATTCGAACGTCCTGATCTCACGGAGGCTCAGGAAATCGGCCAGAAGGGTTCCTACGGCATGTGGGCAGATCCTCGGGTGAAGGCGCAATGAAGCTTGCTGCTGCACTCGTCGCGACCCTGTTGCCGTTCGCGGCCAATGCCGCACCTGAAGGGTATTTCGATCTTGCGCCCGGCATCACTCTGGAAACGGGCGATACCTGGATCTCGAACGGAGAAAGGTTTCGTCTCTATGGCATCCAGTCCTGCTTGCGCGGCACTGCCTACACGGATGGTCAGGGCAATAGACAAGATTGCGGCGAGGCATCGCTTGCGATGTTGGCTGCCTACATCAAGGACACCAAACCGATCTGTGCCCCCGTGGCGAAGCTTAACGGCATCTCATATGTCGTTTGTTACGCCACGGTTGGCAGTCAAAGGCTCGACCTCGCGCAGATCATGGTGACAAGCGGCTATGCATTCGCCGCCTTGAAGACCGATGGTCTCCCTTATCATGCCCCCTACGCCATAGCCGAGCAGCTTGCTCAGCAAAAAAAGGCCGGCCTTTGGCAATTCTCCGACGTTCAGCATCCTTCCATCCTGCTTAGTCGTGAGGCGAACCAGCGATCGAGGAGCGCCCAGCCATGAGAAACCGCCTTATCCTTTTTATCGCCGCAAGCTCTTTGGCCCAGCCGGCGTTTGCCGCCGATCCGATCTATCAGAACTGGCACGCCCTACGCGGTCAGGCTGCGCCTCCAGTTGCCGCTGCTGTTCGGTTGCCGACGTTCAAAGGCCCGGTAACCGTTCTCGACGGCCGCACGCTGTGGTTCGGCGCGCTTGGCAATGGCTATGAAGTGAGGTTGGCTGGCGTCGACACCTGTGAGCTTCCTCAATGGGCTTTGAACCCAAAGTGGACCAACCGGGACAAGCAACAGGCTCCTACCCCCGTTCCATGCGGTCCCTTCGCCAAGGCCTGGCTGAAAAGGACTGTCGGAAACAGACCCACGACTTGCGTCGGTCTGGCCTACGCGAACGATGGGATACCCGTCGCACAATGCACGACTAACGGTGTGGATCTCGCCGCCGAAATGCTGCGCGTCGGTTGGGCTCGTCTCGATTCCCCTTACATCAACGCCCAATATTACGCTTATCAGACCAACGCGATGGCCGCCCGGTATGGGATGTGGGGAACCTACGTGTTGGACATGAACGAATGGCGCCGCAAAGCTGTCGACAAGACGCTAGATCGGCATCCGATCGCCGACTTCAATCTATTGGCCGAGAGGAAAAGCGAGATCTCTCCTCCTTTTGCTGATGCGCGAAACAAGCCGAAGAGGACAGACCGATAGTTGCCAGACCTCGCACATATTGCGACCTCTCTCGCAACGGATCCCTTGGCTGGCTTGCTGCTTGCCATCTCCCTCTCGATCGCCCTCATAATCCCGGCGCAGAGACTCTGGTGGATCCACGCGCTACTAGCGGCCTTCCTTCTCATCCTGTCGCTGGCTTTCCACGACAAGCGTCACTTGTCCTTCGACAGCTACCTGGTCGGGCTCTTCGCCTTCGCCGCGTTTTCTCGGGACATTCCCAATCAGCCACTGCTCTATCGTATCGGCATTTCCTGGTTTGCGTGCTTCGCACTGATCTCGGCCGTCATCTACGCTGCAGGCGAACGCATCCAGCACAGGACTCCGCTCGAAAGATTTTTTTTCCGAGCCGGCAATTTCAGCAGCATTGACCAAGAGGGACACCTGATATGAAACCAGTGTTTTTTGCCGCAGCCGGTCTCGCGGCTCTTGCCATCTCTCCAGCATCTGCCAAGGCCGAGGATGCCTCTTGGGGTTGCCAGATTCTCTTGTGCGCAGCCTCACAAAGCCCGTCTTGGCATGGCGTCCCCTACTGCGTTCCCCCGATGAAAAGGCTCATATCAGCTATGGCGAAGCCCGGCTTCTCCTGGCCGATCTGCCATGAAGCAGAAGCCGGAAAGCCCGGCTATGAACCTTACGAGGAATGCCCTGCCGGTATGACCGCCGTTTCCTCCCGCACCGATGGGGATCGGTCGTTCTTGGGCCGAGACGACAAGGATCAGTGCACGAAGACCGTCAACCAGTGCAGCAACCGTGCCGCCTTCCGTACCCAATTTGGTGACGCCCGAGAAAACGAGCGCAAGGGTGTCACGATCCGGCAGATCAACCAGAACAACGACAATGATGTTTTCAACCGAGACAATGGCTGCATGGTGCAGATCACTCAGCCCCGCCCTCGCCGCGCGGATCCTTATTATTTCGACATTCCGAACGATAAGGGCGTCAAGCAGCGCACTTGGTTCAACCTGAATGACTGAGTGGATGACATGAACAGCAACGTTCTCATCGTAGCAGCCGCAGGTCTCGGCATTCTCGCCGGTGCTGGAGGTACTTATCTCATCATGCCGGAGCCAGAGCCGGTTGTTAGGGGCCCCTACTGATGCGGAGATCGCGGCCCTTATCGCAGCCAATCCCTCCCTAATTCCCGAACCTCCGGCCCCTGTGCTTGAAATACCGACAGAAGAGGAAGCCCTGGCCGCATACCGCAAGGCATATGCCCGCAACCCTCTGAGGACCGGCCGCGGTGATGCCGATGTAACTCTTGCCTTGGGAGAGTGTGACGAGAACGCCAGCGGTCCAGGCGTATCATGCGTTGCGGCCATCAAGAGGAATCCAAACGCAGCTCCTCTCGATCGTGTCATTGGATTTGCCAAGTCTGCATCCGGCGAGTGGGTTGCCACCAACTACTGATTTCAGGGCCAGATGCCTGTTGCTCATCAATGCCCCGGCAGTCAGATGGAGCCTGAAAGAAGAAGCTCCATTTCCTCAGAGTTTAGGCTCCCCTTGGAGGCAATTAGATACCCCGCTACGTAAAGCATCTTCTGATCTCTCTCATCCGGATCTGACGGCGCGTGCCTGATGATTTCCATACGTGCTTTCGCTTCTTGATCCATGTTAGCGCCGCCCTCGCCGTTGATGGCCGCCAGGTAGACGGCTCGGTGACGTTCGACCTTCACGGACAATGGCTCGTTGGGTTGCAGCTCAAGCTTTTCTGTCATCTTTCCCTCTCCACAAGCGCAAGCGATCACTCCTTGACCTCCCGAATTTGAAGGGAGGGCAGGAGCCTCGCTCCTGCTCCCGAGCTCGTGCGGAACAGCTGGAGAGAGGGGGACAAGCGCTAAACCGGAGGGGGATCACCCACCCGGAGGGTCGAGACGAATTTCATGGGAATGCGGCCGGTGCTGCAGGCCGCAGGCCGAAGCATGGGGAGACCGGTTTAGTGCTTGGGGGGGAGAGAGGGCAGAGCGCCTTTCTCCCCTCTCATCTAGTTGGATCTTGCCAACTTTTACGGAGTGGTAACTCGAATAGAGGTGGTGTTGCTGGCGGACTTCCGCTTTCGGCCCAAACCGCTCACATCTGAACCTTCCATGTGGCGGGTTGATGAACCCATCCGGCAACTGCCCAGAAGCCAGTCTATGACCCGAGATACTCATCTTTGGCGCATGTTGCAAAGGCCCGAATCTCTACTCGGTTAAAGGTCTGGCAGACCTGAATGCCTCGCTGTGACCTTTCCGTTTCGAATGGCAATCATTTCTCCCTCTGACAAGGCCTGCCAGGGGTCGTCAGATAGCGGGACGCTTGCGATCAAGGTGATGAATTGGTCGTTGTTCGCGACAGAAACGCCGCTGGCCTCGAACGCTATTCCATTGCGTCCACAGCGCCGCTCGAGGAAGACGAGCCCAGGCGGAATGGCCCTGCCTGACGCTTCCTGTTTCCGTCGATCTCCATGTGCAAAGAGGGTGTCGCCATCGGAGTAGAGAAAATTCGCGGGACCCAGTGTTCGCAACTCCGCGGCAAATTCCGCGATCACGGACAGCCGCTGTTCCAGCGGCGGAATCACGCTAGCGCTTCGCCACACGCCCGACATGCGCTGGAGGAGGGCGCAAAACGCCTGTTCGGAATCTGTCTCGCCCACCGGGGTAAAGCGGCCAGAACTTAATTGCGGCGCACTACGGATGTCTGGTAGCCAGCCATTGTGTGCGAACATATGAACCCGTCCAGCCAATTCGCGAACAAAAGGTTGCGCGTTTCGGTAGGCAAGTTCCCCCATCGTCGCTTTGCGAATATGCGCCATGACGAGCGCGCTTCGGATGTCCTGGTTTTCTACGAAGCGGACCCAATCACTTTCGCTCGCTGGTTCCACGCCCTTGACCAGCCGGACATCGTCTCCTTCATAGTAGCCCACCCCCCATCCATCCTTGATCGACGTCGGGGGTGCGCTATGCGCGGCGAGCTTTGTCAGTGAGAGTCGCGTCGTCGCACGCTGGTTGCTCGACATTCCAAGCAGTTCGCACATGGTCGTCCTTTCCGGCCGGGCGCGATGCCATCGGTCGCATCTATGATTGCATGGCCACTGGTGGACATGCCTCGGCCAGAAGACCGCTCGAACGCTATGCCGCTGCCAAGTTCTGCCTTGCAGTCAGGGCCAGCACCTGTTGTTCGCTCCGATCCGGATAGGCGAGCAGCCGCAAGGCATTGATCACGACGAGGACCGTGGAGCCTTCGTGGAAGAGAACCGCCGCGCCAAGCTGTAGCCCGAGCAGTGTCGCGGGAACCAGGATGGCGACCATGCCAAGGCTGATCCACAGGTTCTGCTTGATCGTCCGGCTTGTCCTGCGGCTGAGGCCGATGACGAACGGCAGCCGCTCCAATGCGTCGCCCATCAGCGCCACGTCGGCGGTCTCGAGCGCGACGTCGGAGCCCGCGGCACCCATGGCGATGCCGACGGTGGCGTTGGCCATGGCTGGTGCATCATTGACACCGTCGCCGACCATGGCAACCGGTTGTTCGGACCGCATCTGCTTGATCGTCGCTACCTTGTCCTCGGGCATCAGGTCACCCATGGCCTGATCCAGTCCGACCTCCTTTGCGACGGCTTCGGCGACGCGGCTATTGTCGCCGGAGATCATCACCATCCGGGTGATGCCAAGCGCGCGCAGGCTTGCGATCACGCCAGATGCCGAGGCACGCGGCGTATCCATTAGGCCGATGACCCCGAGATAGCGATCGCCTCTCCGAACAATCATCGTGGTCCGTCCCTGGTTCTCGAGGTCTTTGACATTTGCCGCCACAAGCTCGGGGATGGGTGGACCATCGATCTCGGCAAAGAGGGCAGCCTTGCCGACATAGACCTTGTCACCTGCGATCTCGGCAACAAGGCCACGTCCGGTGATGCTTTGAAGGTTTTCGGCCGGAGCCACTGGTGCGTTGTCTAAAAGCCCCTGGGTTCCATCGCGGGCCACAGCCGCTGCTAGGGGATGATCGCTGAGCGCCTCGACGGCAACGGCGACTTCAAGCAGTTCCTTTTCGAGAACGCCTGAAGCCGGAACAACGTCTGATATCCGCGGCTTGCCCTCGGTCAGCGTCCCGGTCTTGTCAAAAGCGATGGCACCGAGCGTGCCCAAGTTCTCAAGTGGGCCGCCGCCTTTCACCAAGACCCCGCCGCGCGCCGCTCTCGCAACCCCCGCCAGCACGGCGCTCGGCGTGGAAATGGCGAGTGCGCAGGGGCTCGCAGCCACCAGAACCGCCATCGCGCGGTAGAAGCTGGCACTGAAGGGTTCGTCGATCACCAGCCACGCGAAGAGCAGGAGACCAACCGAGATCAAGACCACCGGGACGAAGATGCGTTCGAAGCGGTCAGTAAAATGCTGTGTCGGTGATTTCTGGGTCTCGGCCTCGCCGACCATTTGGACTAGGCGGGCAAGCGTGCTGTCCTTGGCCAGCTTTGTGACATGAATTTCGAGGGCCCCGCCGCCATTGATCGTGCCGGCATAGACCCGGAACTCTGCGGCAAGTTCGCTCGCCATCGATGCGGCCGCGGCTGCATCGCTCACCGCCATCTTGTCGACCGGAACGCTCTCGCCCGTTACGGGGGCCTGGTCGACGCTGCTTGTCCCGAGGGTCACAAAGCCATCGGACGGGATGCGCGAATTCGGTCGGACGACGACGATATCGCCGACGACCAGTTCGGCCACGGGCACTTCGCTGAGACCGCCGTTCCGCCTGACCTCGGCGGTCGGGGGCGTGAGGTCGGCAAGTGCGGCAATGGCACGCCGCGCACGACCCATCGCATAGTGCTCCAATCCGTGTCCGATGCTAAAGAGGAAGAGCAGAAGGGCTCCCTCGGCCCATTCGCCGAGCACCGCCGCGCCCGCCGCCGCAACCAGCATCAGGAAATCGATCTCGAAACGACCGAGAAGCAATGTTTCGATGGCTTCGCGCAGCAGGTAATAGCCGCCAAAGCCGTAGGCGGCCACATAGAGGAGAAGGGGAACCCATGCGGGGATAGACAAAAGGAACGATGACGCAAAACCCGCCGCCAGAAGCCCGCCGCAGATAAAGGCAAAGATCAGCTCTGTGTTGCGGCCTAAGATACCGCCATGCTCGTGATCGTGTTCCTCACCCCCGTCGGCATGCTCAGGAGCCACTGACGGCTCGGTCGCAGGAAAGATGACGCCCAGGTCTTCGAGGGCCGCGCGGAGGGCAGCTTCAGACGTCACGCCCCTGTCGAACTCGATGCGCACCGGACCGGCAACATTGGCCACGGCTTCCAGAACACCCGGCATCTGCTGCAGATATTCCGTGACCGTGCGGGCGCGGCTTGCATTCTGCAGACCATTCACCTCCCAAAGCACATGGCCAAACTGTTCGGTCAGCCGGGCACCGGAACTCTGGGCGATCTCTGTGATCCTGGCGAGGCTGATGATCGCGGGATCGTAATGGATGCACAGTTTGGCGGGTTGGTCTGCGGTAGCAGCCAGAACATGCACCTTCGCCAGTCCTTCGCGACCCGTCAGGTCCGCGACCAGTCGGCCGACACAAGCGTCCTGTTCGTCAGGTATGTTGGGAAGAAGGATCGGGAGGTCGAGTTGCAGTTTGCTTGCATCCAAGGTCGCCATTGGCGTGAGGTCTTTCATTCCAGAGGACATTTCGCCAAGAGGGGCCACGAGACCACTTCACGCTTTTCGACGGATTGTTCCTTGAAGATTCGTGGCTTCCGCGATGGTGTTGGAGATCGTCCCATACTTTCGGACATTCTTGTGCAGCAGGTCGAGCCGCTGGTCGGTCTCGTCAGTGTCGACGATCAACGCGTAGGTGATCGAAACCATCTTGGGCGGACTGTCCTGCCGGATGCCATGCAGCGCGACCTCGACGCCCCGAAGATCGAATCCGAGCATCGGCGTCACGCGCTCGATACCCTTGATCATGCAGGCGGCGACGGACGCCAGCAACAGTTCGGCCGGATTGAAGGCATCCGGCCTGCCTGCCAGGTCGGTATCGAGAACGATCCGAGCCTCTTTCGTCGAGGCTTCCGCCCCATGGCTGTCGATGCGGCGCGCCGCCACCTTGTATTCAAGCATGAGGGTCTTCCTTCAAACGCGCCGATCGACGACGTCACCAGTTTTCTCGCATGGGCAAGAACTGTCAGCAGCATGATCCGGCAGCATTGCTCGCGCCGCAGCCGGATTCTGACTTCGGATCAGTCGGTTTGTCCGAGCAACAGGACCCGGCAGACTGGCTGCCTTCGTCACCGCAGCCACATGCGGAGCCAGCCTTTACCGGCTGCTCGGACACATCGCCGCTGACCGGGAAACCGCGTTCGAGCCAGCGGGCCATGCCATGCTTCATGTTCGCCACATGCCCATAGCCCTGGTACATGAGATAGTAGGTCGCCTTGAGGCTTCGCGCTCCCACAGCGCAGGCGACGATAACTTCGCGATCGCGGGGCACTTCACGCCAACGCTGCTCGAACTCGCTCATCGGAATGTGCAGGACCTCGCAATCGGCGAAGGCAACTTGATCCACTTCGTTCTGTTCGCGGACATCGACCAGAAGCGCGCCCTTGGCCAACAGCCCGCGGGTCGTGGTCGGGCAGACTTCGCTGGCCTCGGCCAGCTCCTTCTTCACGGTCTCGTTCATTTCAGCCAGGCCTCCACCTTGTCGCCGGTCGGGACAGAGCCGTAATGCACGACCTTTCCGTCCACCACCACGCCGGGCGTAGACATGACGCCATAGCTGACGATCTCCCTGATATCTTCCACCTTGGAGATAGTGACATTGGCTCCTTTGGCCTTCGCCACCTTTTCCAGAATGTCGACTGTCGCCTTGCACTTGGCGCAGCCGGGTCCGAGAACCTTGATTTCCATTGCGAGTCTCCTTGCGTTGATGACCGAGGGCGGAAAGGCCCTCAAACGAACAGGTAAGCGATGCTATTGAACAGAAAGCCGATCAGCAGGATGCCGACGGTGACGATTGCGGTGAACAAGATCAGCAGCGGCATCTTGATCACCCGCTTGAGCATGATCAGCGATGGCAGCGACAGCGCCGTGACCGCCATCATAAAGGCGAGCGCGGTGCCGAGGCCGACGCCCTTGCCGACCAGGGCTTCGGCGATCGGCAGGGTTCCGAAGATGTCGGCATACATGGGTATGCCGATCACTGTAGCGGCGGGAACCGACCACCATTTGTCCTGCCCGAGCACGCTGGTGATGACATCCTCCGGCAGCCAGTTGTGGATCACCGCGCCGATGCCGACGCCGATCAGGATGTAGGGCCAGACCCGCTTGACGATGTCGAGAACCTGGTCGCGCGAAAAGATCGCCCGGTCCCGTCGCGACATAGTCTGGGCTTCGAGTTCGATGCTCGGCATCTGATAGACGAAGCTTTCGACCTGATTGGCCATGCCAGCACGGCCGATGAGGGTGCCACCGACGACGGCGAGCACCAGCCCGACCACGACATAGGCCAACGCGATCGACCAGTTGAAGATGCTGGCGAGCATGATCACCGACGCGAGATCGACCAGCGGCGACGAGATGAGAAACGAGAAGGTTACGCCCAGAGGCAGGCCGGCGGCGGTGAAGCCAATGAACAGCGGAATGGACGAGCAGGAACAGAATGGCGTGATGGTGCCCAGCAGCGCGCCAAGGATATTCGCGCCGAAGCCATTGTAGCGGCCGAGAATTCGACGGGTCCGTTCCGGCGGGAAGTGGCTCTGAACCCAGGAGATCAAAAAGATCAGCACCGACAGAAGAATGAAAATCTTGACCACATCGTAGATAAAGAAATGCACGCTGGCCCCGACGCGGCTATTGAGATCGAGGCCCGCCAGATCGTGCAAGAGGTAAGAGACCAAATCGGACAGCCATTGCATCCGAAGAAGTTGGTCGTTCAGCCAACCGAAGGTGTTCGACATAGTGTACCCCTGTGAAACCGCATCAACCTTTCCGCATACTTCCGTATTCGGGGGCATTCGGGTTTAAGTGGGCCAGTGATGACACGCTCTCCCTTCGTGTCCTTGATCAGTGTCAAGTGACATGGAGATCGGTCGGCTAGGATGTTGCTCCCGGGCCTCGTCCTTTCGACCACGGAAGTGCTTGAGAGGTTAGCATTCTCGCGCCAAACGGTGAAATAGAACCGAGATTGCATATGACGTGATAGGAATGCTCTAGCTGCAATAAGACTGGTATCCTGACCGCTACGTCGGTCTGCGGAACTTGAATCCGCTCTCTCCGATCCCTTAATCTGAGAAATAAATTATCACATCATCGACCCAACATTGGGAAAGACGTATTACAAGGACGGTGGCGAAAGAAATCTTACGTCATACCCGTATCCATGGAGTAGCCAGCACCTCTAACGGTCCGGATCAGATCGGGTTTGTTGGAGAAGTTGAGGGCTTTTCTAAGCCGACCAACATGGACGTCGACCGTTCGTTCATCAACATAGAGATCGTGTCCCCACACGCCGTCAAGGAGTTGTGCTCGGGAAAAGACGCGCCCGGGTGATCTCATCAGAAAGTCGAGGAGACGGAACTCAGTCGGCCCGAGTTTGGCTTCCCGACGCTCACGATGAACGCGGTGGCCCTCCCGGTCGAGCTCTATGTCTGCATAGCGCAAGACAGACGACAACAGCGCCGGGCTGGAACGCCTCAGCAGCGCTCGCACCCTCGCCATAAGTTCAGGGGTAGAGAACGGCTTTACAAGATAATCATCGGCACCTGTCGCCAATCCGCGCACTCGCTCGGTTTCTTCCCCCCGCGCTGTCAACATAATGACAGGGAGGCGCTCAGTGTTCGGTCGGGCGCGCAGGCGACGGCAGAGTTCTATCCCGGATACACCCGGAAGCATCCAGTCCAGGATCAGCAGATCAGGCACGCTCTCCTGCAAGACGATGTCAGC
The DNA here is from genome assembly GCF_000967425.1 of Pseudorhizobium banfieldiae. Taxonomy (NCBI): domain Bacteria; kingdom Pseudomonadati; phylum Pseudomonadota; class Alphaproteobacteria; order Hyphomicrobiales; family Rhizobiaceae; genus Pseudorhizobium; species Pseudorhizobium banfieldiae. Next base: position 100,246 of record NZ_FO082821.1, read on the forward strand.
CTCTTCGCCGTGGCCGATAGTGTCTACCAGATATCCTTCTGCCTCGAGATTGTAGCGGAGGAGAACGCTCAGCGCTTCTTCATCTTCGACGATCATGACCTTTGGGGACATCGACTTGGCTCCTCAATTACGCGGCTGCCGAGCGATTTATTACAGTTGCGCTTCAGTTTTGTGACAATCACTAAATATCCAGAAATCTGGAATTGTGATTGCATTGCTGCCGCCTTTCGGGTATCCTGCTGATCTCGCCTGTCAGCGAGCGCCGTGCTGACCGCCCACGTCGAGACAACATTCAAAACAATAATTGCGTACAAATGACGATAATCCAAGTAATAAATTACCAAAGCAAATATCAATTTATCCGGATACGCCATTCTATACTTGGTTGACATAAAACTGTCATCGAACAATACTATGACCACCCTGCGTTCGCGGATGTCGCGTTCAGCTTTTCTGAATTCAGAGAGGGTCGTCATGACACACAAAACGAAAAACTTTCGCGCGGCGCGCGCCGCCTTCGCTTCTTCCGCAGCTGGCATCCTGGCACTTGGTGTTCTCGTCGCGCCTTCCTTCGCGCAGCAGGCACCGACCGTGCTGATCGATGGCTCGAGCACCGTATTCCCGATTTCCGAAGCCATGGCTGAAGAGTTTCAGAAAGCCCAGGCAGGCAAGACCCTGGTGACGGTTGGTTCTTCCGGCACGGGTGGCGGCTTCAAGAAATTCTGCCGCGGCGAAACCGACATCACCGGTGCTTCGCGCCCGATCAAGTCTGACGAAATCGAGCTCTGCAAGCAGAACAAAATCGAATTCATCGAACTGCCTGTCGCAATCGATGCTCTCGCCACGATCGTGAACCCGGCGAACAACTGGGCGGCCTGCATGACGGTCGCGGAGCTGAAGAAGATCTGGGAGCCTGAAGCACAGGGCAAGGTTACGAACTGGAACCAGATTCGTGGTGAATTCCCGGACGCCAAGCTTGGCCTTTTCGGCGCTGGCACAGATTCTGGAACCTATGACTACTACACCTTCGCCATCAACGGCAAAGAGCATGCCAGCCGCGGCGACTATACCGCGACCGAAGACGACAACATCACGATCCAGGGAGTCGGTGGCGACAAGAATGCAATCGGCTTTCTCGGTCTTGCCTACCTGACTGAAAACGCCGGCAAGGTAAAGGCTGTTGAGATCAAGCAGGCCGATGGTTCATGCGTGGCGCCGTCCATCAAGACAGCCACCGACGGCACCTACCAGCCACTCACCCGTCCGCTCTTCTACTACGCTTCCAAGAAGTCGGCCGAAGAAAAAGAACATGTGCGCGAATTCGCAAAGTTCCTTTTTGAAGATCTGAGGCGCGCCCACTCCTGATGGTGTGGTTGCGGATTGCACGGCTCGATCAAACAAACGTGTTGACTTCGTCCACAATTCCAGTAATCTGGATATATGGAACAGGAACAAGCTATTCTCGCTCTTGCAGCGCTCGCTCAACCAACCCGTCTCGAAACGTTTCGGTTGCTTGTCAAGCATGCGCCGGAAGGGCTGCCGGCCGGCGATATAGCGCGCACGCTCGTGGTGCCGCAAAATACCATGTCGGCGCATTTGAACATTCTGTCGCGGGCAGGGCTTGTATCCTCGCAGCGGCATAGCAGGATCATCATGTATCGTGCGGAGCTTGAACAGCTGCGTGACATGACGCTGTTTCTCCTGAAGGACTGCTGCGGTGGTTCGGCGGAACTGTGTGCGCCACTCATCGCCGAACTGACACCCTGCTGTGTCCCAACCGTTGAGGAAAGTCCGGCATGAATGCGCGCTCGACAACCCTCATGACGCTTATCCGACTGCCAACCTAACTCCGGATCACTGACATGACCGAAAAGACCTATAACGTGCTCTTCCTGTGCACGGGTAATTCCGCACGCTCCATTCTTGCCGAAGCGATCCTCAACAAGGAAGGCGGCGGCCGTTTCACGGCCTATTCGGCCGGAAGCCACCCCAAGGGTGACGTCAACCCGCAAGCGCTCAAAGAACTCGCGGCGCTCGGCTACGCTACAACAGGCTTCTCGTCCAAGAGCTGGGACGTGTTCGCCGAGCCGGGGGCGCCGCAGATGGATTTCATCTTCACCGTTTGTGACAGTGCCGCGGGTGAAGCCTGCCCGGTGTGGATCGGCCACCCCATGACAGCGCACTGGGGCGTCGAGGATCCCGCATCCGTCAACGGATCCGAAGTCGAAATTCAGCGGGCATTCGCGCAGGCGGCGCGGTTCTTGAAGAACCGTATTACGGCATTCCTGAGCCTGCCACTTGAATCGATCGATCGGTTGGCGCTGCAAACACGGCTCCGGCAGATTGGCGCGATGGAAGGAACCACCGGTGTTCGTGAAGCGAGCCACTAGAGCCAGATGACGGATAACGGCCGACGTGAAGAAACGCGCGCCGTTAACGCGTCGGCCCTCGACCTCCATACTTTTTCTCCAGTCAAACAAAAGGCCCGACGTCGCATGACCAACCCCGTCGATATCGTCATCTACCACAACCCGGACTGCGGGACCTCGCGCAACACGCTTGCGATGATCCGCAACGCCGGCATCGAACCCCATGTGGTCGAGTATCTGAAAACCCCGCCTTCGCGCGCGCTGCTTAAGGAGTTGATCGAGCGGATGGGAATTTCCGCGCGCGACCTTCTTCGCGAAAAGGGAACGCCGTTTTCCGACCTCGGTCTGGGCGACACATCCTTGTCCGATGAGCAACTGGTCGATGCCATGATGGACCACCCCATCCTGATCAACCGCCCGATCGTCGTCACACCTGTCGGCGTCAAGCTGTGCCGCCCATCGGAAGCGGTGTTGGATATTCTGCCGGCCGGCCAGCAGGCTGCGTTTACCAAAGAGGATGGCGAGGTCGTCGTCGACCAGACCGGTCGTCGCGTCGTCTGACGCAAGTCAATAGAAGCCGAACGCGTATGACCGCAGCCTTCATGGCAAGGCTGCGGACGATATCTATCTGCCAAGGAGAACGCCAATGCGTCCCGAAGAACCAACACTGCGCCTGTCGTTCCTCGACCGCTATCTGACCGTCTGGATTTTTGCCGCCATGGCCTTGGGCGTGCTGCTCGGTACTGTCTTTACCGGCCTGCCTGCAGCGCTCGACAGCCTGTCCGTCGGCACCACCAATATTCCGATCGCCATCGGCCTCATCCTGATGATGTATCCGCCTCTGGCGAAAGTGCGCTTTGAGGAACTCCCACAGGTGTTTGCCGACAAGCGGGTTCTGGCGATTTCTCTCCTGCAGAACTGGATAATTGGTCCGGTGCTGATGTTCGCGCTGGCGGTGATCTTCCTGCGGGATTATCCGGAATACATGACCGGTCTTATCCTGATCGGTCTTGCCCGCTGCATTGCCATGGTTCTCGTCTGGAACCAGCTTGCCCGGGGCGACAACCAGTATGTCGCTGGCCTGGTTGCCTTCAATTCGATCTTCCAGATCCTGTTTTTCAGCGTCTATGCCTGGTTCTTCCTGTCCTTCCTGCCTCCGCTGTTTGGCCTTGAAGGCAGCGTTATCGACGTATCGTTCTGGACGATTGCGGAAGCGGTTTTGATCTATCTCGGTATTCCGTTCCTCGCCGGATATTTGTCGCGCCGCCTGCTGACCGCGAGCAAGGGCAGGGACTGGTACGAGAACGTGTTTCTGCCGAAGATCGGTCCGATGACGCTGGCCGCCCTTCTGTTCACGATCGTCGCCATGTTCAGCCTGAAGGGCGGGGATGTGGTGCGCCTGCCGGGTGATGTCGTGATGATCGCCATTCCGCTGACGATCTACTTCCTCATCATGTTTCTTGTCAGCTTCTGGATGGCGAGGTCAGTGGGTACGGATTATCCGCGCACGACAGCGGTTGCCTTTACGGCTGCCGGCAACAATTTCGAGCTGGCCATCGCGGTTGCCATTGCCGCCTTCGGTCTGGCATCCCCGGTCGCGTTTGCAGCCGTCATCGGCCCGCTCGTCGAGGTTCCTGTGTTGATCCTTTTGGTGCAGATGGCACTGTGGATGGGCCGCAGGTATTTTGCCAAATCGGCAGGAAGCCCGGCAGCCTAGCGATCCCAAAGGAACACTGGTGTCTCTCGAAACCTACGATGTCGTTGTGATCGGCGCCGGGCAAGCTGGCCTGGCGTCCGCCTACTATCTGCGCCGGGCGGGTGTCAGCTTCGTGCTGCTCGATGCCGGGGAGGGGCCGGGGGGCGCGTGGCGGCATGCGTGGAATTCGCTGCATCTGTTTTCACCGGCATCCTTCAGTTCGCTGCCGGGATGGATGATGCCGGCGAAGACCGAGGCGGCCTACCCGTCAAGAGATGAGGTGATCGACTATCTGACGCGCTACGAAGAGCGGTATCAGTTCCCGATTGAGAGACCGGTTGTGGTCCAGTCCGTCAGAAACGTCGATGACGGGCTTGAGGTAATCGGTGAAGAAAAAACATGGCGCGCCCGTAGCGTTTTGAGCACGACAGGCACGTGGGGCCATCCGTTCGTACCTTACTATCCGGGCCGTGAGATATTTGAAGGTCGCCAGCTTCACTCGGCCCACTATGTGGATGCGGATGCCTTTACCGGCCAGCGGGTCGCCATTGTTGGTGGGGGGAATTCCGGCGCACAGATATTGGCGGAAGTATCAAAGGTCGCCGAAACCATCTGGGTCACGCCTCAAGCGCCGGTTTTCCTTCCCGATGATGTCGACGGACATGTGCTATTTCAGCGCGCCACCGCACGGGTGCTTGGCGGGGAGAGTGGCCCAGAAATTGGCAGTCTTGGCGATATTGTCATGGTTCCCCCGGTCAGGGACGCACGGGATCGCGGCGTGTTGGGTTCCGTGCGGCCATTCTCACGCTTTGATCGGGATGGCGTCGTCTGGCAGGACGGGACGACAAGCGATCTCGACGCCGTCATCTGGTGCACCGGGTTTCGCCCAGCGCTTCATCATCTCCAAGATCTCGGCGTCCTCACGGAGGACGGCAGGGTTGATGTGGATGACGGGCGTTCGATCAAACAGCCACGCCTTTGGCTTGCCGGGTATGGAAACTGGACCGGGGCTGCCTCCGCGACGCTACTGGGTTCAGGCCGGACGGCCCGCGAGATGATCCCGAGACTTGTGGCGGCGCTCTAATCGCGCAATCGCGAGGAAGGCCGCAATTGCACAGGCGCCAAGCGCCGTTGTGATGGTGAGCGACCACAGCGTGCCGATATGAGCCATGGCAAACGCCAGCGCAAAGGGCGCGGTGGCCGACAGGATCAACCGTGCGGCCATGACCTTGCCTTGCAGCCTGCCGTAGCCATCGCTGCCAAATAGCATCAGCGGCAAAGTGCCGGTGACGATGCTGAAAAGACCGCTGCCCAAACCGAAGACAACGGCAAAAGCCATGGCTCCTGCCACCGACGGAGCGGTGAGGGTCAGGATCAGTACGCCCCCGGGGATCAATGTGGCGGCAATCGTTGCCAAAGCGAGCGGCGGAAGACTGCCGCCGAGCACCATGTTGGCGAACCGGCTCAGCACCTGCGACGGACCAAATAGCGTGCCGACAATGGCGGCGGTGGCCCCAAGGCCAAGACCCGACAACAGCGGCACCATATGCACCAGGATCGCCGCACTGACGAGAGATTGCAGCGAGAACCCGACCACCATCAGCTTGAACCCGAACTGCCGGACGTCTGGGCTGAGACTTCCCTCGACGATCTGCGCCGTGCCGTTCTGTTTCTGCGCTCTGCCCTCGGCAAGGCCGTAGGACAGCCAGGCGTGAAGAGGCAGGCAGACGAACAAATTGAGCGCGGCGAACACCAGGTAGACATTCTGCCATGAGAGATGGGCGTGCAATGCCGTGGTGATGGGCCAGAAGATCGTTGAGGCGAAGCCGGCGATCAGGGTCAGATAGGTGATGCTGCGCTGGGCGGTGCGGGGGCTTGCCTGCACCAGCAGCGCGAAGGCGGCGCCATATTGCACGAGATTTGCAGCAATCTCGATCACGATAAGGGCGGCGACGAAGCCGCTCTTGCCCGGAGCATAGGCACAGGCGATCAGCGCCGCCGCGGCAATCGCGGAGCCGGCGGTCATCACCCGTCCTGCGCCAAAATGATCTATGGCCCGGCCGAGCCATGGCGCAGTCAAGCCGCCCAGAAGAAGCGCCGCGGAAAGTGCGGCGAAAATCCACTCGGTCGACCAGTTCAGGTCTCGCGCCATATCGGGTGCAAGGATGCTGAAGCTGTAATAGAGGGATCCATAGCCGATGATCTGGGTGACGCCCAGCGCAAGGATAGTACCGATCGGCGGGCGCTCGCTCATATCGACTTCAGATCCACGCGCTGTTCGAGCTTTGCAGCCTCTTCCTTGCGCTCGCTATAGCGGTCTGTCAGGTAATCGGAGGCATCGCGGGTCAGCAGTGTGAACTTGACCAGTTCCTCGCAGACATCGACGACGCGATCATAATAGGCCGAGGGCTTCATGCGGCCATCCGTGTCGAACTCCTGCCAAGCTTTGGCGACCGACGACTGGTTCGGAATGGTGATCATCCGCATCCAACGGCCGAGAATGCGCAACTGATTGACCGCGTTGAAGGATTGCGATCCGCCGGAGACCTGCATGACGGCCAGCGTCTTGCCCTGCGTCGGTCGCACGGAACCGGTGGTGAGGGGGATCCAGTCGATCTGCGCCTTCAGGATGCCCGTCATCGCACCGTGCCGCTCGGGGCTGACCCAGACATGGCCTTCCGACCAGAGGGAAAGCGCGCGCAATTCCTGAACCTTTGGGTCGGTATCCGGTGCGCCATCTGGAAGGGGCAGACCCTCGGGATTGAAGATCTTCACCTCGCATCCGAGGTGCTCGAGAAGCCGCGCGGCTTCTTCTGCCAAAAGGCGACTGAACGAAATCTTACGAAGCGATCCGTAAAGGATCAGGATCCTCGGCTTGTGCTGCGAATAAGCGGGACTAAGCGCATCAAGGTCGGGCTGGGGAATGAGATCAAGCGAGGCTGCTGGCAGATCGGCCATCGGGGTACTCCGTCGTGTGGGATTGAAACGTTCGAAATTCACGGGCGGCTAAGAACCTGACCCGGCAAGGTCTGGGGCCGGGCAACCGGCGTCAGATTGTTCCGAACAACAGTTCTCCATCAAAAAACGAGCGAGGCCGTTGAGGCTCTCGAAATTCACGCTGTAGATAATGGAGCGTGCCTCTCGCTGAGCACTGATAAGGCCAGCATGTTCTAGTTCTTTAAGATGAAAGGAAATATTGGAGGGCGACACATTTACGGCTTCGGCAATCGTACCCGCTGCCAATCCGCCCGGGCCGGCGATAACCAATTTACGAATGACCTGGAGCCGGGTCTGCTGTGAGAGCGCGCCGAACGCATCCAAGACTTGCCTTTCGTTCATCAGGTCGATCCTCGTTCAATGTATGGCGAGAGACAAAGCACCTACGCCTGCTCGAACACGTCAAGCCGCAATTTAGTTTGATGATTCAATGAATATTGAAATATTGGATGTTTTCTGTCTCGTCAAGGGCATCCCGTCATCGTCGTCTTGATCGTTGTTGTCGCCATCTATGTCATCATCAAAACACGTTGGCGCATCCAGGCACCAAAGTTGGAGGCATTCAATGTTCCTCAGAAGGGACTATACGCTGGCTTGTGATAGCCCAGACGTGTCCTGTTTGCACCGAGCATAGGCAAAAAAGGAGGCGCGTCTGAGGAGCAAGGGCTCTGTTCGCGAGGCTGCTTTCGAGCAGCCTGCAGCATCATAACAGTCTGTTCCATAATTCTGCTTTTGTAAGATGTTATATCATAACACATAAAAGACGCGGTGCAGCCGCGACGCCTTGCTGGGGCGATGTCGCCGTCTCGACTAAGAGGACGCGACTTCTCTAAGCGCACGATACACGCTCGCCCGCCCTATGCTCAGCCTCTTTGCAATATCTGTCGGCCCGATTCCTTCGGATCTAAGACGGCAGATCTCGGCAACATCGACGTGGGGCTTCCTTCCTTTATAGACCCCTCTGCTCTTGGCCGCGGCGATGCCTTCCATCTGTCGCTCTCTGCGAAGGTTCGTCTCGAACTCAGCAAACACGCCGAGCATATCGAGGAAAGCTTTGCCGGCCGCCGAGCTGGTGTCGATCGGCTGTTCCGTGGCCTTCAGCGTCACCCCTTTTTGCTTGAGCAGCCGTACGATGTCCTGCAGATCCCCAACTGACCGCGCCAGCCGATCGACCCGCGTCACGACCAGGCTGTCGCCGTCGCGCATGAATTCCAGAAGCGTGTTAAGCTCCTTCCGATCCTGCTTGGTCGAACCGGATTTCTTTTCCGCCCGGATGACCGTGCATCCGGCCGTCTTCAGAGCCGCCTCTTGTATCGCCAGATCCTGGTCGATGGTGCTGACCCGAGCATACCCGTAAATTGCCATGAAACGTCTCATTAGGTTCTAGACGTTCATTGGGTAGCGTCTCATAATGGCAAAAGCAACCCAATTGATACACAGTTTAGTGTCTCAGGGAGAATGTCTCACCAGGTATACCCAACGAAGATGTCCGATGCGTGTCCCTTAGGGAGCCATTACCGACCTAGAGAAGCCTGGCCGCTCTGCCACTCCGTCTCGTTGCGCTGTTGTAGTATTCGGATGCCTGTTGGACGGATCGATGCCGGGATTGTTCCATAGCTTCGGGGAGGGGAATGCCGCGATTGGCCGCTTCGGTTAGGTAGCCGGAGCGCAGGCCATGCGCTGAATACTCAGCAGGATCGAGGCCAGCCATGTCTGCACGCTGTTTGACGATGTCGTTGATTGCTTTCGGGTCCAGCGAACGCTTGGAGACATTGCCCCAGCGATCGATCGCCCGGAACACACTGCCGCTTTCAATCCTGGCAAGCGCGAGCCATGTATTCAGCGCTTCGACAGGCCGGCCCGTGAGATAGACGATTTCCTGATTGTCAGCGCCACTGGTCTTGGTGCGACCGAGATGGATGGACAAGGAGGGCAGGGGAAGCGACCCTTCGACATGGATGGGTGCTTCCATGAACAATTGCTCCTTGCGCAGTCCGGCCACTTCGCTGCGGCGCCTCCCACCGGAGGCGAAAGCGAGCATCAGGATGGCCTTGTCTCTAACATCACGCAGGCTGTTGGTCCGGCACGTGCCAATCAACTTGGACAGGACATCGCCTGTCACCGCTTTGGCGCTCTTGCGCCGTTTAGGGCGTGGTGTTGCCCGTACTGCCAGTCTGATCGCCGACTTGAGGGCAGGCGAGGCGAAGGCCCCATCCAGTCCGCGCCATTTCGTGAGCGTCGACCAGGTAGCGAGCCGACGGCGCACCGTGTCAGGCGCATGCGGCCCGGTCGACCTCAGGAACCCTTGGATGCGTAACCTGTCCTCTACGTCCGTCGGCATCCCGTGCTGCGGGTTGATCACGCGCCGTTCCGGATCCCAAAGATGATGAGCGACGAATTTGAGCAGCAAGGCTTCCGGCGCCGGCCAGGGCAGGGAGGATCCGTTGGCCGCCAGCGCCCAGGCCTGCAGATAGGCCAGATCGGAGGCAAGCGCGCGGAGCGTGTTCTCGCCCATCCCCTGGTTTACGAGGTGGCGGAGCGTTTCCACATCGTGGTCGCTGAGCAGTTCGGCGAACTCGTCGCGTCGCTCTATCGGCAGCACGGCGGCAATGGTGTCCAGGGTTTCTGCCCGGAGATCAACCGCACTCCTCCCCGGGCGATCAGTCGCCATGGGCGAAGGGTCCAAGCACAGTCATGCCTTCCTTGCGCGCGGCAGCGGCAAGCTTGCGATCAAGCGTTGCCAGCGGGACGTTTCGATTGAGGGCAAGCGCCAGATAGGCGGCGTCATAGGCGCTGAGTGCGTGATTGGCAGCCAGCAGCAGGACAAAACTGTCGCCGCCAATGCCGGCATCGTCGAGCGGCAGGCGACGAACCCGTTCCATGTTGACCAGCGCGCCGCCGGCAGAGACGCGACCGCGGCGTTCGGCCATGGTTAGAATGTTGCGGATTTCGAAGAAGAACAGCGACGGCACCGGGCAGGGGGCGTTGATCGACGCAATGACGATTTCGGCGGCGTCTGAATATTCCTCCGGCAACAGCCAGGCAGCCGCCATCGAGGCGTCAATAACAAACGCCATCAGCGACGGCCCTCGTCACGCCAGGAGAGGATTTCCTCATGGGTGGAGGCGGCAGCTTTCTGACGGGCGGCGCGTACCTCTGCCAGCAGCAACTGCATATCGGTTTCCTTGGCGATACGCGCCAGGCGAATGATGGGGTCGTTGCCGCGCGCGATAACAATATCTTCGCCAGCTTCCGCGCGAACAAGCAGATCCGATAGATGGGTTTTGGCTTCAGAGATTTTTACCGTCGTGGTCATCGCGCGCCTTTCGGAGTGAGTTCCCGTAAAATAGGCGCATCCGCGGGGTTGGTCAACCGGTTGGTCTGTTCACTTCCGATAAGCATTACTTATCGCATGCGAGCCGCGTGGGGCTTCTTTATGTCATGTGTAGAACTCTTGTCGCACAGTAGCTTTCGTTTAAGACATCGTTTACCATAAAAACAATGCCTTACGACCTCGCCAAATTGCCCATCTCAACCCTGCTGAAACCCGTCGCCGACGCCAGCAGCGCCCTTGCCCGTCTCGACGAACGCATCGCCCGCTCCCCCGTCGGCCCAGGCTTCCTAGAACGGCAAAACTTCACCGACGCCTGCGCCTCCCTCTGGATCGACGGCGAACTCGTCCATCTCGAAGACCTCGTCCTCCACGACGCTCTCCGAGACATCCGTACCCCAACCCACGAACTCACGATCGCCCGCGACGTTTTACGAACCCGCCGGCGCATCGCCGACCACCCACCCGCCTGGGCTTTGTCGGAAGAAGGCCTGCGCGGCCTGCGCCGGCCGTGGGCCGGGGCATCTTTGGGAGAGGGAGGCACCGGCGTGGCCGACCAGCCCACCGCGGGTGAAGTGGTTGACGGGGGAGGGGAGGGGCTGGAGGACAGGGAGGAAAACGGCGAGGCCGGCGAAGATGTGCTGGATGCCGAGCTCGCCGCCATTGACGCGCTGCTCGCCCGCTCCGAAGCCGCCATCGAACAGGCCAGGAAGCCAGGTCCCGCCAAAAGCGCTCCCGGCTCGGGCGCCGGCCGGGAACGCGACCCTCTCGTCTACGATCTCGACTGGGATGAGGATGCGCGGCTGGAGGAATGGCGCGCCGTGCTGCGCCAGGCGCAGGATTTTCCGGCGGTGCTGCAGGCAATCGTCGCGCTCGACGCCTGGAACGAGATCGGCGTGCTGCAGCATGCCGCCTGGATGGGCCGGCTCCTGGCCGCCTCCATCCTGCGCCAGGGTGGTGTGACCACGCAAAATCATCTAGTCGCCATCAACCTCGGCCTGAAAACGATTCCCGTCGATCGCCGTCGCCATCGCAACCGGGAAACCCGGCTGCTGGCCATCGCCCAGGGGTTTTTGGCGGCCGCCGAGATCGGACTCAAGGAGCATGACCGGCTGGCGCTGGCGCGAACCCTTTTTGAGCGCAAGCTGGCGGGACGCCGCGCCTCGTCAAAACTACCCGAGCTAGTGGAACTCGTCATGGCGAAGCCATTGGTGTCGGCCGGGATGGTGGCAAAGACGCTCGAGGTGACGCCGCAAGGGGCGCGGCGGATTGTATTGGAGCTGGGGCTGAGGGAGATGACCGGGAGGGGGAGGTTTCGGGCGTGGGGAGTAATGTAGCCAGCCTGTCTGCGATTGCGCGCGGCGCTGTGCTAAAGGAGCAAGCGGGTCCACACGCTGTTACCGCTGATCGCGGCGTGCGAAAAGCTGCTTGTAACCCGGCAGACAGGTGCAGTATTCGGCATTTTCGATGCCTATGATACTGACAACATGGGACGTGCTTTCTGGAGGAATGCGCATTCGACCGTCGCGCAGTGCCCGGAATAGGGCCTCCCTGTGACCCTCAGCTCCCAGGCTATCAGCAGTAACCGGATGAAGAACGAGATCGAGCGACCATGCCGGTTCGACACCCATGATCGCATTGGCACGAGTACGGCCGCGTTTCTCGTCTATTACCGGGAAGAGGCCTCTCGCGCTTGCGAGCGCGATCGTCGCCGCTTCTCCGTCATCGAGCGAAGGCGAAACTGAAGTGAGTTCGAAGAACATCTCAAATTCCTGATCCGTGAGATCAAGCAATGAGACGTGTCCAGCCGCAGAAAGTGCACCCAGGAACGCCTCCTCGCCGTTGCGACGGCTCGTCTCGTTTTCAAGCTCGCCAGCTACGACGTTCGCGACGATGATCGGATTGGGAATCGAAGTGAGGATATCTACACCGCACCGGGTGGCATGCAGGTTGATCAGCACGCTGGTATCGAGAACCAAGGGGACGTTATTGTCACTCAGGGAATTTGAGTAGGTCATCCGTCTCTTTTTCCTCAAGCTCGATTTCGTCGACGATCTCGCGCAGCTGCAGCCTAGTGATTTTCAGGAGTTCGGCGAGTTGCCCCTCAGACATCAGCTCGCGCTTCCAAGCCGCATGTGCCATCAAACTCATTCGTTGTGAGACCAACCGATCTGCATCGGCCTTACCGGCGTCGCGCCGGTCTGCGGCGCTTCCGAGCACTTCTCGTGCGTGCTCATCCGTGATACCTCCGTTATCTTCGAACCAGGACCACGTTCCCTTCTTCACAAGTCCCAGCTCTTCCAAACGCAGAACACAGGCTTGGCGAGAAATCCCGTATTGGTCAGCAAGGAGGATGACGAGGCGGCGCGTCGTCTTCCCAGTGATCTCCTTCAGTTCTCGAAAGCTCTCGCCAAAACTCTCCGCCGGCGTGACGAAAGCGCGGCCGAAGGCATTTGCGTAGCGCTCGTCCCGCGACAGAAATTTCTCATCCTCTTCTAGGACCTCAGGAATTTGCCGCGTCCCATAGAAATGCCCCGTTTCGTGTGCCAGGGTCTGAACCCGACGAGGCAGCGGATGGTTTGCGTTCAGAAGAATGCAAGCGCCCACGTTTTCATCGTAAGTGAACAAACCCGCTACCCGAGACCGTGAAGAAAGGCGCCGCTGGTAAAGGCGAATGCCAAGCCCCTGCTCCACGATGGAAAAGATATCTGCGATCGGGCCCGATCCTAGGCCGAGCCAGTCTCGAAGCTCTTTCGCATGGGATTCCCCTAAAGCGACTGCGTCACCCTCGTTGACGCCCCGTTCCGGAGGATAGTTTCGGCGGCGCTGTATACCGAGAATGTTTTCAAGCTCCACGTCTGCTTTAATGAGCTCGTTGAGCAGCCGTATTGCCTCTAGCGTATGTTCGTCTTCCGTCTTCCGCAGCTTGCGGAACCGCGGCATCAGGTCCGTATGGACGGCCTCGCGTCGCAGCAGTGCATTTACCGACACGCCGTAGTGGCGAGCCAAGGTCTGGATCTCTTGGATGCGAACGCGCCTTACGCCCTTCTCGATAGAGACCAGCGTCGGTCGAGAGACGCCGATGAACTGCGCAGCGTCATCTTGGCGAATATCGGCGTTCTCACGGGCAATCCGGAGCCGGCGACCGATTTCTTGCGCGCTCAGCTCATTTAGAACGGTCATAGCGGCCTCCGCCCATCCAGCTGTTCAAGAAGCTTTTTTCACCTTGCGCGGACAAGAAAGTCCGCCATTCTTGGGCATGCGTCATCAACATTATTCTCAGGTTTCGAAGAGTTTGCTCATAGGCCTCACCAGTCGCGGCGGCAATCTGTGAAGCGAATGGCCGTAACGCTGCATCTGCCAATGCGGACATCGTGGCGAGGTGGTCGAGATGGCGGGCCCCCACGCTTCCGTATTCAACCATGATGTCGCGATCAGCGTCGTCGGTGATGCTCGCGAGCGCCGAATCAACTTCCGAAGCGGATAGATCCGAGACGACATAGGTGTCACTCGGCTCTACGATTTCTGCGGCGTGAAGACTCATTCGGCGCAAAAGGCAGGCAGCGCAGAGACCGCATTGCCGCCGGTGCTCGGCATTGACGATCCTGCGCGTCTGCCAGCACGAACGGGTATTGATCAAATGCTGGTGTTTCCTGCCTGGCAAACCTAGGAACGCCTTCATCGTCTCACCTTTGGTCGACCATAGGCGTGGCTGTTCGAATTTTATGCTGCAGTCGAGCAAGGCCCGAGTGAACCGCTCCATCTTTCTGAAGAATGCCGGAAAATTCCGGTAATCAGTGTAGATATTGTAGAGCGGCACGAGAACCGGTCCGAGAGCACCTTGTCCGCTCTCGGGCACGATGATCCTGCTTATATTGGAAAGATGCGAAGCAATTGTCGCCATTGCCGCGAACTGGAAACCACGAGATCGGAAGCTACTCTCCTTGCCCTTGAAGCCTTTCACTCGGAAAGGAATCTGAGTGAAGTGGCTGTCGCCATCCATCCGGCGCTGCTTAGTGCTGGCAACACGGATACATAGTGCCTCGGAGGCCGGGCCGCTCAGCGCAGATACTGCACGCGAATCCAATCCGTTGCTGTAGGCGATCGCGAAAGTCTTCGGCTGCTCAAACATAAGCGGGACCTGCCGCCAACCGACTGGGGACGCGTTCGCGGCTTTGACAAAAGTGAAACGCCAGCTGTCGCCGGTCAGAAAGTTCATGGCGCTTCGGAGTGACGACTGCACCTCAGGCCTCGACCAACATGCGTGGTCGATGACAGGGATCGTAACATGCAGATTGCGCAGCCATGATGCCGGTCGCCTCCACCGGCGGTCGGCGAACTCGATCGCGGCTGCCAAGACCATCAGGTCATAGTGTTTGGCGGCAAACCCTTTTACGTCAAAAGTATCAAGAATATCTGGAACGAACTGTATATGTTTGCCTATCTCGGCAACGACAGCTTTATCCAACTCCGGATGTCGAGCTGCCCGGCCTTTCTCAACAGCGAAAAGGTGTTTTTCATGATGGACTTCAGAGTGCGATTCAGTCTTCATCCGGTCCATCGTTCACATCCGTGCGCGCGGTCCGACGGAACGCGTTCTTGTTGCCATTTTCGAGAGCAGCACACACGCCGCCAACATCGATACTCGCGAAGGTTTCTCGATTGCGTTGAACGCCTTTTGCAAAATCCGCTGGGCTCATATCGCCAACATCTCTGGCGCGAAGACATTCCTCGTGAATGCGATTCTCAGCGTTCTCCAGAAGCTCACTCACAGCGCTTCCAAGGGCCGCATCGAGTGACTTTCTCTCCGACATCCCTTCGCGGAGATTGCTGAGTAGATTTCGTTCGAGCGCGTCGCTGAGAGACGAGCGCTCGTAGTTGTCGAAGATGGATTCCGTCGCGGCTACTGAATCCAGATCCATCTGGTCACGAGATGCACGAGAATCCAGCTCACGATAGAGCCGATCGAATGCCTTCATATCGATGGCACTAAGAACGCTGTGACAGGCCTGCTTAGCACGCTCGTCCAGCGAGGCCGCGTCATTGACGAGGTCCCGTCCATACTGCTTCCACTTATTGCTCAACGCAGAATTTCGGAAAGGTCCGTCGGTCATCATCGCCTCCAATGTTGGCAATATTCACTGCAAAGCTGACAAAGTCAATTTACAAGAAGAAAAATCTGACAATCGGGGATTCAATCCATGAGCCAGCAAAGATGGCGGCGAACATTAAGGCCGATAAGCCGAGCCGCCGGGCCTTCCGAGTTCCTTTAAATCGAAAGCGGAGCACGTTATCAGAGGATTGAATAGAATCGCCAGCAATAGATTTGACGGACATGGTTACGTACTCATCGCTGCGTCGCGGACAGCTTGGCGGGGACAGCTGGCACCGACTCGAGGGCTTTCGTTTCGAACTTTGGTCGATAAACGCCTTTGAAGGGGTAGGCAGAGGATCCCTTACTCTGAGGCTGTGCGAGATTGATCACACGCTTGTCTTGACCATCCCTTTGATACAACCATGAATCGCGGTGTTTGGTCGCGCGACAGCCGGGGGGATGATGCGAGTAGCTCGAATAGTGATCCAGAATTTTCGCACATTCGCGTCACTCGACGTGAATGTCGCGGATGATCTGTGCTGTATCATCGGAGAAAACAATACTGGCAAGACCGCGATCCTTCGCGCAATCCAAATTTGTCTAGATAACATGCTGCCGTCGAGTTTCCGGGCGCTGATGCGCGAGGACATCCACTCCGCCATCGATATCGCCCAGCCCAGCCAGGTTCTGATAGGAATTGAACTGGCTGGGTTCGAGGGACGTGTGAATGAAGAGGCGCTAGTTAGTACCTGGAAGACGGCTGCGGACCGCGCGCGTATATTCTACCGCTTCCGTCCGCGGCCAGCTGTCCGGGAGCAGCTTGTAAGTGGCGATATCTTACCCGGGGCGCTGACCCTCGAAGATTATCAGTGGGAAATCCGCGGTGGCGGTGATCCTGCCATCGACCTCACGGAGATTGCCTGGGATGACGACGGGATCGGCGAGTCGGTGCGCTTTGCAGATCTGCAGTCTTACCTTCTTGTTCATCTGCCTGCGCTCCGCGATGTCGAGAGCGACCTGCGTAATCCCCGCCAGTCGCCACTCATCCGTCTGATCGAGGCGTTCGAGATTGATGCGGCCGAGCAGGATGCCCTAATCGCCATACTCGACGAGGCCAATCAGGCGATCGCGAACTCGGCGACTATTGCCGAAATAGCGGGGGCAATTGACGCACGGTTCAAGGATGTCTCTGGCCCCGCGTTCGAGATGGACGCCACTCTCGGCCTCTCCGCAGCGACCTTCCGCGCGATCATACGCAACCTCAAAATTATTCTATCGGACCTTTCACTCACCTCGTTCGAACCTGGCCGCAACGGTCTTGGGATGAATAACATTCTCTATATCGCGATCCTGATGGAATACCTGCAGCGGCGGATCGCGCTCAACCGCTCGGCCGGCCAATTGATACTGATCGAGGAGCCAGAAGCGCATCTTCATCCTCAATTGCAGTTCTCATTGATCGCGGCACTACGCGCGATCAACGTGCAGACCATCCTGACCAGTCACAGCACCCAGGTAACCTCTCAGGTTCCACTGAGCAGTATTGTATCTCTCACCAAGCGCGAGGACGCGACCATCGCTGCCGGCAATCTCGCGCTCAATGCCGCGCTGACCGCGCCAGAAATTGCCGATCTCGAACGCTACCTCGACGCAACCAAGAGCGCCTTACTCTATGCGCGCAAGGTCATGCTGGTCGAAGGTCCAGCCGAGATGTTCCTGATCCCGGCGATGATCGAGCAAGTGTACGGCGTGAGGCTTGAGCGGCTCGGCATCTCAGTTATCGCGATTCATGGCGTCCACTTTGACGTCTATGCCAAACTGTTCCGCGCCGGATCGCTCGAGAAGAAATGCGCCATCGTGGCCGATGCTGATATCAGACCCAGAAGGTAGGGCCGTATGTTCTCTACGATCCAATCCGGCGCGACGGGAGCAAGCCGGACGTCGCAGTAAGTCGAAATCTTCTTCTGAAAATGGCGTCTGGAAAGCTCTTCGTTGGGCATGTCTCATTCCGCATCTTTTCTCGGGCCTCAGGCCGAGGGCGTGCGGAATTAGGAGCGGGCGCTTAAAAATGCGTAAAGCGGGTCAAGTCGAGCCTGTAACACAGGCAGTCGGCACGATCTGTCATCCCTGGTATTGCTTTGCTCCGCACCTTCGGCGGTGTTCCGGCTGAGCAAAGCTGAAGAGCCTTTCCGCGGTTCCGGTCAAGGCGTAGAAGCCTGGACAGCTACGTCGTACCAGGAGGGCATTGCGCAGGCAGGATGAAGGCGCTATATGTAGGTACGTTCCTACATGGAGGTGTATATGGCCACTATCAGCTTGACCAGCCGCGAATTGAATCATGATGTTGGCAGAGCAAAAAAAGCTGCTGAAGCGGGGCCTGTCGTTATCACTGATCGAGGCAGACCTTCGCACGTGTTGATGACGTACGGTGAGTTTGAGCGTCTGACAGGTAAGCGTCGCAGTCTTGTCGATGCCCTTTCCATGCCCGGATTGTCCAACATCGAATTCGATCCGTCTCGATCAGTCATCGCAACTCGCGAAGTCGATCTGTCTTGAGATATCTGCTCGACACAAACGTTGTCTCCGAGCTCCGTAAGGTTGGGGACGGTAAAGCTGATCAGAACGTGACGGCTTGGATAAGCGCGCAGGATTCCCGCGATCTGTATATTTCTGCCATAACGGTTCTAGAACTTGAGCGCGGGATACTCAGCATCCAGCGGCGTGACATTGAGCAGGGCGCTCGCTTACGAGCCTGGATGGATAGCCGAGTACGCCCGGAGTTCGCTCAGCGCATCATTGCTATCGATGAAGCGATTGCGACGCGATGTGCCCACTTGCATATTCCGGATCGCCGCAACGAAGCTGATGCACTCATCGCTGCCACGGCGGTCGTGCACGGGCTTGTGGTCGTTACACGCAACACTCAAGATTTCCAGGGCACCGGCGTTATCCTCGTGGACCCATGGCGTGCCTGACTAAAGGCTCGCAGGGCGCCTCGAAAGGTCGACGGTTCAGGTCCTATCAAGAGCGAGACACTGGCAAGGTATTTGCTCGAGCCAGCTGTGGTTCAAGTCCAGTGACAGCTTCGCACCGCCACCTATATCATTGACGCTATTATTGTGCCTTCCCGAAAGCGGACATCGTCCATCCGCGTCATCAAGCGGTGGCGGCTTTGAAAGATAATCGCTAAAGTAGACTATTGCCATCATCTTTATGATGAACCATAAGTCCTTGTCGGCTGCTGGCTCACCGTGACCAACGGCGACACAGACGGAACATGCAAACGCCATGAGCGTACAAGTACAGCAGCAGGACGGCTGGTATCTGGTTCACCGGTCAGCGCTCATAGACTACGCCTCCAGCATTCTTCGTTCGCGGGAGGCTGCAGAAGATATCGTCCAGGAGGCGTACCTACGCCTGGCTCCTGAAAGGGCTGCGACCCTAGGAACTGCACATCGGGTGAGCTATCTCTACAGGATTGTTCGCAACTTGGCGCTAGACGCTCTGAAACGACGAGGGATCGAGCGACGCGGACATTGTGACGATCCTCCCTTCTGGATACTCCCGCAACCGGTCGAGACTCCAGAGCAGACGATAATTCTCAGAGATCAGGCGGAGGTCGCAGCCGCCGCACTTGCTCGCCTCCCGGAAGACGTCAGGATTGCAGTTCAGATGTACCGCCATGGCGGTCACACACTTCAAGAGGTCGCGTCACATCTGGGTGTGTCAGTGGCAACCGCACACAGGTATGTTCGCGATGCCATGGTGAAGATCGCAGTCGCGCTTGACGAAGAAGTTCGGTAATCCTCTCTCGAGTTGAAAAAATCTAAAGCCTCAATCGTTCCTACGCAGGAATGATCGGAAACGTGTGGTCAGCAAAGTGCAGGTTTGAATTGACGAGACACGGCACAATCGGGGGTGAATTACTTGAAGAGGCCATGGACTGGCTTATCCGCTTGCGCGAAGCGCCTGACGCATACCTCGATCGGCAAGCATTCGAAAACTGGATCAACACCTCCTCGGCTCACCGCAAGGCCTGGGAACAAGCCTGTCGAACCTGGCAGCTTCTCGGCGAGACGTCGCCGGAGGATGTTCGCTCGGGTGCCCTTCCCAGCCGATCTGCGGGCGAGGCCCAGTCGGCTTACAGGAAGACGGCGGGGCGTATCGGGTTAGCAGTCGCAGCCTGTCTCCTGTTGACGTTGGCCAGCCCCTACATAACGCGACATTTAAAAGCCGATCTTCTGACGCAAGCGGCAGAGCGTCTTACGGTGTCGCTAGAAGATGGTACTCGCGTCGAGCTGGCGCCGGCTACTGCGGTCGACACCGATTTCTCACGAACATCGCGCAGCGTTACCCTTCTTCGGGGGGAAGCCTTCTTCACCGTCGAGCCAGATGCCAGCCGCCCGTTCATAGTCAATGCCTCGGGAGTCGAGATCAAGGTTGTGGGCACCGCGTTCAATGTGCACGTTGAACGCGAGGCCACCTCAGTTGACCTGGTTCACGGTCGTGTAGAGCTGACTGCTAAACAGTCCGACCGCTCATTTGAGCTGACGCCAGGGGATTCGTTCCTTGTGCGGCAGTCGGACGGGGAAACAACCCAAACCCGCCAATCTCCCGACGACATGGCGGGATGGCGAAACAATCGTCTCTTCGTCGAGAACGCGACGATCGCCTCCGTAGTCGAGGAGCTGCGGCGGTATCACAAGGCCTGGATCACTATTCCTAGCTCCGATCTTGCCAGCCGTCGGGTGACAGGGCTGTATGACCTTTCTCAGCCAGACCGTGCACTTGAGGCGCTTGTGACCCCGCATGGCGGGACGGTCCACCATGTCTCGCCTTACCTGCGTGTGCTCAGCTTCCTCTAGCCAAAGCCACAAACTTTCTCCTTCTGAGGTGAAAAAACCTGCAGCGGAAGTCGTCTTAACGCTGAGCGCCGGCCAATGGGGGGCTGGACAGTATGCGTTAAGGAGACGGGGTTCATGAATTTTCCAAACAGTGTGCCATTGAAGCGAGTAAGCTCTGGGGTCGGGGGATCAGCCCTTGTGATGATCTTGCAAACCAGTGTTGCCTTTGTCGTGCTTGCCGCAAGTCCAATACTGGAACGACCAGCCCTCGCGCAGACAGCGACCACCGATTTTGACATTCCCGCGCAACCTCTCAGCGCTGCCATCAACTCTTTCGGCAGGCAGTCGGGCCTGCAGGTCACGCTCGCTGCATCATCGTCCCAAGGCGTCACCTCAGCCCCGGTCAGGGGGAGCATGAGCGCTGAGCAGGCTTTGGCTAGAATGCTCTCCGGAACAGGTCTTCGATACCGCATCGCGGGTGGTACCGCGGTTATAAGCGATGCCTCCAGTGACCAGGCGACGCTAGCGAACGGCGCAACTGCTTTGGAGACTATCGTCGTTCAATCCTCCAGGGCGGGTCAGGGTGATGTCGGGGAAACAGTCATCGGCACAGAGGAACTAGACCAGATCAATCCACGCGATTTGGGAGATGTGTTCAGACAGGAGCCTGGGATCCAGGTCGGAAGCTCGCTGCCTATGTCGCAGAAGGTTTACGTCCACGGCGTGGAGGAGACTAATCTTGCGGTGACGATCGACGGCTCTCGGCAAAACAACAAGGTCTTTCATCACAATGCCACCAACCTCATCGACCCCTCCCTCTTGAAGGCGGTGGATGTTGATGCGGGTATCGCACCTGCCGACGCCGGACCCGGCGCGCTGGCGGGTTCGATCCACTACGAAACTCTCGACGCACTCGACCTGTTAGAGCCGGGCCAGTCGTTTGGCGGGTTCGTCACCTCGACCTACAACTTCAATAGCGATGCTGTAACGACCGGCTTGTCGGCTTATGGGGCTCATGAGGGTTTTGATTTCCTCGGATACTTCTCATTCGGAAAGGGTGATGACTTCGTGGCCGGAACCGGCAGCGAGGTACCTGGAACGGGTACCGACCTGATCAGCGGTCTCGGAAAGATTGCCTATGAGGCGGAAAGCGGCGACAGGTTTGAGATCAGCTATGACCGCGCCGTCGATGACGCCATCAGACCTTTCCGCTCGAATATCGGTTTCATTTCCGGGCGGCCGCCTTGGGAACCGCGTGTGCGCGATATCCGCATCGACCGGCAGAACACCGTCTTCACCTATACGGATACGACGCCGGAAGGATGGTGGGATCCAACCTTCAAACTCGCCTATAGCAGCACGGAAGTGGATACACTCGGCTTCATTTGCCCGTCCGGTTGCCCGTCCGGCGTCCCTTCCAGCTATCCGACCATCGGCGAGACTTCGAGCTTCAATGGAAAGTTCGAGAATAACTTCGCCTTCGATCTCGGCAACATCGTGGCTGGCGTCGACTTCTACCGCGACAAGGCAGAGTTGGTGGCTTCCAGTGCGGCGCTTGGGTTTTCGGACGATGGCAGGGAGCGAGCGAGCAATATCGGCTTTTATGCTCAGGCGAGGCTTGAGCCGTGGGATCGTACAAGGCTTTCCTTCGGCGGACGTGCGGACCATCAGTGGTTCACTGGCGTGAACGGGGACGAATTCGACAACGGTGGCTTGAGCGCGAACGCTTCGGCGGAGTACGACCTGACCGACGTCTTGACGGCGAAGGCCGGAGTTTCGCATGTCTGGGCCGGCATTCCGCTCGCGGAAAACTTCATCATAAATCCAGGCTGGACCTATGGTGCCGATGGTCCAGAGCCCGTTACCGCCAACAACGTTCTCGTTGGGCTGGAGGCCAACTATGAAGGGTTCACCGCAGATGCGAGCCTCTTCAGGACGAGCATCCAGGATGCCCGAATAGCTCGATACAGACCGCCCGCAAGTGGCGCTTTGGTCAATCGAGATCTGGTTTCCAAGGGCTTCGAGATCGCTCTCGGCTACGAATGGACGACCGGCTACGTGAAGGTTAAATATGCTCACATCAACGTGAATGTTGACGGTGAACCTGTAGACTCGGACACCGGCAACTATCTCGCGACGCCAGGCGGCGACTTGATCACGATTACCGCAGCCCACACCTTCCTGGACTGGAATCTCACGGTCGGCGGCGATATAGAACTCGCGCCCGAGTATGATCGCGTTGCTGCAGGTGCACCGGCATATGAAGCCTATGAAGTGGTCAATCTTTTTGCGGAATGGAAGCCAGAGACGCTGCCAAACTTCAGCTTCCGCGCCGACCTGAAGAATGTCTTTGACGAGACCTATTCGGATCGCGCGACCTATGGACAGGAATTTGGCACCGTCACGCCTCTTTACGAGCCTGGGCGATCCTTCCTGTTGACGGCAAAAGCGACGTTCTAAATCGCGGCCGCGCAGCGGCCTTATGGCCGCTGCGCCTGCCCTATGATGTGAAGGAGCCAAACGTGGTGCAGTCAAATTCGAGCTGGCAGACAGCGGAGGCGCAGAAATATCTGGCTCAGTTGTGCAAGCACTTCGGCCATAAGATCGAGGTGGTCCACACTGAACGTGACGGAGAGTGCCGATTTGCATGCGGTACCGCTCTTCTTCATGCCCACGAGGATCGCTTGGATATTACCGTCAGCGCGCCCGATGACGAGCAGCTCCAGCAGACGCAGTCGGTGATCGAACGCCATCTCGTGACCTTCGCATATCGCGAGAACTTGGAAGCGTTGGAATGGAGGCCGGCCGCTCAATCTACAGACCAGGATGACAAAGCATGAGCCCTCGTCGTCTGATGACTGTCGTGACCGCGGCCGTTGTTGCCTTATCACCACTTGTCGTACAAGCCGCAGAGATCGAGACAGCACGCGGTCCGGTCGAAGTCGCGACGCCACTGGCCAAGGTTGCTGTCTTCGACATGGCGGCGCTCGACACGCTACAAGCCTTGGGCGTGCAACCTGCCGGTCTCCCCGAAAAGCTCTACCTCCCGCAGCTCGAGCCCCTGTTGGATGGCGCAGAGGTCGTCGGAAATCTCTTCGAACCTGATCTCGAGGCGCTGAGCGCGCTGGAGCCCGATCTGATCATTCTCGGTGGTCGTTCCTCAACCAAGGTGGACGCCACCTCGCAGGTAGCACCAACCATCGACATGACGATGACGGGGCAAGATCTTGTGCAGCAGGCGAAGCAACGTCTTGCAGCCTACGCTACCCTGTTCGGCAAGGAGGAGGCGGCGGCAAAGGCAGCATCGGAGCTTGATGAGCAAATCGAGGCTACAAGGGCAGCGACTGCCGGAAAGGGGACCGCTCTGATCGTCATGACCAACGGACCCAAGATCACGGCCTATGGGGCTAGCTCGCGCTTTGGCTGGGTCCATTCGACGCTTGACCTGCCCCCTGCTGTATCCAATCTGGAAGCTGCCAATCACGGCGAGGCCGTTTCATTCGAGTTCATTGCCAAGGCAAATCCGGATTGGCTCCTCGTCCTCGATCGAGCCGAAGCGATTGGCTCTGGTGACCAGGGCGCGGAGGCCACCTTGAACAACGAGCTGGTCGCTCAGACGTCTGCCTGGAAGAAGGGACAGGTCGTCTATCTCCCTGCGGCAGATTTCTATATCGCCGCGGGCGGTATCCAATCCACGAAGCGTGTTCTTGCCGCCATCGCCGAGGCGTTCTCACGCGCGCAATGAGCATCGGCAAAGATCAAGGCGCCTCCTCCCCGTTTCTATTGACGATGGCACTGACGCTGCCCGCTCTCTGTCTGGCGAGTCTCCTTGTAGGGGTGGGCGAGCTTACAGTCGGGCAGATGCTTTCCAACCCTGAGGCCTTGCAGCTTATTATGATCAGTCGTCTGCCCCGGACACTGGCGGCACTGCTTATGGGATCCGGATTGGCGATTGCGGGCGTCATCATGCAGACGCTTGCCCGCAACCGATTCGTGGAGCCCTCGACGGCGGGGACGGCGCAAAGTGCCGAGCTCGGAGTGCTGTTCGTCACTCTGCTATGGCCTTCGGCGAGCCTGTTCTTAAAGAGCTTGATCGCCGTTGGTACGGCACTTGTTGGAACGTCCGTCTTCCTTGCGACGGCCCACCGGCTGCCACCAACCCAGCCGTTTCTCGTTCCGCTGTTTGGCATCGTTTATGGCGGAGTGATTGGCGCAGCGGTTACCTTCATTGCTTGGCAGACCGACCTTCTTCAGTATCTGTCCGTGTGGACGCAAGGCGACTTCTCGGGCGTTCTTCGCGGCCGCTATGAACTTCTGTGGCTTGGAGCCATCATGGTCGTCGTCGCCTGGCTCATCGCAGACCGGCTGACGATCATGGCATTGGGACGCGACGCCAGCATCGCGCTCGGTGTCGACTATTCTCGGATGTTGCAACTGGGCCTTGTCATCGTTTCGGTGATCTCGGCGCTGGGCACAGTTATCGTGGGGACAATCCCCTTCGTCGGTCTTGTCGTGCCGAACATTGTGTCGCGGATGATGGGCGACAACCTGCGCGGGACGCTACCCATTGTTGCTCTTTGCGGCGCTGTCCTTGTCCTTGGTTGCGACATTCTCGGCAGACTAATCCGGTTTCCCTACGAAATTCCGGTGGGTACGGTCGTCGGTTGCGTAGGCGGCATGGTCTTCTTGTGGCTTGTCTGGCGGCGAGCTGCAGATGAGTAACCGGCGCGTCATCTATCTCGCGGTTGCGGCTCTTGTTTGTATGAGCGCCTATATGACGATCGGGCTACGAGGAAACATCCCCTTCGTGCTCTCGCTACGAGCCACCAAGCTGCTTGCCCTGGTTCAGGTTAGCATAGCGATCGGGATCTCAACCGTAGTTTTCCAGACCATCACAGCCAACCGAATCCTGACGCCCTCCATCATGGGCCTGGACGCGCTCTACCTGTTCGGACAGATGTTGCTCGTCTTCCTGCTCGGAGGCCTGGGTTATTCGGCCCTTGACGCTCAGATCAAGTTCAGCGGCGAGGTCCTGTTGCTGATGGCGATGTCGGCGGCTCTCCTGCTTCCCATGCTCAGGCGTCGATTGGACATGGGATTCTTGCTCCTGACGGGGGTCATTCTGGGCGTCCTCTTTCGCAGCCTGCAGTCTTTGCTGGCTCGACTGGTGGATCCAAACGACTTTGCAGTGGCGCAGGGGGCCAGCTTCGCAAACTTCAATGACGTTGAGACTTCGCTGCTTTTCCTGGCGTCATTGATCACGGTTGGCGGCTTCCTCGTTGTGTGGCGGGCAAGACACGTGCTTGACATCGTTGCGCTTGGCGCCGATGCAGCGATAAGTCTCGGCGTGTCGTGGATACGCACTGTCGCGGGGCTCTTGCTGCTGGTGTCAGCGCTTGCTGCAGTTTCCACCGCGCTGGTTGGCCCGGTTGCGTTCTTCGGTTTGCTGGTAGTCGCCCTCGCGGAGATCGTCGTCGATACAAGACGGCATGCTGTGCTTCTTCCGGCCGCTGCCTTGACTGCGGTGGTAGTCCTTGTTGGCGGACAGACCATCTTCCAGCATGGGTTGGGCAATAGCGCCACCCTCGGGATCGTCATTGAATTCGCCGGCGGCATCGTGTTTCTCATCCTGCTCTTTGTCGGAAGCCGTAGATGATCCGTATTGAAAACGTTTCCTTCTCTCGCGGCTCCAAGACGATCCTTCAGGACGTGTCGCTAGACATTCCGAAGGGTGGCATAACGGCGCTCGTGGGCGCGAATGGAGCAGGCAAATCAACCCTTCTATCTCTGATCGCCCGGCTGCAGCCCTTGCAGGCCGGACAGATCACAGCCGGCGGCTTGCCAGTCCACGCCACACCCAGCAGGGAGCTCGCGAAAGTCATCGCGATCCTCCGGCAAGAGCCGCTCGTAACCAGCCGACTGCGCGTAAGGGAGCTCGTCAGCTTCGGTCGCTTCCCGCACGGACGGGGCAAGCTGACGAACGAGGATCACGCGTTGGTGGAGCGGGCACTGCAGCAGTTCGATTTGACGGATCTGGCGGATCGGTTCCTTGAGACACTATCAGGGGGCCAAAGGCAGCGTGCTCTCGTCGCCATGACAATCGCCCAGGATACTGAATACCTGCTTCTGGACGAGCCTCTCAACAACCTCGACATGTACTTCGCACGTGAGCTGATGCGCTCTCTCAAGGCTGTCTCCAAAGCACACGGCAAGACTGTCGTCATAGTGCTTCATGATGTCAATCAGGCGGCTTCCCATGCAGATCGGATCGTGGCGATGAAAGACGGTCGCGTCGTCGCCAATGCTTCGGCGCGTGAGATCCTTACCCCGCCGATGCTTTTCGATATCTTCGGGTTTGAGATGGAGGTGGAAACGATCAACGGCACCCCAGTGGTCCTGCACTTTCAGTAGTTGTCTTTGACGCGTCTTCCGCTGAACGCGGACTGCAAGCGGTTCGCAGGCAGATACTGGATAGACGTCCGAACTCTCCAGCGGATGTTGTTAACTGGGAGCTCCGGGATCGCAGGTTCACTTCCCCTCAAGACCTTAAATAAACGAGGTCAAAAAATGGTCGCCGCAGCGACAGCGACCATGCCGAGGCCAGCAGCAATCTCCAGTCCTCGCGACACTTTGTCGAGCAGCCTTTTGTTTCGGATGAACAACCGGTCGAAGACCTTTCTGAAGGACACCGCCAGCAGCGCCACGGCACCCAGTGTCAGAGCGACGCCCGCCAGCATCAGGACAGCGAACAGCAGTCCCGCGCCTGTTACGCCACGGGCCGCCGCATATGTCATGACGAAGAGGGTGAGCGGACAGGGAATGAGACCTGCCACGAAGCCGAAGCCCGCGCCGTCGCGGCGCGCGTGACCGTGGGCGGTAGCGCGTGTGCCTCGCCAGATCATCCAGAGGCCGATCAGGCCGATGGCACCGCGGCTCATGTGTTCGAGCAGCGGCGAGGAACCCGGTCCCGAGCCGCCGAACATGTAATCGATCACCGGGAGCGACAGGAGAACAATCAGCACCGAGATGGATATGTGTGTCGCCGCCAGCGTGAAGGCGGTCAGGAGTGCGCTCCACATCCCGCCCGACGAACTTGCGATATAGGTCGCCAGCAGCAGCTTGCTGTGGCCCGGCATCAGGGCATGGACGGCACCCAGCAGCAGTCCCATGGGAAGGAAGGCCGGAAGCGCTGCCGAGCCGCCTCCGCCCGCCAAGGTGCGAATATGCTCCCCGAAGGTGAGATAGGTCTCCTTCTGGAACTCGAGAATCCAGGTCAGCATGTCAGGCGACCTCGAGCGTTACCCAGGCCAGCACCAGATAGCGGCCGGCCTTAGCGATGGTGACGAATGCTGCGAAGGTCGGAAGCGGTACCCTCAAGATGCCCGCGACGACGGTGAGCGGGTCGCCGACAATTGGCACCCAGCTTGCCAGAAGCGACCACTTGCCATAGCGCCGATACCAGCCTTCGGCGCTTTCGAGCTTTTTCGGCGAAACCGGAAACCAGCGGCGGTCGCGATAGCGCTCGATGCCGCGCCCGAGTGCCCAGTTGACGATGGAACCGAGCACATTGCCGAGGCTCGCGATCCCGATCAGGATGGCAAGCGGATAGCGCTCGGCAAGGATCATCATGGCAAGCACGGCCTCCGATTGGGCGGGCAGGATGGTGGCTGCCAGAAATGCCGCGCCGAAGAGGCCGAAATAAGCCGCAAGATCGGCCGTCACCCGTCCACCTGCCCGACGGCAAGCGGTTCGCCGGCGGCCCGCGCGGCCAAGCCCTGCCAGCCGTGGATGCCGATGTAAATGCCGACCGCGATGATCAGCAGGCTTGAGACATAAGGCGCCCGGCGTGCCAGCGTGCTGAACCACGACCAGCGTTTCGTCGCGTGCCGGACGCTGAGTGCCGCGATCGCCCCGACCGTCACCAGCGTGATGGCAAGGCCGATGGAGAAGCAGAGCACGAGGATGAAGCCCAGCGTGAATTCCTTGAGCTGCAGGCAGAGCAGCAGGACGGTGATGGCGGCGGGGCACGGGATCAGGCCGCCGGTCAGGCCGAAGAGGACGATCTGCCAGGTCGTCACCTTCCGGTCGGCGAAGCGGCGGCGGATATCGTTGGCATGGGCCAGTTCATGCGCATCCTGATAGCCATCGGTCGCGACGTCCAGCCCGCGCAGCTCCTCATGCATATGGTCGTGACCGTCGCCCTCCACGAAGGAGAGGTCGTAGTCGTGGCTGTGATTGCCGTGCCCGAGGCTGAGGCGCGCCATGAATTCGTGCGGCTCAGGGATTTCGGTCAGGGATTCCAGATAGTCCCCCCGGTCGGCGAAAGCGAAGACCTGAACGGATCCATCCGGCCGTTCCGTCGTGATCTTCACGTCGTCGGGTTGCCAGACATGGCCCCGCTCGGTCCGCAGGCGAAAGACGGGCGGCACGCCCGCTTCGAAGATCTCCAGCGCAACGACGCCATGCCCGGTATCGATCCGGCGCACCTCCTCGCCGTGGCCGCGATGCCCATGGCCGTGCCCGTGGTCATGATCGTGCCCATGCGCGTGATGATGACCTTGAACCCCATGATCGTGCGAACCGTGATGTCCGTCATGCGAGTGCCCGGCGGCGGCCTTTGCCATCTTCTGGTCCTGCCGGGTGCGCCAGAGCATCCACAGCGCGATGGCGATGATGATCGCCGCCGAAGCGAGCTGGAAATAGGGTTCCACGGTCTCGGCATCGACGCCACGCCACAGATAGAGGCCGGCGAAGGCAATGCCCCAGACGACGGCGGTATGCGAGATCGTCGCCGCGATGCCGAGCAGCGCGGCCTGCAAGACCGTGCCGCGGATGGCCACGATGAAGGCTGCCATCATCGTCTTGGAATGGCCGGGCTCCAGCCCGTGCAGCGCGCCGAGGAGGATCGCGCTGGGGATGAAGAGCCAGGCATGGGCGGAGCCCTGGCTGAGCAGTTCGGCGAAGCCGGGCATGTCGCCCTCCTTACAGGTATTTGGTGATCGCCTTGAACTCGTCGATGGACTTGCGCTGCTCGCGATCGAGCGCGCCGACGGTCTCGTCTAGGCAATGGTCGAGATGATCCTGGATCAGCGTTCGCTTGGCATTCTCGACCGCCTTTTCGACGGCGTGAAGCTGCTGGGCGATGTCGAGGCATGGCCTGCCGGCCTCAATCATGGCGATGACGCTCTTGAGGTGTCCTTCGGCGCGTTTCAGCCGCTTGATGATGTCGGGATGGGATTCGTGTCGATGTTCTGTCATAATGTAATTCCTATCCCCCTGGAGAGGATATTTCAATGCGGATTCTTGTCTCCGCCGGGGTTTGCGTCTATCAGGAGCAACATGCGGTTTCACACGAGATCACGATTCGGGACCAGGATAATGGCCGTGCTGGCAGGCTTTGCCATGCTCGTATTCGCGTCCATGCCGGCCGGAACGCATTCGCTGAGCCAACACGCGCCGGCAGTCGTCGTCGCAAACGATGCCCATTCCCATGATCACGGCGATCATTCGCACGATGACGATCTGGAGTTCGCCCTTAACGCCGCCGATGCGCCGGATCACCATCACGCCGATCACACGCACGAAAAGGCGGGTCTGGTCGCGGTGGCGGGTGACATGTTGCGCAACGCCCTGGAGGCGGACTATGCGCTCGTCGATGGATACCTCGACGGGGGCCTTCCATTCGGCATCGACCGGCCCCCGCGCTCCGTAAACCGCGCCTGATCCACGCCGCATCCCGCGGCCGGTTCACCTCGTTTACGGAAAACACTCATGACTACACCACTCCGCGGAGGTGTGTCGCACGGCCAGTCCGTCCGGCACACGCTTCTTTATGCGGCGCTTGTCGCGCTCTCGCTTCTGCTTCTCGCGGGCACGGCAGCAGCCCACGCCGTCGCCGAAGGCGACAAGGGCTACATCCAGGAAATCACGGGCATCCACCTGATCCCGTTCGTCTATCTCGGCGCCAAACACATGGTCACCGGCTACGACCACCTGCTCTTCCTGTTCGGCGTGATCTTCTTCCTCTACAGGCTGAAGCACATCGCCATCTATGTCAGCCTCTTCGCCATCGGCCATTCGACGACGATGTTGCTCGGCGTCTATTATGGCTGGAATGTCAGCGCCTATCTGATCGATGCCGTCATCGGGCTCTCGGTCGTCTACAAGGCACTCGACAACCTTGGCGCCTTCCAGCGCTGGCTGGGCTTCCAGCCGAACACCAGGCTGGCGACGCTGATCTTCGGCTTTTTCCATGGTCTCGGCCTCGCAACCAAGATCCTGGAATACGACATTGCAGAAGACGGGCTCGTTCCCAACCTTCTCGCCTTCAATGTCGGCGTCGAACTCGGCCAGCTTATCGCGCTCGCCGTCATCCTCATTGCCATGAGCTACTGGCGCAAGACCTCCGGTTTCCTGCGCCATGCCTACACCGCCAACGTCCTGATGATGACCGCGGGCTGGCTGCTCGTCGGCTATCAGCTCACCGGCTATTTCGTCTCCTGATCCAACAAGGACAATTCAAATGTTTAATTCACAAGCTCCCAATCCCGATGACCTGCCGACCTCCGCGCAACTCGTCAAGTCGACGGTCATTTCCGTCGTCGCCGCTGCCGCGCTTCTCGTCACCGTCGTAATGCCGTCCGAATACGGCATCGATCCGACCGGCCTCGGCTCCACGTTGGGGCTGACCGAGATGGGCGAGATCAAGACCCAGCTTTCGGACGAGGCCGAGCGTGATCGTCAGATCGACCAGAACCAGCCCGCCTCGCTGGATCAGGGGGCGGGATCCGCGACGGGCACGGCACCTGTCGAGGGATCGAGCCTTCTCGATCGCATCATCCGCGAGTTCGGCGTCTCGTCCGCCCATGCGCAGGAGGCACCGCGGCAGGACGAAATGTCCATCACCTTGCAGCCCGGCGAGGGTGCCGAGATCAAGCTCGTCATGATCAAGGGGGCCAAGGCAAACTATGCCTGGACGGCCAACGGCTCGAAGGTGAACTTCGACACCCATGGCGATGGCGGCGGCGAGAGCATCTCCTATGAAAAGGGTCGCGGCGTCGCCGAGGACTCGGGCGTTCTGGAAGCTGCCTTCGACGGCAACCATGGCTGGTTCTGGCGCAATCGCACCGGCGATCCGGTCACGGTGACGCTGAAGACCGATGGCGCCTATTCCGACATCAAGCGCATGATGTAACAATCGAGGCCGGCGGATGCTGTTCCGCCGGCCCTTCCTTACGTCCAAACAGGAGATTTCAAGGTGCGCGTCAGGCCTGAGGATTGCAGGGCCATCGGCCTGTTCGAAAGCATCGCGGGAGAAATCCTTGCCGAGCGCGACCTCCTGATGAACGCCATCGAACTGCGGCATCTCAACGCCGGGGAGGCCCTGTTTTCGCAGGACGAAGCCCACCCCTTCATCTATGTGGTGCGGCAGGGCCTGCTGAAGCTGACCTACCTCAACGCGCATGGCGACGAATGGACAAAGTCGCTGGTCGCTGAAGGGCAGTTTTTCGCGAGCCTCTCGGCGCTGCGCTCGGGCCAGGCGAGTTTTTCCGTCTGCGCGATCGAGGCCTGCGTGCTGGAAAGGATGCCGTTCCGGGTCGTCGAACAACTGGCGGATCGCGATCTGGCCTGGTCGCGCATGGTGCGCAATGCGCTGATGATCTTTGCCGAGCGCAAGGAACGCCGTGAGCGCCAGTTCCTGACGATGTCCGCAGAAACCCGCTACAGGCTGCTGCTCGACGAGGAGCCGCATCTGGCGGCCCGCGTGCCGCAAAAGGATCTGGCTTCCTATCTCGGCATCACGCCGGTCGGCCTGAGCCGTATCGCGCGCCGTGTCCGGGCCGGCGTGCGCGAGACTTAACCCGGGTTAATGCGGACCGAACCGGTCTTCGCAATATCGGCTTCATCAATGATGGAGCCGAACATGAACCTGTCGCGACGCACGCCCGATCACCTACTGTTTCTCCGGTCATGGATAAGCCGGCCCCTCCAGGTGGCCGCGGTTGCCCCTTCGAGCCGCCGGCTCGCCGAGGCGATCACCGCCGACATCTCGCCACGCTCCGGCCCTGTTCTGGAGCTCGGACCGGGTACCGGGGTCTTTACGCAAGCGCTCCTGCGACGTGGCATTCCCGAAGCGGCCTTGACGCTGGTCGAACGCGAACCGGCATTCGCCGAATTGCTGCGGATACGCTTTCCGGCCGCATCCGTGCTCGAATGCGATGCGGCAACACTACCCTCCGGATGTCGCGGCTTTTCGGCGGCCGTCAGCGGCCTGCCGCTTCTGTCGATGCCGCCGGGTCAGGTCGAACGCATCCTCGCTGGTGCATTCGAGCGCCTTGTCGGCGACGCGTGCTTCTACCAGTTCACCTACGGTCCGCGATGCCCTGTACCCGAAGCCGTCCTGCTCCGGCTTGGCCTGGCCGCATGGTTTCGTCGCTTCGTGCCCCTGAACCTGCCGCCGGCAAGCGTCTACCGGATCGCACGCACGTCATCGCTTCACGAGCGGGAGGCCTCGCAATGCGCATCCTTCTGAACACCAAGGCGGAGACCATTCCAGACGATCTTGCAGAAGAGCCCTTGCTCTTCGTGCTCAGGGACCATTTCGGGCTCAATGGCCCGAAATTCGGCTGCGGCGTCGGCTCCTGCGGGGCCTGCACCGTCGTTGTCGATGGCGAGGCGCAGCGCTCCTGCCTGCTCCCCGCCGGTTCCCTCGACGGCAAAGCCATCCTGACCCTTGAGGGACTGTCCGCCGGGGCAAAACTGCATCCCTTCCAGCAGAGCTGGATCGCCGAGAGCGTGCCGCAATGTGGCTACTGCCAGAATGGGCAGATCATGACCGCCTATGCGCTGCTTGCCGCACGGCCCGAGGCCGGTGCCGACGACATCGCCGAAGCCATGGATGGCGTGCTCTGCCGTTGTGGAACGCAGGCGCGGATACACAAGGCGATCATCCGGGCGCAGGCGATGATGCGGGAGGAACGGTGATGGCAGACCTGTCCCGGAGACGTTTTCTCAAGGCGCTCGGCTGGAGTGCTGCGGGCATCACGGTCGTTGCTGGCGGGGCGACATTCGCGCTGATACCCGTCTTGCCGCCGCGCAACAGATCGACGCCCTCCGACGCGGCCGCCTGGATCAGCTTGCGGCCGGGCGGCAGGTTCAGGCTTCTGTCGACGCGCGTGGAAATGGGGCAAGGCATATCCATCGGGCTGAGACAGGTCGCAGCCGGCGAACTGGGCATCGAACTCGATCACATCGATCTGGAACTGCCCGATACGGCGCTCATTCCCGTCGCCCGCTCGACGGTCGGTTCCGATGCGATGCGCGAGACCGGACCGCTGGTGGCCCAAGCGGCGGCCGCCCTTCGAAGCGCCATCTTGAACAAGGCCGCCGAGCGGCTCGGTCGGCCCGTCTCGGCGCTCGAGATTGTTGCGGACGGCGTCAGCGACGGCATCGCCAGCCTTCTGACGTTCGAGGCGCTCGCGTCCGGCCCGCCGCTGCTCGTAAAGGCGGAGGATGTCGGGACAGCACGGCCGAGGCTGATGGAAAGGCGGGATGGTCACAGCGCGGTGGGCCGCCCCATTCCGACGCACGACATCGAGGCGATCGTCACCGGCAACCGGCCGCTCTATGCCGACGATATCAGGCTCGACGGCATGGTGTTCGGCGCGGTCGTCCGTCCGCGCACGATCGGCGGGCAGATCCGCTCCGTCGATGCGTCGGCTGCAAGCGTCGTGCCCGGCTATGTCGGCCTCTACCGCGAGGGCGATTTCGTCGGCATCGTGGCCACCCGTCGCGGTGCGCTCGCGCAGGCGCTGGACCTGCTGTCAATCGACGAGGACAACGGTCCGCCGAACGCGACCGCCGACGTCGATACTATGCTTGACGTGGCTGACGCCGGACAGATGGAGCACGTCATGCTCGACGAGGGCGAGGCCGGGCGCGGTCCCTTCGACATCGATATCACGCTGTCCGTGCCACTCGCGGCACATGCCTCGATCGAGCCCCGCACGGCCATTGCCCGTTTCGTCGATGGCGGCCTGGAAATCTGGACCGGAACGCAGGATCCCTTTTTCGTGCGCGACACGCTGGCCGCCGCCTTCGGCCTCTCCCGCGAAGCCGTCCGGGTGCATGCCATGCGGATCGGTGGCGGTTTTGGCGCACGGACCATTGTTGCGGCCGAGCTGGAGGCGGCAAGGCTGGCCAGGCTCTGCGGCAGGCCGGTGAAGGTGCAATGGTCACGGCGCGACGAGTTCCAGGCGGGGTTCCATCGACCGCCGTCCTGCCACCGTATCCGGGCGGCAGCCGACGGGACGGGGCGCATTTTGCGCTGGCACCACATGTTCCGCTCCGGTCACGTCATCTTCACCTCCGCCGCCATGGGACCGGGCCTGCAGTTCGCCACGAGCTTCGTCCCCGATCCCGGCGTCGGGCGGGGTGCGATCCCGCCCTATCGCGCGGATGCGACGCATGTGGCCTTCGAGGATGTGCGCCTCCCGGTCAAGACGGGTCCATGGCGCGGCCTCGGGGCTGCCGCGAACCACTGGGCGATGGAGACGGCCATTGATGCACTCGCCCGGGTCAAGGGGCTCGACCCGCTGGCGATGCGGCTTGCGGCGCTGCCACCGGAGCACAAGCGACTGAAGGCCGTCCTGGAAGAGGTCGCGGACATGGCCGGCTGGAGCGATCGTCCGGGCTCGGGCGAAGAGAGGATG
Organism: Pseudorhizobium banfieldiae; assembly: GCF_000967425.1. NCBI lineage: Bacteria > Pseudomonadati > Pseudomonadota > Alphaproteobacteria > Hyphomicrobiales > Rhizobiaceae > Pseudorhizobium > Pseudorhizobium banfieldiae. Next base: position 135,289 of record NZ_FO082821.1, read on the forward strand.
GGCCTTGCCTGCGGTATCTACAAGGACATGTCCTATGCCGCAGCCATCGCGCGGGTGATCCGCACGGACGGCGGATACAAGGTGGCGCGCCTGTGGTGCGCCCATGATTGCGGCCTGGTGATCAATCCGGATCAGGTTCGCGCACAGATCGAGGGCAATCTCGTCTGGGGCATCGGCATGGCCCTCAGGGAAGCGCTCGCCATCGACGGCGGCGCAATCACGCCCGAGAATTTCTTCGATTATGCCGTTCCGGTCCTGTCCGATGTGCCCGACATCGACATCCGGCTTGTCGAGGGCAGTGCCGCGCCGACCGGCGCCGGCGAGACGGCCATCGTCTGCGCGACGGCCGCCATCACCAACGCGGTCGCGGCCATCACCGGTGAAACCGTGATGCGGCTTCCGGTAAGCGTCGCGTGAGGATAAATCCCGCCCTCACCGCATGCCGGCAAGGGTCCAGGCCATGCCGAGTACCGCGCTGCCGAGGAGCACCGTCATCACCGACATCTTCAGGCGGAAGATTGCAAGGATCGCCAGGAGCGTCAGCACGAGCGAGGCCCAGTCGACGGACGACAGCACGGGAACTTCCATCGACAACGGCCCGGTCTGGATAGCGGTCACGTCCGCAAACAGGACGTGCATACCGAACCAGATCGCAAGGTTGAGGATCACGCCGACGACGGCGGCCGTGATCGCCGCCATCCCGCCGGATATCGCCGCGTTGCCACGCAGCCGCTCGATGAACGGCGCCCCGAGGAAGATCCAGAGGAAACACGGCACGAAGGTCACCCAGGTCGCAAGCACGGCACCGATCGTGGCGGCCTGCAGGGGACCGAGACCGCCCGCGTCGCGGTAGGCACCCAAGAAGCCCACGAACTGCAGCACCATGATCAGCGGTCCCGGCGTCGTTTCCGCCATCCCGAGGCCATCGAGCATTTCGCCCGGCCGCAGCCATTGATAGTTCTGCACCGCCTCCTGCGCGACATAAGCCAGCACCGCATAGGCGCCGCCGAAGGTCACCACGGCCATCTTGCTGAAGAAGAGGCCGATCTGGGTTAAGGCATTGTCCGGACCGAGCGTGACGTAGAGAATTGCAACGGGCGCGAGCCAAAGCAGCAACAGGATCACTGAAACGCGAAGCGACCATCGAAGGTTTGGCCTCGCGTGCTCCGGCATGCCCTCCCCGAGAACGGAGTCGGCATCGGACAGGGTTTTTCCTGCCGCCGACTTGTGGCCGTTCGATATCGAAAACCAGCCGTACCCGGCTCTCGCCCCGATAAAGCCGATGGCCCCGGCCGCCAGTATGATCACGGGAAAGGGCACCCGGAAAGCAAAGATTGCGATGAAGGCCGCCGCCGCGATCAGCACCATCGCGGGGCTTTTCAACGCCCTGCCGCCAATGCGGAAAACGGCCTGGACAACGATCGCCAGCACAGCGGCCTTTAGTCCGAAGAACAGCCCCGCGACCACGGAAACCTCGCCGTAGAGGACGTAGATATAGCTGAGCGCAAGGATCGATAGGAAGCCGGGCAGGATGAAGAGGATGCCTGCCATGAGACCACCGGCGGTCCGATGCATCAACCAGCCGAGATAGACGGCGAGTTGCTGGGCTTCGGGGCCGGGCAGCAGCATGCAGTAGTTCAGCGCGTGCAGGAACCGGCTTTCGCCGACCCACTTTTTCTCGTCGACGATGATCCGATGCATGACCGCGATCTGGCCCGCCGGACCGCCGAAGCTCAGCGCCGCGACGCGCAGCCAGACCTTGAACGCCTCCCTGAACGAGACGCCGTGCTCCGTCGGCCCGCGCGAAGGTTTCACCGAAACGATCGTGTCCGCCATGATCAGCCTCCCTTTCTCGCGGAAGGCCAGTCATGCGCCTCCCCCGTCGCATCCCGGCACCAGCGATAGAAGGCGTCGTAGAGTGTCATGCCAGCCTCGAGCTGTTCGAGGTCATCGTTGAACATGCGCGACAGGCCAAGCGATGCAGCGAGCAGGCCCGCCACTTCGGGTGCCAGATCCGGCCGGGCCGTATCGGCGCCGCGCACGATCGTCGAAAGCCGCAGGAGCGGCGGTGTCGAAAGTCCGAACGCCTCGACCATCACATCGAACGTGCAACGCTCGCCCCGGTGGCTCCAGAGGACATCCTCGATATCGAAGGGCGTGGCACCGAAACGTTCGGCGACGGCGGCGACTTCGCTTGCCGCAACGAACAGGAAGAGAGCGTCCGGATCGACGAAGCGCCGGATCAGCCAGGGGCAGGCAATACGATCGATCTTCGGCCGCGCGCGCGTCACCCAGACGGTTCGCCCCTGAGCATCGCGCTCCGGAATGAGACTGGTCGGCACCAGCGGAAGACCCGCGGCTTGCCACGCCTCAAACCCGCCTTCCAGAACTTCGGCACTGATCCCTTCCGTCCGCAGATAGGCGGCCACGCCATGGCTGAGCTTCTTGCCCTTCTGGCAGATGGTCACGACAGCTTCGCCGGTCACATGCCCCGCCCAGGCTGCGACATCATCATAGGGATGGCGGCGCGAACCGGGGATCAGCCTCGGATCGGCCTGGAAATCGTCGTGCGTGCGCACGTCGATGAGCACCGGAGCACTCGGTGTACCAATAAGGCGGTTTAGCTTTTCGGGTGAAATTTCAAGAAACGACGGCATCGCGCGTCCTCCGTTAGCCGGGTCAATGGACGCGATTCTCTAGCATGACGCCTCGTGGGGTGATCGCGACCCCATGTGAGATTGATTTACAGCAGTTTTGGAGGCTGTCAATTCGTGACTGCCGCATAGTCTTGACAAGATTCTGACTTTCTCATTATCTCCGCTGACAATGATAACGCGGAGGTGAGGGACTGGGTCAGAGGTTCAGATCCCTTCAAGAGCGAGGCTACGGAGCTTCAACGGGCATAGGTGGTCGGTTGCGTCCCCTTCGTGCGGTCGGTTCGAAACTTTCTGTGCCACTCAGCTTGTCCAGCTTTCAGTCGCTTCATCGTACAATGGGAGCCGGTGGAACTGTGTTGGCGAGAGGACTGGACGGACCGCGGCTTAATCGCTACTTCCCCTGCTTGTGAGCGTCGAGCATCTGGCTGGGACATCGACTCCAGAACAATCAAAGGCCCCAAGTGAGAAAGCCCCCACGCAGTTTTGCCGTCGAGTACAAATCCGGCCGCCGTAGGACAGAAGCAAAGCCGAACTCCATCTGGGGCAATCTGGATCTGAGGTCTGTCGCACTTGACGTAGAGAGATCGGTAATGCCGATGCAGCCCGATGGCCGCGCAGTTGCTGAATCTGACGTCGAAGTCTCCCCGCCAAAAGCATTTCGTGTGTTGCCGACATTGACAGCGCCGGCCGCGACCTTGAAAGCTGTCGCGGAGCAACAGGAGATCTCTATGGCCGACGAGAACGACACGACTGTCAATGCCGACAATACCGCCAATGCCGATGCTGTTTCCGATGCCGGTGCACCAGGCGCTGTCGAAGCAGAGCCTGCGCCTAAGAAGCAGCGCAAGCCACGCATGAAGAAGGGCTCTCCTGAAACAGCTGCGGCTAACACTGCAGCGGAAGGCGGTGCTGGTCAGAAGAAGCGCGGTCGCAAGCCGAAGGCGCTCGCAGGAGCAGCAGCCGCAAATCGCGAGCCAGTGAAGCGTGCGAGCAAGAATGAGCAGCCAGCAGCCGTGGAGGGGACTTCCGCTGGTGACGAAATGGCAGACCTTCTGCAGTTGGAGGAGGAGAACCAGAGACTTCGTAAGCTTCTGGCTGAAAAGCTACGCGCGGAAAACGCCGACCTGCGGAAGAAGCTCAACCTCGGCTGACGTAGAGGGAGCCTTCAATCCCGGCCATAACTCGTCGCTCGCGATAACACGCTAGCGGCCTGTCAATTCATTGCCAGACCAGGGGAGCTTATAGCGCTCATGGTGAAGCTTGAGGTTAGATCATGGCATCTCCGTTGAGGTTTCTACGCCGACTGGTGTCAGGTCGAGGCGAGCGAAAGCAAGACGCCGATGGGCTGAACGAGGCAAAACCGGATGTCCTGGCGATTGCCGATGCCACCGAGCCGGTTGCAGGGGAGGCGGCTCCGCCAGCAGCTCTTGAGCCACCTGATCAGGAGCCACACGACGCTGTTTATTCAGAGACTGCGTCGGTGGACGAGGCGGCGACCGAGATCGGCGTAACGGCCGACAGCATTCCAGCATTTGGTGGTTTAAGTTCAGCTGGTGAACCTGGCGTCGCTGTCACCGCTACAGACGCCATGGAATTCCAGCCGGCTGTCGAAGTCCCAGCGCGCAAGCAGAAGGCCCCTAGTAAGTACAGTCGACCGGCCGTCGTTGCTGATCAAGTTTTGCAAGGGTCCCGTAGTCAGTCTGATGACACGATAAGCCTGGACGATGAGATCAAGGTGCTCAGGGCGCAACTGGCAAGCAAGCTTAGGATCCAAAACGCGCAGCTGAAGAAGATGCTCGAGCGCTTCGAACGATGACCATCTTCTTCCTTTGAACGCTGGACCATTCCGTGTCGCAGGAATCTCACAGAGCTTCGGGTGGATTACGACGAGACAGAGCGCTATCGCGGCGAACTGCTGCCGGTCCGTAGCCCTTTCTGCGTTTGCCTCGATCAGAAATTGAAATGGCGCAGAGCCGGCGACGTCTGTCGCGTGGCACTTAATCGGGTTCTTCCTCACTTTGTGTGGAGCCGCGGCAGCATTCGTGCCTTCAGCAATTCAGGGCCTGCCCGACCGTACATTGCTCGCTTGAGGGTCTTGAGGCGGTTGATCTGGCCTTCGGCCTGCCCGTTGCTCCAGGGCAGCTCGATGGCGTTGTTGACGGCATCGATGTCCCTGCGAAGGACGCGAGCGAACCGCATGATAGGGATGAGCTCGGAGTCGATCGCATCGTCGATCCATGCATCCAGTGGTGGCGATCTCTTGCCGCGAAGGATGCCGTTGAAGCGCATCGCCAGGCGTCGCATCTCGACAAACGCCTCAGATCCCTGCTTCAGGGCGTCGACCTTCCTTGCCTGCCGGTCCGTCAGCAGGCCTCGCGGCTTGATACATAGCGCCGCGGCAACCACCGGAGAGATTGCATGACCGGTTTCGGGATCTCGAACCGGTTCCGACTTCAACGCGGCGGGCGGTACATCATCGGCCTGTCCCCTTTCGGCCCGCCGCCAAGCTCCGAGCAACCGCTCCAGATTGGCGAAGCTGCCGGTGTAGCCGCGCTGCTTGACGTCGTGAAACAGATGCCGTCCGCGCCGGTTCCCATCCTTCCAGCATTGCGCAAGGAAGGCTTCGAAATACCATGGTGATGTGGGGTTCAGTGCTGCTCGTCGCCTGTCTGGTGGAGCTTCGAACTTGAGCCACTTCGTTATGCTGCGACGCTCATAGCCGGTCCGTCTGGCGATCTCGCTGTAGGACAGCCCTTGCTGGCGCAAGGCATGGAGCATGTCGAATATCTCCTGGCGAGATTGCCTATGCGCAAGACGGGCGCGCCGGCGATGTGTCGCAGCGTCAACAATTGCGTCCTCCGAAAGAATGGCCCTGCCGGTGGCACGCCCGGAAAGGCTCATCTGTTCTTCGATGGCCGAACGAAGGTTCTGGACCAGATGAAACCGATCGGCGACCTGCCGGGCCTGCGGTGCGCCTTCACGGGTGGCCTGCGCATACAGGCCGCAGCGGTCGCGGCTGACAATCTCGATGGAAGGATGACTCCGAAGCCACTCGGCCGCATTCTCGACGCTACGGTCATCCAGTATGTCAATAACCGAGCGGCGCTCGAGGTCGACCATGATGGTCCCATAGCTCGTCGCGCGCCGCCAACTCCAATCATCGATACCGACCACCCGTATCTTGGAATTGCGTTGGGCAACTGCAGCATCCCGTTTCAGTTGCCGCAGGATAGTGTCGTCGCTGACCGGTATGCCGAGCCGTTGCATCAACCGCTCGCCAGGACGGCCGCCAGTGCTATGGCCGAGCAAGCCAACAATCTCTCCGACCCTTCTTGTCCGACGCGCGTATGGATCAGCTACCATCGGAAGACGGTCGGTGAACGTTCGTCGTGCGCATTCCCCATGTGCACATCGCCAGCGGCTCAGCAGGAGCTTCACTGTCACGGGCTTGCCCTGGACTGGCAGATCCTGGAGGCTGCGGCAGGACCAGCCATGCCGACTTCGGCTTCGACATCCACAATCGGGGCATACTCCGATCTTGGATCCAGCTGCGGAAACAACCCAACCGTGATCAACGGTGAGCGCGACACCCAGTACTTTGACCCCTGGACCGGGCGACCATTTCGATTTCGTTCGCATGCCCGCCCATAGCCAAAACCTCGCTAACGGCGAATGAACCACACAAAGTGAGGAAGAACCCGATTAACTGCAAAGCGACACGGCCTCAAGCGCGCCAAGTCAGAAGGAAAGACCCTCGGCCGCCCCTCCACCCTGAGCGAAAAACAGAAACAGGAAGTGCGCGAGGATCTCGCGACAGGGATGAGCGTTTCCGCTCTCGCCAGAAAATTCGACACCAGCCGCCAGACCATCATGCGCGTCAGGGATGAAGTGCCCGCTTCGTCCAAGCCACAACTTGAGCACGCACCCGTTTCCCTTTCGCCGTTACCCCGCGCAGCAGGATAGTTTTTTCACGTCCCTGTCGAAGGTCTGAGCCGCAAGCTTCAAGCCTTCGACGGTCGTCAGGTACGGGAAGATCGCCTCCGACAGATCGTCGATCGTCAGGCCGCCGCGGATAGCCAGCGCCGCCGTCTGAATGCTGTCAGCTCCTTCCGGCGCAAGAATATGCGCGCCCAGGAGCTTCCGGCTTGCCCCGTCGGCAACCAGCTTGATCAGGCCGCGTGTATCGCGTGCCGCCAGCGCCCGCGGGACATTGTCGAGGGAAAGAACGGACGTGCGAACCGAATGCCCCGCAACACGCGCCTGCGCCTCGGTCATGCCGACGCTCGCCACCTGTGGGTCTGTGAACACGACAGCAGGCATCGCGGAATTGTCATAGCGCAGGCCATCGCCGTTCAACGCGTTCTTGGCGGCGAGCTTGGCGCCATAGGCGGCCATGTAAACGAACTGATCTTTTCCTGTCACGTCTCCGGCGGCATAGACGCCGGTCTTTGAGGTGCGCATGCGGTCATCGACAATGATGGCGCCGGCCGGCGTTGCGGCAATACCCGCCTCAGCCAAGCCAAGGGTTTCGGTGTTCGGGCGGCGTCCCGTTGCCACGAGAATCCGTTCGGCCGTCAGGATTTCCGGCCGACCGTCCCGCGCGATGGTGAGCGCCACACCGCCGTCATCGGTCTTGCGGATGGATTCGTAGGCGATCCCGCTGACGATCCTGATGCCCTCATCGGCCAGGTAGGTTGCAAGCGCCGATCCGATTTCGGGTTCAGCCTCCGGCAGAAGCCGGCTGCGGAATACGAGCGTCACCGCGACGCCGGCCCGCGCGAACGTCTGGGCAAGCTCCGCACCGATATAGCCGCCGCCAAGCACGATCATCGAGCGCGGCAGTTCGGCCAGGGCCAGCGCCGTCGTGCTGTCGAGCGGCGACACGTCGACGATCCCCGGAATTCCCGGCAGGCCTGGGCGCGCGCCCGTCGCGATGATGATCCGTTCGGAGGCGAGGCGCTGGCCCGCGACCTCGACGCCGCCGTCAACGAGGCGGGCCTGCCCTTCGCGATAGACCACATTGTTATACTCCGGCAGCAGATCAGCGTATTTCGCCTGCCGAAGACCCGCAACCAGGGCGTCTTTCTGGGCAATCTGAGCGGCCCAATCGACGACGCGCGCGCCGCTTTCAATGCCATCGAAGCGGGCTTCCGCATCATTGGCGTGACGCACGGCTTCCGTGGCCCGGATCAGGGCTTTCGAGGGCACACAACCGATATTGACGCAGGTGCCGCCAATCGTGCCGTGCCCGACAAGGGCCACTTGCGCGCCTTGTTCGGCGGCCGTGATCGCGGCAGAGAATCCGGCCGAGCCAGCCCCGACGACTACAAGATCGTAACGGCCGTTGCCTTTGCTGGAACTGGGAGCATCACAAGCTTCGCACATCTAACTTATCCCTGTCGTTTGTCATTGATTGAGCAGCAATCGGCATCAGCCGATGGGCCGGAACGGCGGCGCCGATAAAGGTAAAATGCCGCCAGCCCAATAGCAGCGAGTGCGATCGGGATCAGCACATAGCCGGCTGCAGCGAGCCATGCGGAAACCCCGAAGGAGCCCGCAGCGACCAAAAGAAATGGGGCGGCACAACAAATGACGGCGAGAAGCCCGACACCGCCCATGCCGATGAACTTTCCATCCGTCATGCTGAGCCTCCCTACTGCGAAACCTTGGAGCGATAGCCGGCGTTGGTGGTTGCGGTGATCAACGCAGCGACATTTGTCTTGCCGTCGTCAAACCGCACTTTGGCGATCGCCCCATCTGTCGCCTCCGACACGTCAACCGCGAGCACCCCTGACACGTTGCTGAGCGCCCGCTTCACGATCGGGCCGCAAAGTTCGCAGGTGGCATTGGCGACATTCAGCGTGACGGTCTGCTCGGCGGCAAAAGCGGCGCCACTCGCCAGCAGGGACGCGGTGAGAGCGATAAGGTGTAAAGTTTTCATCAGGAACTCCTTGAGGTTAGGCGGTGAGGAAGAACCGCGCTGCATAGGGAAAGCCCACGGCGACGATGATCAGAATCGTTGCGATCCAAAGGCCCATCTTGGCGTTGCGATGGGACGACGGACGCGCGCAGTAGGAGCCCTCGATGCACTCAGCCGCCCTCGGCTTGCGATAGACGAGATAGAAGCCGTAGCCGAGGCAGGCGAGCGCGATCGTGACGAACACGGGCTGATAGGGCTCGAACGCGGTCAGATTGCCGATCCACGCGCCGCTGATGCCGGCAAAGAACAAGACAAAGGGCACCACGCAGCAGGTTGCCGCGCCCAGTGCCGCCACGATGCCGCCAACCGAGAGCAGCGCTGCCTGATCAAAACCCTTTTCGACGGGCTCCAGGGCCGTATCTGCCAGTGGCCGCGCTTCGTTCTGCATCATCGTTCACATGCTCCCGCAATTGATCTATGGTGACCCTAATGCCTGTAGTAACTACAGGGTCAAGCGGGAAAGTTTCACGGTGTTGTGCGAGCTATGTGATGAAACAGGCTGATGAATTTTCGATCGGCGTCCTGTCCGAACGCAGCGGCGTCAACATCGAGACGATTCGCTATTACGAGAAGATCGGCGTCATGCCGAAACCAGCGCGCAGCGCGGGCGGATATCGCGTCTACGGCAACGATCACGCAAGGCGGTTGCATTTCGTGCGGCGCGGCCGTGAGCTCGGCTTCAGCCTCGACGAACTGCGTGGACTGCTTCGCCTGGTCGACGGGCATAGCTACACCTGCCGTGAGGTTCATGACCTCACCATCGAACACCTGAAAGATATCCGTCAGAAAATCGCCGATCTACGACGTCTGGAGCGGGCAATGTCGGATATGGCCGCGCAATGCACCGGCAACCAGGTTCCGGAATGCCCGATCATTGATGCTCTATTCGAGATGCGCCCAGTGGGCCGTTCCCGCTCCGTTCGACCTTAGCGCAGGATTTTGAACTGCTCTTGTTCCGACCCCATATAGGCCACGACCACCATCATCGGGATTGCGAGCACGTTGGAACCGAGCAGCGCGCCAAGGCCTATATCGCTCACGCCGCGAATAGCGCTTGTCGTGTTAATGCCGATCTCGGGCGAGGCAGCGGCGAGACCAACGAAAGAGCCGCCCGCAGCGACCGAGAAACCCCATTGCCGGCGCAGCTTCTTGAGCGGATCGGACAGGTGCTCAGCGCCCCAATGCGCGAGCCATACGGCTGCAAGAAGAACCCCGGCCCAGACGGCGATCATGACGCGCCCCCGATCGCATATCTGAGGTTGCTCATTACGAAGCGGCTCTTCGGTATGGCCGGCAGTCGCGTTATATCGATCCGCAGATCCTGATCCGGCAGGTCGTATTCGATGCTTGCCGCCAGAAATCGGCAGGACAGTTTCATAAGCTCGATCGTCATCCATTCCCCGGGGCAGCGGTGATTCATGTGATGGTCGCCGCCTCCCTGCGGGATGAAGTTGAAGGGACTGCCATCCCAACTCCGAAATCGGTCCGGCCGGAACTCCTCCGGCGCATCCCATGCCCGCGCGTCCCGGTTGGTGCCGTAGAGGTCCAGCATCACGCGCCGTCCCCGGGGAAACCGATAGCCGTTCCATTCGAAATTGTGCCTCGTGCGCGCCATCACCGCCGGAAAAAAGGGATAGAGCCGCCGGATTTCCTGCACGAACAGCTCCGGATATTCGTCGCCGGTTTGAAGTTTCGGGCGGCAGGCCGGGAACCCATGCAGGGCGTGGGCGGCAAAGACAATGAAAACCGCCACGGCTACGGTTGGCCGCAATATGTTCAGCAGTTCCACGGCGGCAATACGCGGGCTGAGAAGAGCGCCGTCCTGATCCCGCCAAGTGGCGATGACACGCGCCGCGCTTCCTTCCGGCGGGCTCAGATCGCCGGCACGAATCTGCTCAACAATGCCCTCGATCCAGCTTTCGCACCGCCTGCGGGATAGGCGCGACCACCAGTGCTTCGGTCCGACCGACCCCGCGTAATCAAACAGCGCCGTCAACTCTGCCGCGCGCCGACCGGCCTCTGCTTCCGGCAGCGGAACCCCGACCCATGCGCAAACAGCTCTCGTCAGGAGTTCTTGCACCTCGTCGTAAAGGATAACCCGGTCCATCGTTGTCCATTTCTGGGCGTAGGTGCGCCACCATTCGGCGGTCAGCTCTTTCAGCGCCTCGATGCGCTCCGGTGTCATAAGCGACATGAACATCTGCTTGCGGTGCCGATGCGCTTCGCCGTCCAGCCCCTGCACGCCGCCCTGCCCGAAGAGGGTTTTCTGAACCCGGCCCGGTGCAGCTCCGCTCCGGGCGAACAAGTCCTGCCGGTAGAACAGTTCGGCCGCCTCGGGGCCGGTCATGCAGATCGTCGGGCGGAGCAGGAGCCGGGTTTGAAAGAGATCGGCCCCGTATCGGCGGCATCTTTTCGAGATAAAGCCGTAAGGGTCCAGGAGCAGGGCCAACGTGCTATCGAAACTCCGGTCGCGCGGGATGCGGGACATCACTCATCCTCCCCGAAACCTGAGCGGAGAAGGCTGAGGCCGCCGCCACTGCGGGGCTACTCTGGACGGTTCTCGGCCAGCGCGGCCGTCGCCGTTTTTTTTCCTCTCAGGCTTTCTCATGCCTTCTTCCTTCCGGCGCGAAAGCCATCGAACATTAGCAACGCCACGCCGCAGACGACCGCCACGTCGGCAAGATTGAAGGCGGGCCAGTGGTAGCCGGCCAGATGAAAATCCAGAAAATCGGTGACGGCTTGAAAGCGCGCGCGGTCGATGACGTTGCCAAGCGCGCCGCCGATGATGAGTCCAAGAGCCACGCTGGCCTGCCGGGTTTCCGACCGCCATAGCCAGACGACAAGTGCGGCCACGATGGCGAGGCTGAGCAGGATCAGCCCCCACCACGGCACGACGCCGCCGAGCATCCCGAAGCTGACGCCGTGATTGCGCACGAGCACAAGGTTTAAGACGGGGATGACTTCAACGCCGTGCGCCAGGGCGGGCGTGCCAAGGGCAAGCGCCTTGGTGCCCTGATCGAGAGAGAACGCCGCCAGGGCGCAGCCTATGCCGACGCCGCGGCCCACCTACGCCGTCTCGCGCAGATCGGCGCGCGCATCGCGCACGATCACCCATGAGGATTGCAGGAACAGACCGGCGATCACTGCCGCCACAACCAGGTCAGGCCAAGCCGTTCCGGTCCATGCGACTAGGCCCGCCGCCACGACGACGGCCGCGTTGCCGATCGCATCATTGCGCGAAAACAGCCAGACTGCCCGCACGTTGGCGTCGCCCGTCCGGTGCGGGATCAGCGCGAGCGCTGCCCCCACATTTACCGCCAGTGCGATGATCCCGAACAGGCCCATCAATCCGGCTTCTGGCTGGTTTTCCACCAGCACGCGGTATGCCGTACTGCCGAGAACCCCCAATCCGAGCACGCCCAGGAACAGCCCCTGAATGAGGGCCGAACGCGCGCGCCAGAGCAGACTCCAGCCGATGGCGAGAATGCCGAGGAAGGTAATCAGCCCGTCGCCGAGGAAATCTAGCGCATCTGCCTTGAGCGCCTGCGATCCCGATATGAAGCCGCCGACCATTTCGATCAGGCCGTAGCCGACATTGAGCACGATCACGATCCAAAGCGCCCGTTTGTAGGCCGGCGTGATGTGGGAAACGTCCTTCGGTAGATCGTCTATGTCGCCTTCGGTTTGCGTGTTGGGGCCATCCAGACGATCGAGCTGATAGCCGATGCCGGAAACGGTGCGTTCGACTTCCGGCAGCCGCGCGGCAGGATCGTTGACGTGCAGCGTCATGATCTGGGTCGCGGTCGAAACCTTTACATTCTCCACGCCGGCCGACCGCACCGCCTTCTCGATCTTGGCAGCGCAGGACGCGCAGTCCATGCCGGTGACGCGGTACCATGCCGTTTCCTGTGCATTAACTACCGAGGGCGCTATGCTCATGATCATCTTCCTTAATTCCGACAGATATGATATCATTGATGGCTGATATGTCGAGCGAAACTGAATTGATGCTGCGGGTCGATACCCGCGTAGTCCAGTTGCGGGCGAAGCTGTTCCGGGGGCTTGGCGATTCTTCGCGGCTGGCGATTCTGGACGCGCTGCGCGCGGGGCCGCGATCGGTCGGGGAGATTGTCGCGAGCACGGGTCTTTCGCAGCCCAACGCCTCGAACCATCTACGTTGCCTGAACGAATGCGGTCTGGTCGCGGGCGAGCAGCGCGGGCGCTTCGTCCATTACCGCCTTAGCGATCCGCATCTGGAAACATTGTTGAGCCTGGCAGACGAGCTGGTGGCTGGAACGGCGCAGGGGGTTTATCCCTGCCGCAACTACGAGCCCGGGAAATCGGACTGATCCCCAGAGAGGGCTGCGCGGCGCATAGAATCGAAAGGCGGGACGCTTCTCAACGCCTCGGATATTTGACCAAGGCGGCGATAACGAGAACCAGTACGTCGAGCACCAGAAGCCAAACGAGCCAGGAACCACGCCAACTTGCGCAAAAAGGCTGGTTTTGCGCGGGTGACCGAAGGCCCAAGCAAATATCTGCGACATGATTTGTAACAGGAATCCGCCCAGGATGATCGGCTACGCCTCATGCTTCTACCCAAAGCCGAGACCTCGACCCGCAGCGCGCCGATCAACGAAGAAGCTTTGAGGTTTTATATCGAGAACGCACAGAGTGCATGAGCGTGCCGACGACGAAGGCGGCGTCGTCGCCAGCCCCTGCGATGAGAGCGGAGGCTCTGTTCCTCTGCCAGGGCCTGCCGACGAAGTAGAGACCGGGAACTGGAGAGACGCCCTCCTGGTGCAGGAGCCGTCCTTCGGCATCCACTGCGCCTTCGATTTTTATCCAGTCGAACTCGTCCCGGTAGCCGGCCGCCCAGACGACCGCCTGCGGCGCTTCGCGCGACCCGTCCGCGAAGACGGCATGGCAGCCGTCGACGGAAACTAGCCTCGGCATCAACACGACGTTCTTTCGAACCAGCGTGGCGTCGTCGTTGCCTCGGTTGGGGAACGGATCGATCCGGCGCATCCTTCTCCCGATGATGCTGTCAGGCTTTGCGCCCAGCAGTCCAAGACGCTTAAGCCACCACCAGGTGCTCTGCCCCAGGATTCGTTCGGGAAAGAGCTTGCGGGGTCGTCCCCTTGCAAGAAGCACGCGATGGCTGGCGGCAAGGGCCAGAGCGGCGTCCCTTCCGCTTGCTCCGTCTCCTACGAGCAGGACGGTTCCTTCGGCAACCGACTCGGCGTTCCAAAAGTCTGAGACGTGTATCTGCTGGATGCCGTCCGGGAATTCATTTACCATAGCCGGCACGCGCGGGACCGAGAACGGCCCGGTGGCCACGATGACCGCCGGGGCAGCATAGATCCTGCCGTCGCTGGACACGGCTTCGAATACGCCGTGTTTCCGACGGAGAGCTGAAATCCGCGTCCCGGTCTCGATACGGTGGCCGCCTACCTTCGCATACCGGGCGAGATATGCCGCGAACTCGTCTTTAGTAGCATATCCCTCCGTATCGCCTGGAAGGGGCAGCCCGGGGAGGCTGCTGATGCTCCGCGGCGTGAAGAGCGTCAGTGTTTCGTAACGCTGCCGCCAGCTATCGCCGACCGCGGCGGCGGCATCTACCAGGAGGTAGTCGACCCCCGCCTTCTTCAGTTCGTTCGCGGCGGCAAGCCCCGCCTGTCCTGCGCCGATGACGAGGACGTTCGTCCGAAGGGGTCCACAGCCGCTGTCGCTGACGTCGCTCGACATGCCGAGGGCCGAACCTGAGTGAGAGCTTGCATGCTCGCAGCAAGCGTTGCGGCCTTCACGATGCTCCTGACGTTCATCGTTCGTCACGTCAGTTTCCGGATGCCTGGTCGGAGATGCTACCGGCTCCCGCCCTCTTCCTCGCACCCTGGAACGGATCGGCAAGCGCCGCCTCTGGGCGGCTGACGGGATACTTGATGCCGGAGATGCTGGCTGCCAGCTTTTCGGGGCCGTTCTTCTCCAGAAGCGTGCGGAAGCTGGGGTGCATTCCTCCGTCGACATAGGCGGTTACGGGAGAGGCCTTGCTCTCCGCCAGGGCGGCGTCGACCTTCTGCTTCTCCGCATCGATCTTCGCCATGATCTGCGGATCCGGCTGCGTGACGGGAATTGGACAAGCTGCCAGTGGATCGCGGGGCTCGCCCCCTTCGAAGGCTGTGTTGAACACGTATCGCCGACCACAGGCCGAGACCTTCGGCTGCTGCTTCGTAAGTTCGAAGGCGTCGTAGCCCTCCTTGAGCATCCGCCAGAACGGCAGGTTCTCATCGCTCCTGTGGAGCGCCATGTTGTCGGCCGTCATGCGGAACGGATAGGCCTGCACCTGGAAGTGGTTCTGACCGGAGGAGAGCGCCTTCGAGACGATCGCGTAAATCTCGCCGACGCCCTGGTCGGTAAGAGCGTAGCATCCTGCGGAGGAACATGCGCCATGGACCATAAGCGCATCCCCCGTATAGCCGAGAGCGGATTCGAGCCGATTGGGATAGCCGAGATTGAAAGACACGTAGTACTGGGACTTCGGGTTCAGCATGCCCGCAGTCACATGATAGAAGCCTTCCGGAGCCTGACGGTCCCCGTTTTTCGTCTTCGGGCCTAGCTTGCCGGACCATCTGCACATCGGATACGTCTTGAGCAGGGCATACCGGCCCGCCCCGTCCATCTTCCAGACCTCAAGCTCGCTTTCCTGCTTGAAGATCCTGACAAGCACAGGGCTTTCGACCTTCATGCCCTTCTTGGACATCTCGGCGATCATCTTGCTCGGGATCTGCGGCGGAGCCTTGGCGGCCCCGTCCAAGGCCATGTCGGCTGCAACGCAGCTCGACAGCAGCAGTCCCACGGCTGCCATGCCCGCGAGACGACGTATCGCATGCTGAAGGGAAGTCTTCCTGCTCCGGACGGTCGCGATCAAGTGCATTCCTCTGACGTCGGTCGATGACTTCGTGCTGCTTTTCGAGACCAAGGTCCCCCTCATGTCGCTCGAAGGTGGCGTCGCCTTAACCTGACGTAGGACGCAATCATTTCTTTGTCCTGAATTTCAGGCTTGGATCGGCAACGCGATCTCACGCCAGGTGGCGCTGGCGAGGGCGCGGAGTTGGCGATGATCAGCGGCATTCAGGTGTTTTCGATGAAGTTGGAAAAGATTGGCAATTTGGCCGTGGGTTGAGACGAAACGTTGGCATTGACCTGCCGACTTGAACCGCATCATGCGTCGCTCTCGTCGTCGAACGGGAAGGTGAGAATTTTCTGCGAGGTTGTTGAGCCCTTTGTGCGAACGGTGTTCGATCCCCAGCATGATCTCTCGCTTTGCGGCGGAATAAGAACGCAGCTTGTCTGTCACCATCACGCGCGGCGCAACACCTTGGCTCTTCAACAATTTGCGCATCAGCCGAAGAGCGGCTCCCTTGTTTCTGCGGCTTTGCAGCAGAGCATCGAGAACGTAGCCGTTGGCATCGACGGCGCGCCACAGCCAGTATTTCTTGCCCTTGATCGATACGACCATCTCATCGAGATGCCATTTGTCTGCGAAGTTGCCGATCGACCGCCGCTTGAGTTGGTGGGCGAATTTCAGGCCAAACTTAGTCGTCCATTCTGAGACGGTCTGAAACGAGACGGCAATGCCGCGCTCGGCAAGCAGGTCTTCGATATCGCGCAGGCTCAGCGGGAACCGGTAATAGAGCCATACCGCATGCGCGATGATCTCGGCTGGAAAGCGGTGGCGTTTGTATCGGGCGGACGCATCGTCAGTCATGCCGATAGACTATTGCCTCGATCCGCACCAGCCGGTTAAGGCGACGCCTCCCACGCAGGGCGCCTCGCAAGGTCGACGGTTCAGGTCCTATCAAGATGGGCATCTCGACACCGGTCTTATATTATATTCGAGAAGGTAGTATAGTGAGGATCACGGTGGTGGTGCCTTGCATTGGCGGAGGCGGGCAGCGTCCACTGGGAGAGCCGCAAAGCCCGCTTGCTGATGCTAACTATACTAGATTTGTTAAAACGATATAGAGGGTGGCGTGATTAAGCAGATTGACCTCATGTTTCGCACCATGGTCGCGGAACTCCAGCAACGGGCATTCGATGATGATTGGGCGGAAGACTTCCCCCCATCGGGTAGATTCGTGCCAGTAGCAGTTGATGGCCGGCGTTACTGGTATTTCGACCAGCCCGACGGGGAGGGTGGGCAGAAGCGCCGGTATGTCGGGCCTGCCGACGACCCCCTGATTTCGGAACGGGTCGAAACCTTCAAGGGTGAGAAGTCTGACTATAAGGCTCGCCGCAAGTACGTTTCTACGCTTACGCGCGAAGCCGGTTTAATTGCCGCTGATCGCTTTACCGGCGACATCGTACAGGCGCTTGCCAAGGCCGGTCTCTTCCGGCTGCGCGGTGTTCTCATCGGCACTGTCGCTTTTCAATGCTACTCGGCATATCTTGGCATCCGTCTGCCTTCGGCGGCGATCCTAACAGGTGATGCAGACTTGGCCCAGGATTTCGCGATCTCCGCCGAGGTGGCAGATTCGCTGCCGCCGATCCTCGATCTCCTGAAAGGGCTTGATCCAACGTTCCGCGCAGTTCCGCATATCAGCGGCAGCTCTCGATCTCATGCCTTCCGGAACCAGAGCGGTTACAGGGTCGAGTTCATGACGACAAACAGGGGAGCCGAAGAATATTCGGAAAAACCCGCCAACATGCCTGCTCTCGGCGGCGCGTCAGCCGAACCGCTAAGATTCATGGATTTCTTAATCCGCGATCCCGTTCGTTCGATCTTGCTACATGGTGCCGGTATTTCAGTTGTTATCCCTGATCCTTGCAGGTACGCGGTGCACAAGCTTATCATTGCCGGCCGCCGTCAGAATGACGCCGGCGGCCAGGCCAAACGGGATAAAGACCTTAGACAGGCAGGAATACTATTCGACGTCCTGCCGGTCACGGGCCATGGGCCATCACTGGCTGACGCTCTGGAAGAGGCATGGGATCGCGGACCTGCTTGGAAGCTGGCCATCTCGGAAGCAGCCGAAACCATGCACAAGGAATATGGGGACGCTATCAATCGATTGGTTGGCATTCTCAAGAGATAAAGGTTAGGCCTCCTCAAAAGGAACGCCGATGACAATACTCATTCGCATCAGGTTGTGCGGGCCCATAAACAGCTGTGACCTTATAGGGAGCGATGGTTCACATCCGTTCAAGAGCGAGGCTATGACCGCTTAGCGCCCGCAGGTCGGTCGTTGGGCCTATTCCCTGAGGCGCTCCAAGACGGACATCCAACCATGGCAGTGTGACGTCGACTGTGCCCTTCAAAACCGTAGCGCTTCCGTTACGTCGAAGCGCCGCCAGGCGAGTGTCGGTTCCCGTCGGGGTAATCTGGACGATGCGTGACTGCAAAGTCAGGCACTGAATCCGAACTGCCAGACGGCGAAGGGTACGGCGGCCAGCAGTAGCATCGAGAGCGCGACGACCAGACCGTCCCGCGTCAGAACACCCGCCGCAAACAATGCGATGACAGCGGATGCGATTGAGCCGGAGGTCGGGATGACCTCCATCACCGGCATGAACAGCGTCAGGGACAGCACCAGCAAAAGTGGCACATATATCCATGGCGGGTGGATCAGGAACGTCCACCGTGGTCGGAGCAGGCGCTCAACCCAGTGAACTGGCTTTCGAAGCCATTGAATGCCCCGGCACAGCTTCTCCGTGGAAATGCGGCGGCTTGTGATGAAGTGCGGCAGCCAAGGCGTGCGCCGCCTGGCGAGTAACTGAACGACGAGTACGAATTCGACGACGGCTACCATTGCGGTGATGCCCGGTATCGCGCTTGCAGGTGACGTGGAGATCAGAGCGAAAGCCAACATGATCGACGCGAAGGAATGCTGCCCCATTCCCCTCAGCAGATCGTCCACTGCTATGTCATTTCCTTCCACCGACTTCTCCAGTCGATCGAGCACCTCGCTCAGCTGAGTGACGTCTTCTGCATCCATGCATCTTCTCCTTGCGCGGAAACAGATGGCAGCGCGGCGAAGGGGTTCAAGGTCTTTGACCTGTACTCCTGAAAGACGTCCAGCCGCCGACGGACCGGCTGTCATCGTCATTCCGGAAATGGGCATAGATGCTCACGAATGCGTGTCGCCCATGTGACCCATCGTTACTGCTGCTCACGAAACATTTCCATATGTCACATGTTGCCCCCTCAGAGTGTCGGCTTCCGATGCTCTCAACTCGCCAAGAGAACCAAAAGAGGAGAAACCCATGAAAACCACTATCGCACGACTCACGGCCTCCACGTTTGCGCTCTCTCTGCTGGCCGCGCCGGTCATGGCCGCAAACTATAGCGACTGGGACACCGATGGCACGGACGGTATCAGCGAAACCGAGTTCCGCGCCGGCTTTGAGAAGAACGAAGCCTTCGACAGGTGGGATACCGACAGCAATGGTTCGCTTAGCGAAGCCGAGTTCAAGGAAGGCATCGGCGACAAGGAACAGGCGTTCAGTGATCGTTACGGCGACGGCTGGTTCGATGACTGGGACGCTAACGCCGATGCCGGCATCGATGAGAACGAGTACTACGACGGTCTGTACTCGAGCTACGATGAGAACAACAACGACGTGATCGAGGAGCCGGAATATGGCGACCTTGGTGACGACATGGGCGATGATGGCTGGTTCGACGTCTAAGGGCGACACCGCCATGCGGAGGAGCGGCTGTGCTGGCCGCTTCTCACCCAATCAGATAGCAGAAGGAGACGCGAATGAGACATCTCGTCAAAGCCGCAGTCTTGACGGCTGCAATCGTTCCGCCAGCGCTTGCGCAGCAAGCAACGACAAGCCCAGGCGTCGCGCGGGCGACGTTCATCAACACTGACGGCGAATCCATCGGGACCGCCACCCTCCAGGAGACGCCCCACGGACTGCTGATCCAGGGCAAGGCAACTGACCTGCCTCCCGGTCTGCATGGGTTCCACGTCCACGAAACCGGCAAGTGTGACGCTCAAGACGGGTTCAAGTCAGCCGGTGGTCACTTTGCACCAGCCGGCAACGACCATGGTTTCATGACCGACAAGGGACCGCATGCCGGCGATATCGCCAACCATACAGCCATTGCTGATGGCACGATGGTAGTCGAGGTCTTCAATGAGAACCTTCGGCTCACGCAAGTCGAGAACCCCATATTGGACGATGACGGCGCCGCACTCGTCATCCACGCGACGGCCGACGACTATCGCAGCCAGCCTTCTGGAAGCTCAGACGACCGGATCGCCTGCGCCATTATCAAGCAAGGCTGATGACGTCCTGCAGGACGTAGTTTGAAGAGACATTGCCAAAGCAACAGGGCTCGCAAGCGCGGCTCAACCCATGCGCTCGCCCTGCAACGACAGAAAAGGAGAAGAAGATGAGAAAGATGCAAACCGCACTCGCGCTGGTTCTCGCCAGCTCAATCACGCCGGGAGCCGCTCAAGGTGCCGGTGATGCGTCCTCGAGCGGAGCAGATCAGGTCCGCAAACTCGGCGACCATGCCTTCTCGCAGTGGGACAGCAACAGCAATGATCGTCTGGAAGACGGCGAGTTCACAAGCGGGCTCCACGACGCGTGGAGCGGCGCCAACGGTGAGCTAGGCGAGCAGGCCTTCACCGAAAACTGGAACAACTGGTTCAGCGCCGATCCGCCGAGCTTTGCATCGCTTGATGAAGATGAAGACGGGGCTCTCTCCAACGAAGAACTCCAGATTGCTCTTAGCAATGCGGATCTCACCGGCGAATGGCAGGGCGCCGAGGACGGCTACCTGACGCCTGAGGAGTTTCGTTCGGGCCTGACAGCCGTGAACGACCGCGACCAGAATGGCACCTTGGATGAGCAAGAGTCTGAGCGCTTGGTTGCTATTGTGACCGTGCTCGTGCCCGACGAGGAAAACACCGCGTCAACGAACGCTCAGGGGGCAGGTGATGACGCAGCCAGAAGCCAAGGAGTTGAAGTTGGAAAAATCATCCCTCTGGCCGAGTGGAATCCGGACGAACTTTACAAAACTGCCTGGAGCGCCGAAGCACTGTTTGACCGACCTGTTTACGGAGCCGGAGACGAGAGGATCGGCGACGTCGAAGATCTGATCGTCGGTCCTGACGGCAAGCTGCTTTCGGTCGTCGCCGAGGTTGGCGGGCTCTGGGATATCGGCGACACCCATGTAAGCGTACCGTGGGAAGAGGTGACCGTTCGTGTGGACGGCTCGATCGCCATCCCCGTCACCGAAGAAAATGCCGATGACTACGGTGTCCTACGTGGAAGTGAGACGAACTTCGGAAATCGAATTGTCTCAGATCTCGACAATGAAGAGCTTGGGCCCCGTGCGTGGCGCGCGTCCGAACTGATCGGCGACATCGCCCGCGTCCGCGAACGTGGCAGCCAGGCGGAAGGGACCTATCGCGGGTACGGCTATGTCGAAGACCTGATCTTCAATGACGGCAAGGTGACAGCGGCAGTCGTCGACAGGGATCCGGCGGGTCCTGATGGACGGGGCGCGGTGGCCTATCCCTTCTATGGCTATGGCTACGGCTGGACGCCGGGCAACCCGTACTACGACCTTCCGTACGATCGCGGTGAAGTCAGTACGCTTGAGCCATTCGATCGCAGTCGTCTTAACGAAGGCTGATCCTAGCTGCGGACCGCTCAATGAGCATCCGGCGCCGATTGCGCCGGGCACTGCCGGCAGAGGTGTCGGCTTCAGGTCAAGTGACCTCAACAAAACGAAAGGAGACACTCATGAAACTGGCAACTTTAACCATCGCGTCAGCCCTGTTCGCGGTTCATGCCGTTGCACAGACGGATAGCGGAAATTCAACTGGCAACAGCACCGACGCGTCGACAACGACGACAAACCAGTCGGCTGAGACCAGCCAGTCCGACAGCGGCTCCGCCATGGCGCAGAGCAAGGTCCGGGATCAGTTGACGAAGGCTGGGTTCCAGAACGTTGAAATCCTTGACGCATCCTATCTCGTGCGAGCCCAGACAGAGGACGGCAACACGGTGCTGATGGTGATCGATCCGCCGATCGGCGGCACTTCTGGCGATGCCAGCACCAGTTCCGATGCTGAGCAGAAGACCAACAACTGACTTCAGCTGTTGCAGGCGGTGGCGTGCGTGACCGCCTGCAACATCAAATACCCTGAAAACCAATCGGGAGAAGATTATGTGGAGAATCACTGCTTCAGTTCTGTCCATCTCACTTCTTGCGGCGATAGCTGCCCCGGTGGCGGTTGCACAGCAAAGCACGTCGCAGGATGGGTCGTCTGACCCCTCCGTGAAGATCATTCCCGGCTGGAGCTATCGGCCGCTTTATGATGCGGGGATAAGCGTTGAGGAGTTGCTGGATGAGGGCCGGGTGCTGGACAGATCCGGCGGCGACGTCGGCAAGATTGAGAGCCTGATCTTCGCAGACAATGGCGAGGCTCTGGCCGTTATTGCAGAAATCGGCGGCTACTTTGAAATGGGCGGGACTCACGTCAGCATCCCCTGGAACCAGTTGGATCTCTCTGATGACGATCTCACCGCGAAAGCACCCATCGACGAAGACAATCTTGCTGACTACACTCAGTTTGACGAGAGCGGAATTCTGACCAAAGCGGATACTTCCAAGATCGGCACGGTTGAAGCAGACCGGGGGCTGGATCTCGGAGAGAAGGTATTTCGTGCACGAGATCTGATGGGCGATCACGCCTATATCGCGAATGATCGTCGCTGGGGGTACGTGAACGATCTGGTTGTTCGCGATGGACGACTGGTCGCGATCGTCGTCGAAGTCGCGGCGCAGGGGCCTTCCCGCCACTATGCCTATCCTTTCGATGGGGAGCCACAGATTGATCCAGGCAGCCGGCGCTACACGCTGCCACTCAATGAGAACCAGATCGCTGACATCGAGGAGTTCGACTACGACAAACTCGTTTCTGGCAGCCATACCGGCGCCATTTCGATCGAGTAGCAATGCCGAACATGATCCAGCGCCGAGAGAATTCTTTGCGAACTGGCGGTCATTTGCTTGCCTGGCTGCTGGCAGGATCTGCGGTCATTGCAAATGTTGCCGGATACGCTCTCGATCTCTACGACAAATGGTGGTGGTTCGATCGTGTCCTGCATGGCTTCACCATCCTGGCGCTCACCTACTGGTTGGCGATCCTCCATGTCCTGCCTCTGATACAGCCACGGTTTTCGGCCGGTATCCGATCCATACTGCTGATTGTCTCAGTCGGTATTGCTGCCGGCGCCGTCTGGGAGGTGGTGGAGTGGGCATTTGACTACGTCTCGAATGAAGACGTGATCAAGGGCAAGCATGACACGATTCTGGACATCATCATGGATACCATCGGCGCGCTTGCCGCGTCGGCGCTGGCACTCCTGTTCGATCGCGGGGAACCCCGGGGGAATGCAGGCGAGGATCGACAGCGGGCTGTGGCGGATGACGACAATCCGCGCGCGACGTCAGTCTCGTGATCACCGCGTGGGCCGGCCGGATTGCCAGATCGACGGGCTCACCTCCAGCATCCGATGTCCGTGAGCCAAATAGAGGAACAGAGATCCGCCGCCGGTCCGACAAGGGCAGGTGCGGACCAGCACCATGATTAGCCATCTGGTCTCCAGTGATACCAGTTGCCACAGCGACACCAACGAGCCCCCATCTACTCAAAGCTGGAGCTTGTCGCGACTCTCCCATGATCGACCTTTTCGTCTGGCAGTGCAGACTGGAGGTGGCGCGGCTCTCGCCTACGTGACTGCGAATGCCGCTGGCACGCCGGAGCCGTCGTGGTCCGTGATTTCGGCGCTCTTCGTGACCCAGGCGAGCCTGGGCGGAACAATCCGAAGTGCTCTCAGCCGCCTGATGGGCGGCGCCGTGGGGCTTGTTTTGGGTCTGGTCACGATCTTCCTGATCGGAACTGGAGGCTCTATGACCGTCTTGGGACTTACGATCGGCGTGGCCATGATGGCCGCCCTTGCTGCGATCAAGCCTAGCCTCAGCTATGGTCTGGTTACCGTGACCATACTAATCCTCGCACCAGGCGTGGAAGTCATCGAGGGGGCGCTGGTGAAGGCGGTGGAGATCACGCTTGGCTCTCTATGCGGTGCCGCCACTGCCGCTGCAGTCATGCCGCGGCCTGCCCATCGGCTGGTGGACGACCGGTTGGCCGACGCCCTGGAGGCCGCTGCCGATCTCGTCGCCGCAGACCTGCGGAGCATAGTTTCCACTGCAGATGCCGGGCAGAGGCGCTGCCAGGACAGGATCGAACAGGCACTATCACAGTCTCGCGCCTTGCTTAACCAAACTCGACCGCAACTGCGGCCGACCGGCGAAGCGGTCAAGGCAAAGGCGGCAATGAAAGCCGAGATCGAGCGGTTCTGGTATGGGCTTCGCTTCCTCGACCATCTTACGGAGCCTCTGCGAGCTGCCCGTCTACCGAAGGAGGCCATGGATCTGGTAGAGGAGCTTGGCGCGGCGGTCCGGGATCGGCTGCTTCATCTGGCTCGATCCATGAGAACAGCCGAGCCCCTTGAACTGTGGCGGCAGCAGCCGGCCGAGTTCTTGGAGGATCTCGACAAAATGGACGTCTCCATCGAGGATCGACCGGTCGAGGAAGTCCAGTTCCTTTTCGCTCTCACCTTCTCCTGCAAGTTTCTGGTCGAAGGAGTCGCTCGTATAGATGCCAAAGCGCATGCAGCGTTGAATCCTGCGGCATGACGAAGCGCACTAGCGCAGCTCAAACTTACCGCCCGGGACGGAAACAGCAGAACGCAGGCTTTGGCATGGCCAAGCCTGCGTTCGCGGCGAGAACTCCCGTTAGCTCTGCTGGATGGGCAGAGCAATGAAGCGGCTGCCTCGCTCCCCTTCGATCTGGAAGAGCGCATGGCTCCTGTCCGACTTGCGCACGTCCGCCAGGATATCCTTCGCATCGTCGACGTCGGCTACCTCGTTGTTGTTGATCGAGGCGATCCGTTCACCTTCCGATATGCCTCGCGCCGCGGCCTCAGATTCAGGGTCGACCTTGGCAATCAGCAGTCCCTTGCCATCCTGAGCAGGTGCAACCGTCAGACCAAGGCTTGGCAGGGCATCCTGGCTGGAAGGCGTAGGAGCCTTCTCCTTCTGCCCTTCCTGCGCCTTGCCATCGGCATTGGCGAGATCGCCAAGGGTCACGTCGATGGATTTCGTCTCGCCCTTGCGCCAGACTGAAAGCTCGACCTCCTTCGAGGGACCCGCCGAAGCGACCTTGACGGAGAGGTCGCGCGCATCCTCGATCGGTTCGCCGTTCATGGAAAGGATGACGTCGCCCGCCTCGATACCCGCCTTGGCGCCAGGAGACCCTTCCTGCGGTTCGACGACAAGCGCACCCTGTTGCTTTTCAAGACCCAGCGACTCGGCGATCTCCGCGTCGACCGGCTGGATCTGCACGCCAAGCCATCCGCGCTCGATTTCGCCGTCGTCGATCAGATCCTGCACAACGTCCTGCGCTACATAGGCGGGTATCGCAAAGGCGATACCGACATTGCCGCCAGAAGGTGAAAAGATTGCGGTGTTGATGCCCACGACCTCGCCATCCAGGTTGAAGGCAGGGCCCCCGGAGTTGCCGCGGTTCACGGCAGCGTCGATCTGAATGTAGTCGTCGTAAGGGCCGCTTCCGATGTCCCGGCCAAGCGCCGAGACAATGCCGGCCGTGACCGACCCGCCGAGTCCGAACGGGTTGCCGACAGCGACAACCCAGTCGCCAACGCGCGCCTTCTTATCATCGGCGAAATCGACATAGGTGAAATCGCGCTTTGCATCGACCTTCAGAACCGCCAGATCGGTGCGGCTATCCTTGCCGACAAGCGTCGCCTCGAGTTCGGTTCCGTCGTCAAGCAGCACGCTAAACTCGGTGCCGTTGTCGACGACGTGATTGTTGGTCACAACGTAGCCGTCTTTAGAGATGAAGAAACCGGATCCTTGAGACATTGGCCGAGCGTGCTGCGGAGCATTCTCTCCATCAGGTATGCCCTTGAACCCCGGTCCGCCGAACTGGTCAAAGAAGCGTCGCAGCGGGTGGTTCTCAGGAAGGTCACCAAACCCCTGACCCGACCCGAAGCCCGGCATGCTATCGGATACCTGCTTCATCTCACCCTTGACGCGGACAGAAACGACGGCCGGCGACACCGCCGTGACGACATCTGCGAATCCCGGAGCCGCGGCCGCTGCGTCTACCTTGACCGGATCAGCAAAGGCCTGCGCAACGTAACCAGTTGCTCCGCCATAGACCATGACAGTCGCAAGGCCTGCAGCCGCTGAACTTTTCAGGATGGTTTTGAGGCGCGTGCTATTCGTGTTGATTCTCATTGATAAACAATCTCCTTCCATTGTGAGCCGTCCGGCTCGATGGCCCGGAAGATAGAGACGCTGACCTTACGAGGAGGTGGAAGGCATATGAAGGATCGTTAAAGTTCGCCTTTCCATCTCGTAATCTGTGACTGCCCGGGACTGCGAAGCGGCAGCTTGCGGGAGAGCCCGCAAAGCGGGGGTAACGGAGGAACGAAGCAGCACGTCTCCGGTTACCGCCTCCACCGCGCGCTGTTACTACTCCGGCAACCCATAGGCGATGATCGTGTCGCTGATCGGCGTCTCCATGAAGTGGTGGCCGCCCGGATAGATGATCACGAACTGTCGCCCGTCGACTTCCACCACCATGGGGTTTGCCTGACCGCCGCCGGGAAGGGTGTCACTCCAGAGAGTTTCGCCGGTCTTGATGTCGATCGCGCGGATCAGGTTGTCGGTGGTTGCTGCGATGAAGATCAGTCCTCCCGCAGTTACAGCCGGACCGCCATTGTTCGGTGTACCGATGGTGACCGGCAACATGGACGGGATGCCGAAAGGACCGTTGCGTCGCGCCGAGCCGAATGGCCGATCCCAGACCGTATTGCCGGTGGCAAGATCGATGGCACGGATGCCGCCATAGGGGGGCTCCTTGCACAGGAGCCCGGTATACTTCACCCGCCAGCCGGCATTCACGTCGATCGCGTAAGGGGCGCCGATCTGTGGCCCTGCTTCCCCTAGCGGTCCTTCGCTGTCCGCCGGCGGCTCGTAGATCGCCCTGAGGCCTGCTTCGTCGGCCTCTTGGCGCGGCACAAGCCGGTTGTGGTTCGGCATGTTGTTGTAGTTGGCGATAAGCAGGCCCCGCTCGGGATCCACAGCGACCGACCCCCAGTCGTTGCCGCCGTTATAGCCGGGATATTGGATCCAGCGCTGGTCGGATGTGGGCGGCGTGTAGATGCCCTCGTAGTGGGAGCGGCGGAACTGGATGCGGCACCAGAGTTGGTCGATGGGCGACATGCCCCACATGTCCTCCTCCTCCAGCGCCGGAAAGGCCAGCGTATGATATGTGGAGAAAGGCTGGGTGGGCGACAGGTAGTCCGGCTCGACGCCACCCTGCGGCACGGGCCTTTCCTCGACGGGAAAGAGGGATTCACCGGTCTCTCGGTTGAGAATGAATATGTCGCCCTGTTTGGATGCCAGGACGACGGCCGGCACCCCGCCGTTGTCCGTCGGGAAATCGATCAGCGTCGGCTGGCTGCCGAGGTCATAGTCCCAGACGTCCCGATGAACCGTCTGGAAGTGCCAGGCGGGCTGGCCGGTCGTTACGTCCAGCGCCACCAGCGAGGTCGAGTACTCGTTTTCCTGTTCGCTCCGGTTGGAGCCGTAGTAGTCGACGGCGGAGTTGCCGAGCGGCAGGAAAACATAACCCAGTTCTTCATCGCCGGCGGGGATCGTCCACATGTTCGGGGTGCCGCGTGTATAGACTTCTTCAGGCCCGGCCTGGCTGGTGTCGCCGGGACGACCCATGTCCCAGGCCCATTCGAATTCTCCGCTGACGGCATCGAAGCCGCGGATAACGCCGGACGGGGAATCTTCGGCATTACCGTCCTTGACCTGCGCGCCGACAACGACCACGCCGCGGACGATGACGGGCGGCGATGTCAAGGAATACCAGCCAGGCACTGTCTCGCCCAGCCCGCGCTCCAGATAGACCATGCCATTGTCACCGAATTCGGTGCAGAGGCGGCCGGTCTCGGCATCGATTGCAATGAGGCGCCCATCCAGTGTCCCCCAGATGATCCGGGTCGCGCAGGCATCGTAGGGGTGTGCATCCGGGACGTCGAAATAGGCTACGCCCCGGCACGTTGCGCCATAGGGGATTGCGTCTGCAGGAACCATGGGATCATAGCGCCATTCTTCCTTGCCCGATCCCGCATCAATGGCAATGATCTTGCCCATTGGCGTGCAGGTGAAGAGCTTCTCGCCGATCTTCAGCGGCGTGTTCTCAGGCGAATACTTGCCCTCCGCCTCTGACGATGGCAGGTCGCCGGTGTTGAACTCCCAGATCCGTTCGAGCTGGTCGACGTTGTCCGGCGTGATCTGGGTCAGCGGCGAATACTTGGTTCCGTGAATGTTGCCGCCCCAGGCCGGCCAGTCGGCACCGGTTTCGCGCATGGCAAGTGCGGACCGATCCTCTTCTGCGGATTGACCCTCCGGCGCGGGATCGTGGGGAACCTCCGGATTGATGACGACGTCGCTTTCGCTACCTGCCGATGGCTCCTGAGCGGAGTTCCGATCGGTGAGGGGTGCGGTAGGCGCGGCCGGGGCAATGCTACTGCCATCGGCCGGTGGTTGCACCGGCGCCTGCGCGGCAGGGTCGGCCGGTCCCTCTTGTGTATCGGCCTGAGCAAAGACGGAGGCGGGCCGAAGCCAGGGCGCGGATGTTACGCCGATCCCCAAGGCTGCCAGGACGGCCATTGCGGTCGCCAGTCCTCGTTGACGGGTGCTGTGTTGCGGGTCGCTACGGCGCAGGGACGGTATGGCTATGAGAACCAGCAACAGAATGACCGTCGGTGCAACCACTCGGGGTACGAGCGGCCACCCTTGAAGCCCGACCTCCCAAAGGGCCCAGATGAGCGTGAACACATAGGTGGCCCCATAGGCGAGCACACCCAAGTATCGACCTGTCACCATCAAGATACCCGAGAATAGAAGCCCGATACCGGCGGCCGCGTAATACCACGAACCGCCCAGCGTAATCAGCCAGATGCCGCCAATGCCGATGACAAGGCCAAGCAGGACCAGGAGAAGTCCCAGCAGGAACGCGTACCAGCCAGGCGCTTGACGAGGAGTTGTGCGGGGGGACGTGTGATTGGTCATCAGCCGTATGCCTCCTGAGGTTGATGTCGCAGCCGTGAGCTCAACAAGGCGAAAAAACGATTGTTCCTGTACGGCCGTCGAAAGTTCCAGAAGTGAAGAAACCAGTGCGTCAGCCGGATTGGCAATGAATGGTGGTAGATCCGCGTGAACCAAAAGCGGTGTATTGCTTCGCCGCTGATCTCGCCTCGCCTGTGCTATTATCCTGTCTGGTCAAGTGCGCGTCCCTTGATCTGCGACGCTTCGCTTTCTGCATTTAAGGCGGTCGTACTGAACAAGGCACATGGTCCGAGCCGCAGTCACGGCTGACATTCTTGTGATGCTGACCCCGAGGCCGGCGGTGGCTGCTGTCCTAAAGATCAGACTATCACCGTAACGTGTCCTGCGGGACGGAGATGGATCGCGCAAGCGGACGCTGAGAATACCAGGCAGAGACTGCTGCAATCTGTTCGTCCGTCATGTTCCGAGCAATCTGGTCCATGATGTGGGCATAGGCCGTTCCGCCTCGCTCGCCCTCCTGCCAAAGCTGAAGATGCCGGGAAAGATACCATTCTGGCTGGCCTGCCAAGTACGGATAAAACGGATTGCCGCCCTGTGGCTCAGATGCATGACAGCTTTGGCAGGCGGGAATCTTTCTTGGTCCGATGCCCTCGACGGCGATGCGTCTTCCTAGCTCCAGCAGCTCCTCGCGGCGGGACGGCGGTCCGGCGCTCGCGGCCGTTGGGACGGCCGCGTAGGATAGACTCCCCTCGCCTTCCAGGACGCCGGCCTCGTCCTGCCGGGAAAAGGGCAGTGTGGCGACGCCTACGCTGTTGCCCGGACCCGGATCTGCAAATGGAACCTCTCTTGCTGGCGCGACGATGTTCTGGGACCGCGAGGTTCCCGGAACCGCAGCCTGCGCTGCCGGTTGTTCTGAGTAGTAGCGGGCCAATGCCTCAAGAATCTCTGGAGCGTACCTTCGTGCGGGCGGCTCCATGAAGCCGCTCTGTCTCTCTCCGTGCGCGAATGCCTGAAGCGTCGCATACGGTGGCGTCGCCTTAACCTGACGTAGGACGCAATCATTTCTTTGTCCTGAATTTCAGGCTTGGATCGGCAACGCGATCTCACGCCAGGTGGCGCTGGCGAGGGCGCGGAGTTGGCGATGATCAGCGGCATTCAGGTGTTTTCGATGAAGTTGGAAAAGATTGGCAATTTGGCCGTGGGTTGAGACGAAACGTTGGCATTGACCTGCCGACTTGAACCGCATCATGCGTCGCTCTCGTCGTCGAACGGGAAGGTGAGAATTTTCTGCGAGGTTGTTGAGCCCTTTGTGCGAACGGTGTTCGATCCCCAGCATGATCTCTCGCTTTGCGGCGGAATAAGAACGCAGCTTGTCTGTCACCATCACGCGCGGCGCAACAACTTGGCTCTTCAACAATTTGCGCATCAGCCGAAGAGCGGCTCCCTTGTTTCTGCGGCTTTGCAGCAGAGCATCGAGAACGTAGCCGTTGGCATCGACGGCGCGCCACAGCCAGTATTTCTTGCCCTTGATCGATACGACCATCTCATCGAGATGCCATTTGTCTGCGAAGTTGCCGATCGACCGCCGCTTGAGTTGGTGGGCGAATTTCAGGCCAAACTTAGTCGTCCAATCTGAGACGGTCTGAAACGAGACGGCAATGCCGCGCTCGGCAAGCAGGTCTTCGATATCGCGCAGGCTCAGCGGGAACCGGTAATACAGCCATACCGCATGCGCGATGATCTCGGCTGGAAAGCGGTGGCGTTTGTATCGGGCGGACGCATCGTCAGTCATGCCGATAGACTATTGCCTCGATCCGCACCAGCCGGTTAAGGCGACGCCTCCGCTCGGCGGGATCCTTGGATATGAGCGGGAACTGAAGGGAAGAAGCGCTGGCGTGCGGACGCACATGCTGGTGGCCGTCGGTGCAGCACTTTTCGTACTAGGTCCGTTGCAAAGCGGAATGGAGATTGGAGATCTATCCCGCGTGCTGCAGGGCATTGTACAAGGGATCGGCTTTCTCGGTGCGGGCGCGATCATGGTTCGTGCAGCGCGGCGGGAGGTCGAGGGTTTGACGACGGCAGCGAACATCTGGGCGACGGCAGGAATTGGAGTGATAGCGGGCCTGGGATTGGAAGCAACCGCCGTCCTGTCAACCTTCGTGGTCTTGATCATTCTCGCGGCAGTACCCGCTATGCTTCCAAAGCTGTCCGCGAAGAAATCAGGCCCGAACGAGTCTGATCCAAGTTGAGCAGATACATCGTCCCGATATCGCACTCCGTCAGCTAGGACCTCGAAGCCGGATTAGGTGCTTCGAAAGCAAATTCCTCCCGCTTCACCATTCAAGGTCGCCTGTGACATCTCCGGGGGAGGGATGCTTTAGTCCTTCAGAACGCCCATGACTATGAGTCCTGCCGCAGTCACGAGGGCGCCGAGGATGACCGGGGGAGCAGCCCACCCGTGCCCCAGAAGCCCCTCAAGCACGATAACGAAGCTGGGCGTCAGATATCCATAACCAAGGACTTTGGCAGCCGGTAGACGCATGGACGCGTACTGAAGCAGTAAGAAGGTAAAGGCGGTCGTGACGATGGAAAGGTAGGCAAGGGTGGCCCAGACCGACAGTGGCAACGCTGTAAACTCCAGCGAGACCAGCTCGCGTGCACCCGTCGGCACCAGCCATGGCACCGTGAACACGATGATCCAAAAACCGAACAATACGGGGTTCTCCCCCCGGGATAGTTTTCTCAGCTGTCGCGTGGCACTTAATCGGGTTCTTCCTCACTTTGTGTGGTTCATTCGCCGTTAGCGAGGTTTTGGCTATGGGCGGGCATGCGAACGAAATCGAAATGGTCGCCCGGCCCAGGGGTCAAAGTACTGGGTGTCGCGCTCACCGTTGATGACGGTTGGGTTGTTTCCGCAGCTGGATCCAAGATCGGAATTTGCCCCGATTGTGGATGTCGAAGCCGAAGTCGGCATGGCTGGTCCTGCCGCAGCCTCCAGGATCTGCCAGTCCAGGGCAAGCCCGTCACAGTGAAGCTCCTGCTGAGCCGCTGGCGATGTGCACATGGGGAATGCGCACGACGAACGTTCACCGACCGTCTTCCGACGGTAGCTGATCCATACGCGCGTCGGACGAGAAGGGTCGGAGAGATTGTCGGGCTGCTCGGGCATAGCACTGGCGGCCGTCCTGGCGAGCGGTTGATGCAGCGGCTCGGCATACCGGTCAGCGACGACACCATCCTGCGGCAACTGAAACGGGATGCTGCAGTTGCCCAACGCAATTCCAAGATACGTGTAGTCGGTATCGATGATTGGAGTTGGCGGCGCGCGACGAGCTATGGGACCATCATGGTCGACCTCGAGCGCCGCTCGGTCATTGACATACTGGATGACCGTAGCGTCGAGAATGCGGCCAAGTGGCTTCGGAGTCATCCTTCCATCGAGATTGTCAGCCGCGACCGCTGCGGCCTGTATGCGCAGGCCACCCGTGAAGGCGCACCGCAGGCCCGGCAGGTTGCCGATCGGTTTCATCTGGTCCAGAACCTTCGTTCGGCCATCGAAGAACAGATGAACCTTTCTGGGCGTGCCACCGGCAGGGCCATTCTTTCGGAGGACGCAATTGTTGACGCTGCGACACATCGCCGGCGCGCCCGTCTCGCGCATAGGCAATCTCGCCAGGAGATATTCGACATGCTCCATGCCTTGCGCCAGCAAGGGCTGTCCTACAGCGAGATCGCCAGACGGACCGGCTATGAGCGTCGCAGCATAACGAAGTGGCTCAAGTTCGAAGCTCCACCAGACAGGCGACGAGCAGCACTGAACCCCACATCACCATGGTATTTCGAAGCCTTCCTTGCCCAATGCTGGAGGGATGGGAACCGGCGTGGACGGCATCTGTTTCATGACGTCAAGCAGCGCGGCTACACCGGCAGCTTCTCCAATCTGGAGCGGTTGCTCGGAGCTTGGCGGCGGGCCGAAAGGCGACAGGCCGATGATGTACCGCCCGCCGCGTTGAAGTCGGAACCGGTTCGAGATCCCGAAACCGGTCATGCAATCTCTCCGGTGGTTGCCGCGGCGCTATGTATCAAGCCGCGAGGCCTGCTGACGGACCGGCAGGCAAGGAAGGTCGATGCCCTGAAGCAGGGATCTGAGGCGTTTGCCGAGATGCGACGCCTGGCGATGCGCTTCAACGGCATCCTTCGCGGCAAGAGATCGGCACCACTGGATGCATGGATCGACGATGCGATCGACTCCGACCTCATTCCTATCATGCGGTTCGCTCGCGTCCTCCGCAGAGACATTCATGCCGTCAACAACGCGATCGAGCTTCCCTGGAGCAACGGGCAGGCCGAAGGCCAGATCAACCGCCTCAAGACCCTCAAGCGAGCAATGTACGGTCGGGCAGGCCCTGAATTGCTGAAGGCACGAATGCTGCCGCGGCTCCACACAAAGTGAGGAAGAACCGTTAAAGTTGAGAGACTGCGGCCTGTTCCGCCGCCTCGGGACTGACGACTTAACAGCTGTTAAGGTGCTGTCTCGGGAGCGTTAGAACAAGAGAGGGAAAGGTTTGTTGGTTCGAGGGGTGACGGGAAGTGAGATCGGGAGAGTGGCTCCCGACGCCCGTCGTGGAGAAGATCTGATGGCGAAATCTGCCCAGAAAGTCACCCTGTCCCCGTCCCGGGACATTCCCTTCGACAAGCTCGTGCTGAGCCAGTCCAACGTCCGGCGCATCAAAGCCGGCATCTCGGTCGAGGAACTGGCCGAAGACATCGCCCGCCGCGGGTTGCTGCAGAGCCTGAGCGTCCGGCCCGTTCTGGCGGATGATGGGTACGAGACCGGCAAGTTCGAAATCCCCGCCGGCGGCCGGCGCTTCCAAGCCCTGTCACTCCTGGTGAAACAGAAACGTCTGGCCAAGACGACGCCCATTCCCTGCATCGTACGGGATGCCAATTCTGCGATCCTCGCCGAAGACGACTCTCTGGCTGAGAACATGCAACGCGCGGCCCTGCATCCGCTCGATCAGTTCCGCGCCTTCGTGGCGCTGCGGGAGAAGGGTCAGGGCGATGAAGAGATCGCTGCCGCCTTCTTCGTCACACCACAGGTAGTCAAACAGCGCCTGAAACTCGCCGCCGTGGCCTCTGCCCTGCTCGAGCTTTATGCCGAGGATGAAATGACGTTGGAGCAGCTGATGGCTTTCACGGTCAATCCGGATCACGAGCGTCAGCTTCAGGTCTGGGAGGCGATCAAGTCGTCCTGGAACAAGGAACCCTATCAGATCCGGCGGATGCTGACAGAAACCTCTGTGCGCGCCTCTGACCGTCGGGCCGTCTTTGTTGGCGTCGAGGCGTACGAGAAGGCTGGTGGCACCATGTTGCATGATCTCTTCCAGGGCGATGACGGCGGCTGGCTGGAAGACCCTGCCCTGCTCGATCGTCTGGTCAGCGAGAAGCTTCAGTCTGAAGCCGAAGCGATTGCGACCGAAGGTTGGAAATGGATCGAGGTCTCGCTCGACCTGCCCTATGGCTACAGCCACGGTTTGCGGCGGCTGAGCGGAGACCTGGCGCCGATGACGGATGACGAAGGCGCGGCGCATGCCAAGCTGCTTGCCGAGTACCGAGCGATCGAAGAGGAATACGAGGGTCAGGATGAGTTCCCCGAAGAGATCGACGCGCGTCTTGGCGCGTTGGAAGTCGCGATGGAGAAGCTCGAGGCTCGGCCGCTGATCTTCGACGTGGAGGCGATCGCGCGGGCAGGGGCTTTCGTGACGCTTGACCGCTATGGCGAGCTTGCCGTTTATCGGGGCTTCGTACGGCCCGAGGATGAGCCACGGGCAGATGTCCACAGCGGTGAACAGGCGGCAGACGGGCAGGGCGCTGAGCTTTCAGCTACGAGCAGCGCGGATGGTGTCGGCCACGGCACGGTGATCACCTCTGCCGGTCAGGCGCTTGCCGCCATCGTGCCCGAAGACGAGGATGATGGTGCGTTGAAGCCCTTGCCCGAGCGGCTGGTCATGGAGCTGACGGCGCACCGGACATTGGCACTGCGCGAAGCTGTCGGGCGCTCCCCTGACGTCGCGTTGACGCTGCTGCTCTTGAAGCTCGTCAATGACACCTTCCGGACATCCAATTCGTCGGGCAGTTGCCTCGAGGCTTCGGTCCGTCACGTCTACATGTCCGCACAGGCGAGCGATCTGAAAGACAGCGTGGTGGCCAAGCTGTTGGACGATCGCCACGCGGAGTGGGAGGCCGACTTGCCGCTTGGTGACGATGCCGTTCTTTGGGACTACCTGGCTTCCCTCGATCAGGCGAGCCGGCTGTCCCTGCTCGCGCATTGCCTCAGCTTCGGGATCAACGCGCTCCACGAGAAGGTGAACCCCTATGGTGCCGGTATCTCCGCCAGCGGTTTGACCAGGCGAATGACCCAGTCTGACCTGGTCGCACAGGCGGTCGAACTCGACATGGTCGAGGCTGGCTGGGAGCCGACGGCCGATACCTACCTGAACCGCGTGCCCAAGGCCCGGATCCTCGAGGCCGTGCGTGAGGCAAAAGGGGAGGGGACGGCGCAGCTCCTCGATCACCTGAAGAAGGGTGAGATGGCGACCGAAGCCGAGCGTCTGCTGAAAGGCAGCGGCTGGTTGCCGGAGGTTCTTTGCCGTCACGATATGGTAGCACTCGGCGGTGCGGAAGGGCAGGGGGCGCCTGAACTCGTTTCCGACGCCGAGCAGGCCGAAGATGTCGACCTTCCCGCCTTCCTCACCGCTGACCTGCCGGGTGACGAGGCTTCGATGATGGCTGCTGAGTGATCTAAGCTATCCGAGGGCGGGTTCTCCCGCCCTCAATCACATAAAATGTAACAATATCAATAGGATGAATGCAAAATTGCGCATTCAGGATGAGGAATCATGTCTGCAACGACCATTCTCGACACCGCGCCCCTGGGGGCGCTCATTCGCTACACCGACAACAGTCCGAAACCGCCTGCGCGGTTCACGAAGAAGCTCGCGGCCTGGGAGCGCTCGAACGGCGTCGGCCGTCTCGTCAAGAAGGAGCCGCCGCGACCCTATCCGACCTGGACGGCGCCGGCGTCGTTCACGCTGCACGAGGGCAACTTCTCCTCGGATGGGGTCATTCTTGTCACCATCATGCGAACGCATTCGGCTGACAGTGCGTTGACCTTCGAGGTGGCAGAGGAACCGAAGCCTGGACAGGTGCGCGTCCTGCTGGATTTCGGCGGTTGCTCGGAGTTGCTCCACCTGGCCGAGTCTGTCACGGCAGCCGAACTCTGGATCGCCAGAGAAGGCTATCGCAATGCGCGGCTCGAGATCGTCGGCAGCGAGGGCGGCGATAGGGCAGGGGATGCGGAACTTGCCGCCTGAGCCTGTAGAATCCAAGGGGTCCGCCAAAGCGCGGGCCTCTCACCCATCACGACCGCGTCCCGCGAGATCGCGGGGCACCATAGGTTCCAATCCAACACGGAACTAGATCTGGTACCAAATGTCTGCCGGGAGGCTGGCAGCGATAGCATCAGCGGGACACCCGGCTCCAGTCAGCGGTCGTACCATCCCCCGCTCGCCATTCCCTTCCTTGCCCCGAATCCTGTCTTCGAGATCAACCCGCGAGGGGTCGGACTACGGGCGAACCCGTGCCGCCGGGTGGATTCGGCCCCGTTTGAAGAGGGGGCCGAACGCACCCGGTGATGTCTGCCAGTCTTCGGGCCTGCGAGGTCCTGTCGCGCGGGGGATGGTCCCCCGCCTCCAAGACAGGAGCCAAACAGATGTCCCGCAAAGATGCACACGCCTTCGCCGCCTCCCTCGCCGCCACGCTCATGGTTTCGATCGTCGTCTTCCAGGCAGGTGATGGGACCTTTGGCGCCGTCCCCGCCGATGAAATCGACGGCGACGAGGTTCAGGTGGTGGGTGAGGTGGACCCGTGGGCATGAGCCCACGGCCTCAACGAGGGCTCGGCGTCGGGGCTGGGGCCCCGATCCGAGCCTTTACCTGTCGCCGTTCCGGCCGACCGGAAAAACAAGCCGACAAGTGTTGGGCCCAGCTGCCCTTCAAAGCCTTACGGCTCAAACTGGGCCTTACGGCCCGCCCGACACGTCGAGGAAGAGTTTCACCAAGGCGACATTGATGAAGTAGTTGCTTTTCCCAGAGCGGTGCTTTTCGACAAAGCCGTGTTCGGCCAAGGTGTCGAGATACTTCGCGGCCGTCTGCCTGCTGACATCCAGATCATTCTGCAGGTATTCGATCCGCGTGTAGGGGTGGCGGAACAGGTTATTCAGAAGTTCTTGGCTGTAGATCTTCGGTAACTCGTCGCGAAGCCTATGTTTCACATCTGCCATTTGTTGGCGGATGCCCGTCACAATCTCGACAGTCGTGGCGGATGTTTCCGCAACAGCCTCCAGCATGTAGATGATCCATGCTTCCCAATCGCCGGTATCGCGCACCGCCTGGAGGTGCCGGTAGTAGTCCGCCTTGTTTCGCGTGATGAAGCGCGAAAGGTACAGCACCGGGATGTCGAGCAAACCGGTCCGGGTAAGATACAGCACGTTCAGGATGCGCCCAATTCGTCCGTTCCCATCAGGAAACGGATGGATGCTTTCGAACTGATGGTGGATCAGTGCCATCTTGATCAACGGATCGAGGTCGCAGAGATCGTCGATGTTGACGAACTTTTCGAGCGCCGTCATGTGGCTGGCGATCTCGTGCGCGTCCTGGGGCGGTACGAAAACGATCTCGCCCGTCTGCTCGTTCTTCAGGGCGGTTCCCGGTGTCCCGCGAAATCCGTCGCTTCGCCCCTTCAGCAAGCGAAACATGTCGATCAGCGCCGAGTTTGGAATCAGGCCGTCGGTTTCGCGCAAACGTGCATAGCCAAGCCGTAGGGCGTCGCGATAAAGAGAAACCTCCTTGGCTGCGGGAGACTGCGGGTCATCTGGGAAGAGGTCCGCCTGAAACAGTTCGTCCTGCGTCGTGACGATGTTTTCCACCTCAGACGAGGCCTTGGCTTCCTGAAGCGCCAGCGTGTCGATCAGGATGCCCTGGTTCGGGATGGTCTTGGCCTGACCCTTAAGGTCAGCCAGCGCTCGGCTGGCGCGAGCGAGCGCTTTCAGGACCGGGACAGTTTCGATATCCGCTGCAGGGGGTAGCTTGGGAATGGCATAGGTCGGCTTTAACATGATCCCTGCCTCGCGTTAAGAAAGTGTCGTTTTGCTAACATGAGCTTGGTGTCGTGTCAGCAAAAAGCCGTTCTCTTAACTTGGAGACATGCGGCGAGTGTGATCGGACCGCCCTCTGTCAGATCGCCAAATCGCTCGGGTCTTTGCCGGCATTGACGTGATCAGCGAACCACTGCGGTTTCCGGCCGCGGCCAGACCACGTGAGAGCCGCGTTCTCAGGGTGACGGTACTTCGCAACGGCTGCCGAACGGGTGGCTTTCACCTCTACACCGATCAGGTCGGCGAGGGAGTAGCCCATCTCCTTGGCGATTGCCTCCAGCTTGGCGCGGGCCTCGGCCTTGTGCCGGTCCTCGTAGGTGGAAATCGCCTTGGCGAGGTCTTTCTGCAATTGCCGCAGCTCCTTGAGCGACAGTGCCTCGAGATTGAAATCAGCCATTTGGCCCCCGTGTCCTGAATGATCGATCCGGGATAGCCGTCCGGTCGCGAGATCGCAACTCCCATGGCGCTCACTGCGAATAGGTCGGGGGGGTGAGGTTGGTTTGAGCCGCAGGGTCGATGCTTTCGTGAATGCTTCAACCCCGTTGCCTTGGCCAGGAGGCCGAGGTCTGCACGAGCCCCAGGTCGCCCCTATCCCCGGCTCCATCCCTTCGACTGACAATCCCCTAAGCCCGTTCGGCTTCTCGCGCGCAACCCCGCGCCGTCCCGGGCCGAGTTGACCTGTTCCAGGTCTGCCCGCACCACCCCGGTCCTCTGGGGGTGTCCGGCGTCCGTGCCATCCACCGTGCGCGCGTCATCCGGCGGGCTTCTTCCGGGTCTTGTCGAAGGGACGGTCCCGGCGACAGAGAAACAGGAGCTTCACATGCAGAACATCGTCATCCTCGCTGGTAACATCGGTCAGACCCCCGAGATCCGCACCACGCAAGGTGGTACCAAGATCACCAACTTCACGCTGGCCACCTCGCGGCCACGCCTTTCCGAAGGCAAGGTGATCCGCGATGACAACGGCTACCGGGTCATGGACACCGAATGGCACCGCATCACCTGCTTCAACGGCCTCGGCAAGACTGTCGCGGAGCATTGCGAAAAGGGCATGAAGGTGCTGGTCCAGGGCCGGATCCACTACACGAAATGGACCGACGCCTCGGGCACCGACCGCTACGGCTGCGAGATCATCGCGGAGAAGGTCGATTTCCTCTCGCGCCCGAAAGCGAGCGCCGGTGAAAGCCCCGACCTGGTCGATCGCGACGACGAGATCCCGTTCTGAGGAACGGGGCCTCGCCCCAGGGCCCGGCGGGAAAACCCGCCGGGTTCACGGCGTCCACGGCAATTACATTTACATTCGACCCAGTCGATCCTCGTCATCGATCACTTCGAGGGCGCAGCCGTCGCCAGCCCATCGCCAAAGGATGATATTCAGGTTGGCGTCAGATGCGCCCTTGGCATAGCTCCTGATGAGGAGACCCGCGAAACCATCCTCGACGAGGGCGCGAGCGAAATCCTGCGTTGGCACTATACGACCATCCAGCATCGCTGCCCGCCAGTCGGGATTGGCGAGTATCTCAGCCGACACCCCACGCTTTTCCAGTTCCTTTGGGTCGCGTGTATCGAAGATTGGTCCCAGATTCGCGTGGTAGGAAACGAGGGTAGTTGGCTGCAGGTGACCCGCCTGATTGGCTTCACGCAAGGCAGTTGCCGGATCGAGTGCGGTGTAGAGTGCCGATGTTCCCTTTGCGTTGAAGCGTCCGCCGTAGAGTTTGGCGCCGCGGCCTGACAGAGGTTCACGTGCATAGACCGGGTTGAGCGCTCGGTAGAGTTGCCCCGCATAGCGCATATCATTCAGCGGCATCAGGCGAAAATGCCGGCGTCAACCGCGTCGATATATTCCAGCACCTGCTGGGCCTTGCCTTCCTGCACGAGTTGCATCGCGGTCCGTCCGTCAAAACCGGGCAGGGGCTCCGATCGAAACCACGCATAGGCCATCAACTCTGAGCCAAAGCGCGGCTCCACCTTGTTAAGGACTTCGACCAGTTCGCGCAGACGGCGCTGTGTCTTGTCCGAATTAATGCGGGCGCGACGCTGAAGCGCGTCCTTGCCGAGCCCCACCGTCATGGCGACCTCTTCGGCCGAGGTGCGGAGTGCAGCGGCGATCTTGCGGGGTTCGAACTGTCCGCCTTCTGCGAAGTTCATGATGTGCATGACAAGAGTCCAATCGGTTATTATGACGGTATATAGCGTCATAATTGGCGACATTCAAGGTTTGGGGAGAGTCAGAGTGAGGCTGGAGCTTTCGTGACGGGTTGAAGGATCGGGAGAGTGGCTTCCGGCGCCCGTCGCGGGAGATAGCCGATGGGTGTTGTGGACGTTCTGGACCCGGTGCAACCGGCACGGGCGGGTGGCTGGAAGGTGGATGTGAGCCGGGGCGAGCGGAACGGGCGGGTGTCGTCCGAATGGTTCAATCGGCCTGATGACGAGCGGTATCTGTCGCTCGACGATCTCTGGGCTTCGGTGAAGGGTCGGTCCGAGCGCAGCCGCAGCCGGATCGTGGAAACCGCGGATATCCGGGTCGAGGCGGCGCGCGACAGCGCCGAGCGGTTGCAGCTGGTGCTGCCGAAGGCGCAGGAGCCGGTCGCACCCACGCATTGGGCGTTCGGACAGCTTGCCAGCATCGTCGGCGCTCCGGCGTCCTACCTGCGGCAGCTGCCCGCGCCGCTGGCGGGGATCAACCTGCAATACGGCCTGACCAACCACCGCGCAGAGCAGGTGAAGACCTTCGAGACGGAAGATGGCCGCACGGAATTGCGCGCGGTGACCGGCCCTGACTACGGCCGTATCCATGACCACGAACTGGTCGAGGCGGTGCAGCGCATCGCGGGCAATGGCACGGGCGACACGCGCTGGAAGGTGCCGGGCGTGCTCGACTGGTCGACCGGGGTCTACAACCCCGATGTCGAGATCAGCCGCGACACGACCACGCTCTATGCCTCGGACCGCGATGTCTTCCTGTTCCTGGTCGATGATCGCAACCCAATCGAGGCTGGCAAACTGCCCGACGGCTCTCCAGACCTCTACTTCCGGGGGTTTTACTGCTGGAACTCCGAGGTGGGGGCGAAGACGCTCGGCATGGCGAGCTTCTACCTGCGGGCCGTGTGCCAAAATAGGAATTTATGGGGCGTCGAGGATTTCCAGGAGATCAAGATCCGCCACTCGAAATACGCCGCATCGCGCTTCGCCCATGAGGCGGCGCCGGCGCTGACGCGTTTCTCCAATTCCTCGCCGCAGGGCTTCGTAAACGGCATCAAGGCGGCGCGGCAGCAGATCGTGGCGCGCAGCGACGAGGATCGCGCGGACTTCCTCAGGAAGCGGGGCTTTTCGAAGGCGGAGGGCGGCAAGATCATCGAGAAGGTTCTGATGGAAGAGGGCCGCCCGCCGGAGAGCATCTTCGATTTCGTGCAGGGCATCACGCGGCTTGCGCGCGACAAGACCCAGCAGGATGCCCGCCTCGATATGGAAGGACGCGCCAAGAAGCTCCTCGACCGGGTCGGCTGACGCCGGGCCCGACAACGCGACCGCCTGCATCGGCGGCGGTCGCGCTTTCCCCGTCCAAATGCATGCCACTGGCCCCGCCCCGAGAGGGCAGGGGGCTTCGGCCTGCGCATTTCAGCGAGACCCCCATGACCCCCCACGAAGAAACCATCGTCCTCGAGGCCCGTGACATCCTCGGCCGCTACCTCAGCCAAAACCCGGTCATCGGCAGTTGGCAGGCGCTGATGGATTATTGCGCTCTGACCGTCCGAGGTCCCATCGAACGCTTCCATGTCCTATATCTCGACCGCAAGAACCGCATCATCGCCGATGAGCTTTTGTCTACCGGCACGGTCGACCATGTCCCGGTCTATCCGCGCGAGGTGATCAAGCGAGCCCTGATGCTGAACGCCAGCGCCCTGATCCTGATCCACAACCACCCATCGGGCGATCCGACGCCGTCGGAGGCAGATCTCAGCATGACCAAGGAGATCCAGAAGGGGTGCAAATATCTCGGCCTGACGCTCCACGACCACATCATCGTTGGCGCGGGCTACGAGCTGTCGCTGCAGGGATCGGGCAAGATGTGATCGCTCCGAAGCTGACCAATGTTCCTGCCATCCTGCCGCCCTTCGAGAAAGAGGGCGGCGGTTTAGACTTTGACGGCTGAAGCGGGAGGAGTGGCTTCCCGCACCGTCGGAGATCGTCCGATGTTTGATCATGTCACCTTGGCTTCCCCCATGTCGCCCACCGGGCTTCCGATTGCCTTCCTCTCGGCGTCTTTTTCGCCGGATCATCCCTTTGCTTTGACCCTGCCCAATGCGGACCCCGCCGCAGCCCTGTCGGGTATGGCGCAGCCCGAGGCTCTCGCCCGTTTCGCGAGCCTGACCGATGCCATGCAGGGTGCCGTCACGGCGGTCGGCCAAATGGACTGCGAGACCGCGCCGCAGATCCTCGCCGTTCTCGACCGAGACGACCGGTTGGTTCTGGCGGGCCTCGCGTCGTCCGGCGCCATCGCCTGGTGCCATCCGGTGCAGAGCGCCACCGAGGCGCGCTCCGTCGTCATCGAGGCAAGCGCGCTCCGCGCCCAAGGTGCTCGCGCTGGTGATTGGTGTGAGCCCGACCTCGCCGCCCGGCTCCGCCAGCGGGCCGATCTCCTCGAGGCGCGTCTGGTCGATCCGCTGTGGCGCAGCTTTGCCGCCCGCGCGCTGCAGATCGCGGCATAACTCCAAAGAGGCAGAGGAGGGCAGGGGGATAGCGAGCTTGGGCAGGTGAGAGAGATCGCCCGTCCGGCTCAGATCCCTTCCCTATCCCGGAGACAGACATGACCCAGACCCAACCCACTCTTGCGACCCCGCTGCCGCCTTCGACCGTCGACCTCGCGTCGATCTTCGCGGCCCACGCCGAGCGTACCGCCCGGATCGCAGCCCTGCGCCCCGCCAATAAGGACCGTCTGTTCGACGGCCTGGCGGCTGCGGGTATCACCCATGTCACCGTGAGTTTCGATGGAGAAGGCGACAGCGGCCAGATCGAAAGCATTGCTGCCTGGGACGGTGACACGGCCGTCGATTTTCCCGAAGTCGAAATCGCCTATGCCGCGCTGACCTGGGACCGTCCCGAGGTCGAGATGCGGAGCCTCTCGCTTCAGGATGTGGCCGAGCAACTGGCCTATGATTTCCTGTCCGACACCCATGGCGGCTGGGAAAACAACGACGGCGCCTTTGGCGAGTTCTGCTTTGATGCCGCGGCCCGCACCATCCACCTCGAGTTCAACGAACGGTTCACGTCGTCCGAACTCTTCACCCATGATTTCTGAGGGGGCGGCGATGGCACATCCGTATCATCACGCCCTGTCCTCGGTGACAAAATGGGGCGGCACGGTCGACGATTTCCAGGCCATCCACGCGTGGTCATCGATTATCTGGACACTTGCGATTTCACATCCAAGGCTGAAGTTTTCACCTTTTTCCGAGGGCCGATTATGCAAGTCACCAGAACTCCAGAGGGGACTGTCCCTCGCTATTTTGTCCGCGACGATGCTGGTAATTCCGTCGAACCGATTCACGATTTCCTCCGTTATCTTGACGCTCGGGGCTCATCCCCGAACACCATTCGCTCCTACGCCTACGACCTGCGGCGCGTGTGGGAGTTCTTCGAAGCCCAAGGGCTCGAGTGGCAGAGCTTCAACATTTCGAACGCCGTTGATCTGATCGCTTACCTGCATGACCGGATCGATATGCGCCCCGGCCGGTCCGCAAATGCGGCTGGCCCGGATCGGCTGTCACCGGCAACGGTCAATCGAGCGCTGGCGGCAATGTCGTCTTTCTGCGACTGGGCGATCATCGCAGGGACGCTGACCCCGCCGAACCCGATGCGGGTCAGCAAGAGTATCAACAAGCCTTCGGTCACTGATCGGCACAGACCGTTCTTTGAAGGCATTTCCCGTCGCTCAGCGAGTGTGCGCGTGATCCGTGTCCGCAGCGTTCACCGCCTGCCTCGCCCGTTGAGCGACGACCAAATCGAACGTCTACTCGCCGAGTTGACCAGCTTACGCGATCGCGCCCTTGTGCTGCTGATGCTGCACGGTGGGCTGAGGCCAGGCGAAGCGCTCAGTCTGCATCTCGAGGATATCGCCTATGGGCGGCGGCGCGTGACCGTTCGATGTCGCGCTGACCACCCGAAAGGGGCACGCGGAAAGTCACGCGTCGAGCGTGTCGTCGACCTCCATGACGGGCAGGCCCTCGATACCATCAGCGCCTATGTCATGCGTGACCGTCCCCGCGAGACAGAGACGCCGTTCATCTTTCTCGTCGGCGGAAACGGCAGGAGGCGGTCTGAGCCCTTGTCCTATGCCGCGTTGGCAAAAGCCTTCGCGCGAGCGGCGGAACGCGCCGGGATCAAATGCCCCGGCGTCACACCGCATGCGCTGCGACATACCCACGCCACCCGCATGTGGGAAGCAGGCATGCGAGAGCTGACCCTGCAGCGCCGGCTCGGGCATGCATCACCGGAATCGACGCGCATCTATACTCGCGTGTCCGACGCCACTGTGCTCGCCGAGTACAGCCGTGCAATGGGG
Source organism: Pseudorhizobium banfieldiae (assembly GCF_000967425.1). Taxonomy (NCBI): domain Bacteria; kingdom Pseudomonadati; phylum Pseudomonadota; class Alphaproteobacteria; order Hyphomicrobiales; family Rhizobiaceae; genus Pseudorhizobium; species Pseudorhizobium banfieldiae. Next base: position 179,908 of record NZ_FO082821.1, read on the forward strand.
CTGAAGCCATGACGGCCCCATTGCCGGATGCCCTGATGACGTTTCCGACCGACATCGCGCCGTCGCATAGCGGGGAGGGGGAATACCGCACATTCATCCTCAGCCTCGACATGACCCGCAATATGAAGAACCGGTATATCGCTCAACGTCGAGAGTTCGTCGCCGCTTTTCCCGATCTCGCTCTTTGGTGCGAACAACCGCTTGAGGTTCGGCTCGGCCGACTTCACGGAACGTCCGCCTTCACACCTGAACACCCCGCCTCGTTCTGGGCGCGGCAATATCTCTACTACCTAGCCTTCACGGACCGCCTCCGCCTCGACTATGGGTTCCTCCTGTCGATTTCGCCCATGTATGCCGCCCAACTCGCAAAACAGCTGGGCATCGATCTAGGCATTCCGGATCTCCGCAAGCGCCAGAAAGCGATGGGGTATCACCAGACGACGCCACAGGGGTCGTCCATCTGGGTGGTTTCCCGAATTGCGCTTCATGCCGGCATACGTTCGCCTGAACTTATCACCTCCGACGACCTCGACGCGTTGAACGATGCAATTTCTGCATATGCGGCGTCTGCCGTGATGAAGCGCTTCCATGGCTACGACTCGCAGAAGGCCAAGGCGACCGCCCATTTCTGGCACCGCTATGTCCGACAGACACAGCTTGTACTGCACCACCTCGGCAACGGCATCGCGCGACCACGAATGACCGCCGACAAGCGCAGGCCTTATGTCTATCCGAGGCCGGATATGGGTGTTTTCATCGAGCGCTGGCTAGAGATCAAGCGCACCAGCCTTTCCAGGGTGACGGTCGACCACTGCGCCGTGTCGCTCCGCCGATTTGTCGACTTCTTAGTTCGCCACGATCCAAAGATCGAGAAGTTCGCCAATGTCACGTCCGAGGTGATGACTGCCTTCCTGATCGATCTTAGGAGCCAAGTCGGCGCCAGAACCAAGCGTACATTGTCGATTACCGCCCAGAGATCCCGCGCGCTTCATGTTGCGCAATTCCTCAGTGAGGGCGCGGCTTGGGAGTGGCCGGATTTTCCGACGCGACCAGTGCTGAACACGCGCGATCTTCCCCGCCTTCCACAGCGCCTCCCTCGGTATATCCCCGCCGAACAGCTTGGCCCCCTGATGGAAGAGGTCCGCAAGCTTTCCTGCGATTTCCAGCGCGCCGCAATCCTGACCGCGCGTTGGTCCGGCGCCCGTCGGACAGAGATCGCAAGGTTGCCCGTCGACTGTCTGGACGCCTATCCGGACGGAACGCCACGGCTGCGTATTCCGGCGGGAAAGACCTACAGGGAACGGCTCGTGCCGCTTCACCCTGAGGCTGCTGAAGCTCTTCGCAAGGTCATCGACCTGCGCGCAAAGTCGGACGAACGCCCGGTCCCGGATGCGAGAACCGGCCAATACGTCAAGTTTCTCTTCTACCGCCGCGGTGTCGCGATCTCGCCCGACTACCTGTTCAATTATCCACTCAAAGACATCTCTCACCGACTCGGCCTGGTCGATGGAAAAGGGCAGAATCTCATCTCGGCACATCGCTTCCGCCATACGGTCGGCACGGAACTCGCCGAAGGCGGTGCCCGGATGCAGACGATCATGGACGTGCTTGGGCATCAAAGCCTGCACATGTCGATGGTCTATATCCGTGTCAGCGATGAAGCGGTTCTCGCGGACTATCAGGCCGTGTTGAAACCTGATGCGCCGATCGCCGGACCCGCGGCAGAGATCATCCGCAATCAGCGCCTGCCGCAAAGCACGGTCGATTGGCTGAAGTGCAACTTCCTGAAGACCGAGCTCGAACTCGGCCATTGTCTCCGGCTGCCGGAAGAAGGTCCCTGTGAATGCGACCTCTATCTGAACTGCGCCAAATTCGTCACCACCCGATCTTATGCGCCGAGGCTGCGAGCGCGCCATCGCCTCGAACTCAATCTGACGGAAGATGCGCGTTGCCGCGGTTGGACACGAGAGATCGAACGGCATTCAGGAATAGCTTCCCGCATCGAACAGCTTCTCGTCGAACTGGGCGAGCCAGTCTCAGACGCGGCCCAGGAGGTCGGGCAGACGGTCGAAGCGGCACGGAAAATGTCGCGGTAGCCCACAGGTACCTCCCCGCCGCCCGCTCCGCTGCGCGCGTATCCGCGCTACGCGGGCGGCGGGGGCCCTCCTATGGACAACCACGACAAACCCCGACCGGGAGAACAAAAACAGCTTGATTGTCCGGATAAATGATAGCTCGAAAGCCCATTCTGCGGACTTTCGTCACCGGGCCATGTTCCACCACTCGGCCGGGATCTGGCTCTCGGAGGCGATCTTCGGGACGACGATCACGCTCTCGACCGGCCGCATCATCCCGACCCGATGGGTTGGCGAACAGCATGTGCGCGAGGATCTGGGCTTCATCCCGAGTTTCACGGATTGGGTGAAAACCATCCGGCCCGAGCCGTGGATGGGCCGAGCCGAGAAGATCGAAGCCCTCGTCGACCCGCATCTGGCCCCGCCAGTTCTGGAGGTCCGCTGACATGTGCCGGGCTTACCAAGACCTTTGCCTGCCACCTGAGGCGTCGAACCTGACGGTTCTGCGCACGGCGATGCGGCGGCTTCATCCCGACACTCTGGCCGTCCGCAGTTGGCGCGCGGCGCGCAAGCGCTACTGCCGCGATCTGCTCAGCGCCCACCACGCGGCGCGAGACCTAGCGCGAGTACAACCGCACTGACGCCCGCGTCATCCGTCGATCCCGAATTTACATCGCGCCCGGCCACTCGGGTCGGGCGTTCTCATATCTGGAGGGCCAAATGGCCGATTACTTTACCCACTTCTCCTGTCTCATTGATGTCGGCAGCGCCGAAAGAGCCGCCGCCGCGATGGCGATGTTTCAGCGCTGCCGCGCGGACGACAACGAGTCTGACGAACCGCAGTATCGTGGCTTCGAGATATCGCTGCAGGACGAAGGCCAGTCCGGCGAACTGTGGATCCACGATGACGACAGCGGCGATCCTGACGGCGTCGTCGCCTTCGTCCTGCGCTTGGCAGAGGAACTCGATTTGCGCGGCCTCTGGGGGTTCGATTTCGCGTACACTGCATCTCTTCCCATTGTCGGGTCTTTTGGCGGTGGCGCGACGGTGATCGACCTCGGCGCGCGCAAAGTCGTCGGTTGGGTCGGAACCCAGACCTGGCTTACCCAGGCGCTGACCGGGGAGGATCCCGATGCCTGAAGTTATCTGCACGACCGTCTATCAGTTCCCGGAACTGTCCGACGCAGCCAAGGAGCAGGCGCGCAGCTGGTATCGCGAGGCGGCATTCCACGATGATTGGTGGGATGCAGTCTATGACGACTTCGAGCGCATCTGCGATATCCTCGGGGTCAGCCTGAAGACCCGTTCTGTCCGGTTGATGGGCGGCGGCACCCGTCAGAAACCCAGCATCTGGTTCTCGGGGTTTTCGTCGCAAGGCGATGGCGCCTGTTATGCCGAGCGACAGATTATGCGGAGCGGTCAGGTCATCACGCTGTAAACGCGAGGGATTTTCGACAATCCGCTCCGCATAACTCCGGAAGGGTTCAGTTCAGTGTGTTTTTCCTTCCGGTCATCAGCATCGCAATCAACGCATCCGGAGCCTTGAACTTTCCACGACGCAACTCGGGCGGGATGACCGCCTCTACTGCCTCGAGCTTTTGGGCTGCATCAACGCGCAGATAGGTCTCGGTCGTTCGGATGTCCGCGTGGCCCAGCCAAAGCGCGACCTTTCGGATGTCGCGGGTCGCCTCTAGCATGATCACGGCGCAACTATGCCTGAGCTGGTGGGGCGACACTGAACGCCCCGCCAATGATGGGCAGTACCGAGAAGCTTTCACGACGTGTTTGTCGAGCACATACTCGAACCCTGATCGCGTCATCGCTCTCCCCTCGGCATTGACGAAGATCTCCGGTGCAGGCGCAAGCCCACGCACGGCAAGCCAAGCCCGCAGATCTGAGGCTGTCTGCTTCCAGAGTGGAAAGTGCCGATGCTTTCGCCCTTTTCCTCGAACCAGCAGACTCGGAGCCTGGCCTAGAACTAGATCGGTCAAGGCAGCCCCCACGAGTTCCGACACGCGCAATCCACCCGCAAAACACAGGTGCATCATGGCGCGATCCCTTGCACCCAAGCGCGTCGTGACATCGGGAGCATTCAAAACCGCCTGCACCTCGTCCTTGGACAGATGCTGGACCAGCTTGTTCTCGCAACGTTTTGTCGGGATCGCCCGGATTTGCGCGACTTGCGTCAGGAGGGCTGGATGCTGGTATTCAACGAACCGCATGAACGACTTGATGGCCGCAAGCCGCGCGTTTCGCGAAGTGGCGCCATTTCCGCGATCTGTCTCGAGATGATCCAGAAAGGCCAGGATCAATGGTGCGTCCAGCTGCTCGATGCTTAGCTGCGACGGGCTGGATCCGACACGCGTCGCCGCGAACTGGAACAGAAGCTTGAAGGCATGCGCATAGGTTTCGCTGCTGTGGACACTGAACCCGCGCTGCCGAGGCAGGTAATCCTGCATGAACTGCGTAATGACCGGCGCGAGGGCTGTCATGAGCCGCCCTCCGTCAAGAGTTCCTCGGCTGCGGCAGAGATTTCGGCCAGCAGTTCGGGCGTCCGATGGAGATACCAATACGTGTATCTGAGGTTGGAATGCCCCATGTACGTCATCAACGCGACAGCATTGCGCGCGATCGCTTCGCGCCCGGCCCCAGATTGTTCCAGCACCCGTGTCGCGAAGGTGTGGCGCAGATCGTGGATGCGGGGGCGTCTGGGACGACCGGGCGCGATGTCCGCAATGGCAAGGATCTCGTGGAACGCCTTTTGCGGAACAGAGTAGTAGATTTTCCGCTTCCCTTCAGAAAGGAAGAGGTGGTCGTCCTCTGTCACCACCGCCAGCCTCAGCTCCAGATACCGGTTGAGAGCGCACATCATGCTCGGATGCAGCGGAACCATTCGGCTCTTGCCGAACTTGGTCTTTCGGATGTGCAAGATGCCATCCGGCAGAACATCGCTCAGGGTCAGGTTCAAAGCCTCTGATATCCGTAGCCCGGTCGATGCGATCAGGCCAAACAGGACGGCGTAGATTTCGCGCCGAACTGGAGAGCTTTCGTTCTGTTGCCTGACCCGAGCCGAAACGATGAACCTCGCCAATTCATCAGGCGTGAAGATGTAAGGAATGAACTTGGTCCGATGCGCCTTGAAGATGCCTGCCGGCGGAATCTCATGTGCAGCGTCTTCTGCGTGCAGGAAGGTTGCCAACCGGATGACATCCGCTATGCGGCGATACCGCGTGTCTGGCGTCGACGCACCTTCAGCCCAGGCCACCGCTGTTGCCGTCCTGACGTGCCGCTCACCTCTGGCTTCGACGAACTGGCCGAACGAAGCCAAGTTCTTGGCCGTCTCCTTGAGCTTGAAGCCAAGAGACCTTCGCAATGCGATGTAGCGATTGATTTCCTCGGTCAGCATGCTGCCTCCCCCGCCCAGGGTTGGGCGATTTCGCGGAGCAGAGCGAAGTCAACCTTCGCATATTGCATGGTCGTGGACAGCGAACGGTGCCGCAGGACCGCTCCGACCCCGGCAAGGTTGACCCCATGTCGAAGCATCGCTGTCGCCGCCGAATGACGAAGCAGGTGGGAACCGCGTCGACCACTCTGAATGCCGGCCCGGTCAAGAGCCGCCTGAACTAGACAGTTGACAGCAAACCTCGACATCGGACGCATCGGATTTTGCGCTGTGACGAACACGCGCGGAGAGGCTAATGTCGGCCGCCCCCTGTCCAGATAGGCCAGCAGCGCTTCGCCGACTTCTTGAGGAAGTGGCAGCCATTCTTCACGACGGGACTTGCCACCCCTGATGGCAATGCGACCATTCCGCCAGTCGATGTGACCGAACTCAAGGTTTGCGACTTCGCTGGCGCGTAAGCCGAGTCGGACAAGGAATAGAATGACCGCGCGATCGCGCAGGCGGGCCTCGCCGCTGCAAGCTGCCACGATCCTCGCGATGTCCGCATCGTTGAGGAAGTCTGGCACTGCTGCCAATTGCCAGCCCGCAAAATTCGGGATGGCCTGGTCACGGCCGGCCGGGCAACGTCCAGTTGCGATCAGGAAGCGCAGGTATGCGCGAGTGGCGGTCACCGTCATCCTTGCATGAGCAAGGCCGTGCATGCCCGCGCGTCCAAGCACAAACTCCCTGATGGCATGGGCGCTATAAGCCTCCGGCTCGTCGCCAAGGACCAGGAACAGGTGAACAAGGATGTTCTGATAGGTATCGAGGCTGCTGTCTTTCACCCCACGATTTCGGAGCATCCAATCCCGGAACTCGCCGAGGATCGGCCATCGTTCACTCGGGGAAGGCGGCTTCGGCAGTGGGTCGACGATGCCTTGCTCTTCAAGAAAAAGTACAAAGAGGGCACCTGATCGCAAGCGCATGTAGTAATTCGGCATGGCCCTGAAGGCCGGTACAGATGCTGCGTATCCGCTGTGGATAGTACTGAGACCATAGCCAGCGCCGTGCATCCAATCCGTCCAATGCCCCAAGTAAATGGTCAGCATCGAAATCGTTGTCTTGGTGTAATTCCGTGCCTGAAGCCAACGGACATAGCCCTCGAAGTGGGGGCCGGCGAAATGAAGTCTTGAAAGCGTGAGATACCGCGGAGTGTTCCGCCTTTTCTTGGGGGTGTTGGACATTCGATCTCCTGACATGGGCTCAATGCCGGAAAATTCCGGCGAACCACTTCTCGCCCAAAAGAACGCGCGAGGGCATAAGCCCGTCGTTATGCGGAGCAGATTGTCGAAAATCCCTCGCGTTTACAGCGTGATGACCTGACCGCTCCGCATAATCTGTCGCTCGGCATAACAGGCTTTATGCGGTGCTCTGCATAAGGCCTGTTTCGAAGCGACGGTTGGACACGCAAAGGGATCCACGCGCGAAATCCGCTCCTACGCCCCGCAGGATCAGACCCTGCACGGCATCGCCGGTCGTCTTCAGGCCGCTCAGCGGCAGAACTTCTATCAGCTCCACGCCGAGGTGACCCACCGCGGGCGCTACTACCACGAATATTGCATGAGCATCGACGTGTCGCGCGACAGCCCGACCGGGCAGCCTCCAGCCGAAGGAAGTGAAGAGACTGTTGTAGAGGCGCTGCGCGACCTCGCCCGCTGGCTCTATCGGCAGCTGGAAGCCGAATATGACCACCTGACCTCTGACGAGGCGGTGGAGGAAGGGATCGTCATCAACGAATACACCTTCACCGACGCTGGACGCCGGTTCGGGTGACGACTGCTGTCAGCAGTTCTTTCGTGATCGTCTGCGCTAGGGTTTGGAGGGCCTGAAAGCCCTCTGACACCAACAACTTTGCGGTGACAGATTCTACGAGCCTCGGGTTCATCTTTTCAGTCACCCGAAGCGCTTCTTCGCAGGCGGCCGGAAACCTTGAACATGCGTCAACAACATAGTCCTCGCCCAGTGCCTGGGCGACGGCGGCGATGTCGAACATGTCCCTCGGCTGCAAGTGCGAGCCGCGGAACACGACCTTCTTGGCGAGGATTTCGGCCGGAGTCTCAAGCTTGACGCTTCGTCCGCGGATTTCGGAAACGGCAAACGGTTCTTCGGTGACCGGGTCGCAGCAGATGAAGTCGATTTCGCCGACACCGTCGAACACGATCTTCAACGCCCGTGTGCCATCGGTCTCGTAGTCGCTCGGCGCAAGAGTCAGATCGTAGCCTTGCGTCTCCGGGTTCAGGTAAGGCAGGTACTGGGCATCGTCGATGAACAGGTCGATGTCGTGGCTTTCGCGGTGCTGGATCTGAAACATGAGGGCAGTGCCGCCCCCAAAGCTCCAATTGTGCATGCCGATACCCTGGCCGTTGGCCTGGTCGATGATCGACATTGCCACATCAAAAAGCTCGGGCCAGCGGCTTGGCTGCGGGGTGTTCATTCAGATTGCGAGCGGAAGCTTGTATCCGGCGAGATCGGAAAACTTCCCTGCAACTGCGATGACGGCATCCTTGTGGACACCCATCTCGTCGATAAACGACTGCTGAAGCTTGGGCGACACTTCGGACAGGAAGGCAAACACGCTGCAATCGCAAGTGTCGGCGCTCTTGATGTCGGCAATCTTTTCGGCCAGCTGCGCAGCCGTCAGCAGCACGCCGTAGGGCGCGCTGACTGTCGACATTACCTTTGCGGCGACCGAGGCCATTGCATCATCTCTGTGCGGAAACTTCCCAAGCAATATAGGAGATGGAGGTCTACAAAGCAATAAAGCCGCGACCCCGCTGGTTTTCACCTGTTTCCGTCAATCCACTTCGACATCAGCCCCTTGTCGCGGAAGCATTCTTCCGGGACGGCGCGGCGCTTGATGCGGGCCAGGCGTTCGGCGAACGCGACCTGCTTCGACGAGGGCAGGCGGTCGAGTTCGGAGAGAGGCTTCATCCGCGCTTGCGCGTCGATCCAGGCGCTCAGAGAGCGACGATCCTGTTGGACTTCCCTCGCCGGGACCGCGCCTTGGTCCTAAGGACGGAAGCCTGCTTTGGCAGTCTCCCCCCATACGGGCAACAGTCCCTGGTGCGAGGAAGGGAGTGAGAGGGTGGCCGGAAGGGGCCAGGTTCCGGCGGATGAGAGAGAGCGCCGCGCGGAAATGACCCCTTCTGCTCTCCTGAGGTTTCTCCGATGAATGAACTTTGGTCTTTGACCGTACCGAATGTGCCGATTGCCGCGCTGTTCGCTCCGCCTTGCACCGTCACCCAAATCCTCGCCGTCGCTGAAGCGTTGCAGCCCGCGCTTTCGGCGGGCCAGCCTATCGACACCGGCCTGCTGCGCGCCGAGATGGAGCGCGCCTTCGGCCGCTCCGATGCGGCGGGGGCCTGGGACTGGAAACTGGCCTATGAGGCTGGCGAAGCCGCGCTCGTCCTCTTCCTGCGGAAGTTTGGCCGTGCGCTTCTCGCGCGGGCCGGATCGCCCGCGGCCTTGCTTCCGATCCTGACCCGGGTGTCGGCCCTCCTGCCCACGCATACGCGGCGCTCGGAAGAAATGGAGCTCTACCAGCAGTTCTCGACGCCGCTGCTCATGGGACTCGCGGCCCTTGCCGCCGCGCAGATTACGCCCCGCGATGTGGTCCTCGAGCCTTCTGCCGGGACCGGACTTCTGGCTGTCCTCGCGGAAATTTCGGGCGGCAGCCTCGCCCTGAACGAACTGGCCGAGACCCGCGCTGATCTTCTGCGCCTCCTCTTTCCGGGGCGACCCGTCACCACCTTCGACGCCGCGCAGATCGACGATCATCTCGACACGAGCCTGTGCCCGAGCGTCATCCTGATGAACCCGCCGTTCTCGGCCGTGGCCAATGTCGATGGCCGGACGACCGAGGCGACGGCGCGGCATCTCCGCTCGGCCCTTGCCCGCCTTGCTCCCGGTGGACGGCTGGTGGCCATCACCGGGGCGGGCTTCGCCCCTGACGCTCCGGCCTGGTCCGAGACCTTCGGCCGCCTGACCGAGACCGCGCATCTCGTCTTCACCGGCGCGGTGTCGGGCTCGGCCTTTGCCAAACACGGCACCAGCTTCGAGACGCGCATTTCGGTCTTCGACAAATGCCGTGGTGGCGAGTTGGGCGGCATCACCGCAAATCTGAGCCAACCCATGTCTTCTGACGTGTCGCAGCTCCTGTCTCGGATTGCGGCCAAAGTCCCGCCGCGCCTCGAGTTGGATGCGGGCACGGTCGCCCGGATCCATCCCACTTCCTCTTTCCGGGGGATTCCTGCCCGTGCGTCCGGCACTGCCACTCGACGCTCGCATACAACGCCGTCGGCCAAGACCGATGCGAATGTCGCCGCGCCGGATGCCGAAGACCTCGCCTACACTCTGCGTCAGACGATGGACGATTTCGGCGCTGCGCGCCTGTCCGACGCCATCTACGAGACCTTCCGCCTTCAGGCCATCGAAATCCCCGGCGCGGCACCGCACCCGACCAAGCTGGTGCAGTCCGCCGCCATGGCTTCCGTCGCGCCCCCGAAACCCAGCTACCGCCCCAAGCTGCCCACCACCGTCTTGCGCAATGGCCTTCTGTCCGACGCCCAGCTCGAGACCGTGATCTATGCGGGCGAGGCGCATGGCGCGCATCTTGCCGGATCGTGGTGCGTCGATGAGGCCGGCGACATGGTCTCAGCAGCGCCGGACAATGACATTGACTCCGTCCGCTTCCGCCGTGGCTTCTTCCTCGGAGACGGCACCGGCGCGGGCAAGGGCCGCCAGTCGGCCGGGATCCTGCTCGACAACTGGTGCCAGGGCCGCCGCAAGGCGCTCTGGATTTCGAAGAGCGACAAGCTTCTCGAGGATGCGCAACGCGACTGGTCGGCCCTGGGTCAGGAGCGCCTGCTGGTGACCCCGCTCTCGCGCTTCGCCCAAGGTCGCGACATCCCGCTCGCCGAAGGCATCCTCTTCACCACCTATGCCACGCTGCGGTCCGAAGAGCGCGGCGCTAAGAAGTCCCGCGTCGATCAGATTGTGGGCTGGCTCGGGGCGGATTTCGACGGCGTGATCCTCTTTGATGAAAGCCACGCCATGGCAAATGCCGCCGGATCGAAGGGCGAGCGCGGCGATACCGAGGCCTCGCAGCAGGGTCGGGCGGGCCTGCGCCTTCAGCACAAGCTGCCCAATGCCCGCGTGGTCTATGTCTCTGCCACGGGGGCGACGACGGTCCACAATCTCGCCTATGCGCAGCGGCTCGGCCTCTGGGGTGGGGTCGGGCCCTCCGCTTGCGCTCCGGGCGTTCAGGATTGGCAAAGCTCCACTGGAGCTTCGCCTGCCCCCTTGGGGCACCATCCTTCACTCCCCTTCGCCACCCGCGCTGAATTCGTCGAAGCCATCGAAGCGGGCGGCGTTGCCGCGATGGAAGTCCTCGCCCGTGACCTGCGCTCGCTCGGGCTCTACACCGCCCGGTCGCTCTCATATGACGGCGTCGAATACGAGATGCTGGAGCATGCCCTGACCCCCGAGCAGCGCGGCATCTACGATGCATACGCGCTCGCCTTCGGCGTGATTCACAGAAATTTGGCCGCAGCTTTGGAGGCGGCCAATATCACAGGTGAGGCTGGTACGCTGAACCGACAGGCCAAATCTGCCGCCCGCTCGGCCTTCGAGTCTGCCAAGCAGCGCTTCTTCGGCCATTTGCTCACCTCGATGAAAACCCCCACCCTGATTTCCAGCATCGAGGCCGATCTCGCGGCGGGCCATGCCGCCGTCATCCAGATCGTCTCAACGGGCGAGGCGTTGATGGAGCGCCGCCTCGCCGACATTCCCACCGATGAGTGGAACGATGTCAGGATCGACATCACGCCCAGGGAGGCGTGTCTTGATTACCTTGCTCATTCCTTCCCGGTGCAGCTCTACGAGCCTTTCACCGACAGCGAGGGCAACCTCTCCTCCCGGCCCGTCGTCCGCGACGGCCAGCCGGTCGAATGCCGCGAGGCCGTGCGACGGCGCGACGCGCTGATCGAGCATCTGGCGTCACTGCCGCCCGTCCCGGGGGCGCTCGACCAGATCGTGCAGCGCTTCGGCACCGATCTTGTGGCAGAAGTCACTGGTCGCTCGCGTCGCATCGTGCGGAAGGGCGAGGGTCCTGCGGCCCGCCTTGTCGTGGAAAGCCGGGCTGGCTCGTCCAACCTGTCCGAGACCGCCGCCTTCATGGACGACCAGAAGCGGATCCTGATCTTCTCGGATGCCGGTGGCACAGGGCGCAGCTACCATGCCGATCTTGGGGCCAAGAACCAGCGTCTGCGGGTTCATTACCTCCTCGAGCCCGGCTGGAAGGCCGATGCGGCCATCCAAGGTTTGGGACGGACCAACCGCACCAACCAGGCGCAGCCGCCGCTGTTCCGGCCGGTCGCCACGGATGTGAAAGCAGAGAAGCGCTTCCTCTCGACCATCGCCCGCCGCCTCGACACGCTCGGCGCCATCACGCGCGGCCAGCGCCAGACCGGCGGGCAGGGGCTGTTCAGGCCAGAGGACAACCTCGAGTCGCCTTACGCTCGGGATGCCCTGCGTCAGCTCTACCGCCGCATCTATCGCGGCGATGTCGCGGGCAGCTCGCTCGGGGCCTTCGAGGATGCGACGGGCCTCAGCCTGACCGATGACAACGGGCTGAAGGACGATCTGCCACCCATCACGACCTTCCTCAATCGCCTGCTGGCGCTGACGATCGACATGCAGGCCGTGCTCTTCTCGGCTTTCGAGGAGCTTCTAGACCAACGGATCGAGGGGGCCATCGCCGCCGGGATCTATGATCTCGGGCTCGAGACGCTGCGTGCCGAGAGCTTCCGCGTCACGGATGCGCGCGTCATCTACACCCGTCCCGGGTCCGGTACCGAGTCCCAGCTCCTGACCATCGCGGAAAAGCGGCGCAACACGCCGACTTCTCTCGCGGATGCCCTCGATTGGCTCAACGACCCGAAGGCACGCCTGCTGGTCAACAGCCGCTCGGGTCGGGCGGCGGTGCAGGTGCCAGCTACTAGCCTGATGCTGGATGATGGCACCATCGAACCGCGCCTGCGGCTGATCCGTCCGACGGAGACCGGCACCCTCCCGGCCAAGATCATGGAGGACACAAACTGGCTCGAGGCTGACCGCGCGGCCTTCGCCGCCGCCTGGACCGCCGAACTGGCTGAGGTGCCAGAGTTTTCCGAAGCCACGCTGCACATCGTCGCGGGTCTTCTGCTGCCGATCTGGAAGCAGCTTCCCCAGGACGAAACCCGCGTCTACCGGCTGCAGACCGATGAGGGTCAGCGCATCATCGGCCGCCGCGTCTCGCCCGCCTGGGTCGCGACCACGCTCGCCGCCGACGCGCCAACGCTCTCGGCGGCGCAGGTCCATGCCCTCGTTCTCGAGGGCAAGACCGTGGCGCGGTTGGCCGAGGGAATGGAACTCTACCGCTCCCGGGTCATGGGGGTGAACCGGATCGAGCTTTCCGGTTTCTCCGAGGCCGCCAAAGACCGACTTAAGGCTGACGGCTTCTTCTCGGAGATCATCAGCTGGAAGTTACGCCTGTTCTGCCCGACAGACACCAGCGGCATCGCCGTCCTGGAGCGCCTGCTTGCACGCATCCCGGTCACCGGCCTACATGCACGCAATGGTTGATTGGTGTGCTCATGTCATTGGAAACAGAGAATCTCTTGCGCGAACTTGCGCAGAATGCCGAAAGCGTTTGTCGTCATTACCTTCCCGCTGGCAGGCGGGAAGGCTCCTACTGGATGGTGGGCGATCTGCAGAACAACCCCGGCCGCTCGCTCTTCGTGCGGCTCATAGGGCCAACCTCGGGGCCGGGGTCCAGCGGTCGCTGGACGGACGGCGCAACAGGTGAGCATGGTGATCTCCTTGACATCATCAGAGAGCGGACGGGGATCACCCGCTTCCCCGACCTTCTCGCCGAGGCGCGCGCGCATCTTGGCCGTCCGGCGCCGGTCGTCCCGGATGGACCATCCCCCAAGAAGCCGAAGCCCCCGGGCGGAACACCAGAAGCCGCCGCTCGCTTGTTTGCAGCCTCGGTGCCGGTCGCAGGCAGTCTTGCCGAAACCTATCTCCTGAGCCGGGGCATCACTTTGCCGGTCTCAAGCACGGCCCTTCGCTTCCACCCGAAGTGCTGGCATCGGGATGAGGGTCAGACCAAATCCACCCACAGACCGGCACTGATCGCTGTGGTCACCGATGGGGCAGGGGTCCTGCAAGGCGCACACCGCACCTGGCTCGCGCAAGACGGAAAGGACAAGGCGCCTGTCGAGGTCCAGCGGCGGGCGATGGGTCACCTCCTGGGCAATGCCGTCAGGCTGACCCCGAGTGATGACATCCTCGTCGTTGGCGAAGGCATCGAGACCATGCTCTCCGTTCGAGAGGCGGCCCCCGGCCTCCCTGTCTGGGCGGCGCTCTCGTCTTCTCACCTTGGAGCCGTCCTGCTGCCGGAGGGATTGCAGCGCCTCTACATTGCCATTGACCGCGATCCGGCGGGGCGTCGCGCGGCGGAGAGATTGACCACCAGAGCCACTGAGGCCGGAATTGCCGTTAGGGCGCTGGAACCAAAGCTCGGGGATTTCAACGACGATCTCCGGGCCGACGGACCGGAAGCACTGCGTCAGCATCTGGCAGAGCAGATCGGGCCCGAGGATCGCAAGCGCCTGGAGCGCTGAAGCAACTCGTCCTGCGCAAGGGAGCAGTCTCAGGACAGTGGGGCAGGGGGCATCCCCCTGTCCCGGCTCTGGACCTTCATCTTTTGCCTCCCTCAGGGGCCAGTCGATCCCCGCATTCCCCGCACGGCCTTCAAGAGATGGGCAGGCGGCCGTCAAAGGCGCCGCCCCTTCAAGGACGGGGGGCAACTGTTTTCCGCCGGCGGGGACAAGCCCCGCCTTTGCATCGCGAAAGGCAAATCAGCCGCCCCCCGTCCTCCTCCACATGTGTTCCGGCCCCAAAGAGGGGGTGAAGGGTCGTCCCCCGTGACGGCTTTCGCAGCCCATGAAGGCCGCGCGGGAGAACGCGCGGACCGCCAAGAGCCCGGAGGCAAGAAGAAGATGACGTTCCAGACCCGCGACGACAGCTATGAGCCCACCCACACCGCGTCCCAGACCGCCCATGCGCTGGAAGAGTTGCAGCTCTACGGCTACCGCCCCTTCGAAGACGAGCCCGATCCGCGCCCGATGCCGGATGCCGACCGTCTCCGGGGCGCTGTCGCCGATATCTTCGACGCCCTCGTCGCGAGCCTCGCCGACACCCGGATTGAACCCGACCTCGAAGAAGTGCTCTGGGGCCAGGTCAATCTCTTCCACCGCGCCACGGCCCGGATCGAGCGGTCGCTCGACGACAACGAGCAGGGGCAGCGCCGCCTCCAGCGGGAACAGGACGGCTCCGAGGTGAAATCCACCGAGCTCGAGCGCCTGGTGGCCGAGGGCCTAACCCTGACCGAACGGCGGAACTGCATGGACATGATGCGCGACCACGCCGCCACCGAGTTCTGGCACCACACGGGTTCAACCTGGCGGCCCCGCACCGGCTCGATGGTGAACCACCAGCACCTGACCGCCGCGCTGATCGACAGCCGCGACTTCCTTGCCGCCAAGCGTCGCACCGAGACCGAGGTGATGTTGCCCGCAGGTCCCAAGGTGGCCCTCACCGGCGGGACCGACTTCAACGATCACCGCCTGATCTGGGGCAAGCTGGATCAGGTCCGGACCAAGTATCCCGACATGGTCCTTCTCCACGGTGGCAGCCCCAAGGGCACCGAACTCATCGCGGCCAAATGGGCAGAGGCTCGCGGCGTGACGCAGGTCGCCTTCAAGCCCGACTGGACCAAGCACGCCAAGGCCGCACCCTTCAAGCGCAACGACGCCATGCTGGATGTCCTGCCCGTCGGCGTCCTCGTTTTCCCGGGCAATGGCATCCAGGAAAACCTCGCCGACAAGGCCAAGAAGCTCGGCATCCCGGTCGTGAAATTCGAGAGGGGGGCGTGAGCCCCCCCCCCTAGACTTCCGCGTCCAGTCCCAAGCTGCCGTTGGTTGACAAACGAGCCCTAGGTCCGTTTGGCATGCGAAAGGGGGTCGTTCCGCGCCTGATAGTGTCATCGCCAAAGCCTGCGTTGATGCTTCGAGCCGGTGCCCGCAGCTTACGGAAACGGCACGAATAAGAGGAACGGCACAAAGCACGTTCGCCGACTTCATCTCGCAGCCGAAAGATCGAGGTTTCCTCGACGGCAGTGATCCGCTACTGTGATTTATGGCGTTGGAAAGAACGTCCTTTCTTGGGTGAAGCGCTGTAGCGTTGCGAGGACCAGTGGAACTACGTCCAACTCAGCTCTCGGCGATGACGCGCATATTCTCGTCGGCCGTGTTTCGTGAAATGGCGAAAAAAGGTCGATCGCCACTCTTCGCCCGTCTTTTTGAGCTAACTGGCTTAGCAGATCGGTTTGTCGGCGACACTACCGTTGGAGATGCGTTTGACTCCGTTTTTTCTATTCTAAGAGCGGAAGGCCGACGTGATGAATATGTTTACCGCTCGGCGCTCACACATAACATCCTTTTGGGCAAGCACTCGCTCAACACTGCGTGCATGCTAACCGAATTTCGTGCTGGTGCATGCAAGGCTGACGTTGCGATCTTGAACGGGACCGCGACCGTTTATGAAATCAAATCGGAGCGCGACTCGCTTTCTCGTCTCGCAAACCAGATTGAAAATTACAAGAAAGTCTTCGCGAAGGTCTATGTGATCGCGAGTGAAGGCCACGTTAAGGGCGTGCTCGACACTGTTTCAGAGGATGTTGGCGTGATGATGCTTGGATCGCGTTACCGCATTGCGACGGTGCGCGAGGCCGAGAACCGGCCCGACCGTATCTGCCCGACAACAGTATTCGAGTCGCTGCGGTCGGCGGAGGCCGTGGCGATCCTAAAGCGCCTCAAGGTTGCCATTCCCAGTGTTCCTAACACACAGCGCCATGCAGCAATGCGAGCTGTTTTCACTGAGCTAGATCCGACCGCCGTTCATGAAGCAATGGTGACAACTCTCAAGGGCACCCGAGACCTTGCTCCGCTTGGTGAACTTGTTGACCATCTGCCGCGCTCGCTGCATGCGGCCGCGCTTTCGATCCAAATCCGGCGCGCCGATCACTGTCGGATCGTCGAGGCGGTCTCCACCCCGCTTTGTGCGGCAAAGGTCTGGGCCTGACTAAAGCATGTATCATCCCTATTTTCGCGGCAAGCAGTTTGAGTTGATCACCATTCGCGAGATGGCGCCGCTAATGGCAGCCTCGGGCTTCGTGCCGATCATTGAGCCTGTTCGCGAGGCGCTTAAGGGGCTCGAACGTGCGCTTACTGAAATCTGCAACGCTAAGGGAAATGCGATCGTCATCGTCAACCCGTTCCACGGCGACCACTCAGAAGACGGTGGAAGCATCACAGCACTGCTCGAAAAGAGCTTTCTCGGCAAGGGCGGTATCACTGCCGGAATCCTTCTACAGAACGACATGAGCATCGACGACGCCCTGGCGTGTTATGAGAAGCACAAGGCGCACTCCCCAAGTTTCATCCACGCCGGTTTTACAGAGGCGAAAACGCTCGCAGAAAAGCTCGGTGAAGGGCTGGCCAACACGAGCCATGTCTTTTTTGAGAAATACTGTCACAAGCTATACCGCAAGCATTTCAAAGGCGCGGCAAAACGTGTTTTGCTGCGGGACGGTTTCGAGCGCCGCCGCAACGCCGACCACCCGACCGTCGAACTCTTCTCCGATCTCCATGTAACCTATGAAGAGGAGGATATGGATGGCTTCGGCGATTTTCTGATTGTCGGCGACGATTATACTGAGGGCGGGGGTCCGGCCTATGCGGTCGCGATCCACCTGACCTTTATCGATCCCGATGCGGACGAGGTGATGTATATCTATCATTTCGTCTCGACGACGAAGGACACCCCGACGGACCCAGCGGGTAAGTTCGCGCAGGCACTAGATAAGCTAATAAAGAAACTGGACGGCGGGAACTCCCACCTCTTCGACAGCAGCGCGATCAAGGAGTTTCGTGATCTTCACAAGAAGGGCCATTTCCCTGGGCTCGGCTCAGTGAAGAAGCTGTCGATGAACCATCATATCGAGACACTGGCGAACTTCCTAGGGTGACACGATGTCTAGGTTGTGCTGCCACAACTGTTTTGGGGACCGCGGCCTTCGCCGTGATATCATTCCGACCCTCAGCGTCGGCGAAGGAAATTGCGGATACTGTGCGACTGTTGGAGTGCCACTCGTCGAGCCGATTGCATTGCGCGACGTTTTCGAACTCCTCATCAGCGTGTATGAACCCGACTCAGATGGCCAGACCCTAGTCGACTGGCTCAAGACCGATTGGGACCTCTTTAGCCATCCGGCGATGGACAACGCCCATGCCAAGGAATTGCTCAGTGAAATCCTAGACGATGGCGATATCGTCCGCGCAAAGTTCTCGCCGTCGGCCGCTTATCACAGTGAGGCGCTAGCTCGCTGGGAGACGCTGCGCGACGAGTTGATGTGGAAGAACCGCTACTTTCTTGATGAAGTGCTTGATACAGATCGTTTGCGTGAACTGCTCGGTCATCTCCCGGCCGACGACATGCCCACGACTTGGTATCGTGCCCGCATCCTTGATCGCGAGCAGCCCTTTTTGATCGGCGAGATGGGAGCGCCTCCCGCTCGCAAAGCAACCCACGGGCGGGCTAATCCAGCGGGAATCCCATACCTTTATTTGGGCTCACAGCCACCGACGGCTGTCGCTGAGGTCCGACCGCATACTGGGGAAGTCGCTTGCGTCGCCGACTTTACCGTGCCCCCCCCTCTCAACGCTGTTGACTTGCGAAACCCTCGCGGGCTGGTATCGCCGTTTCTCCTCGCCGATGCTCGCGCTATCGGGCAACTCCGCGCTGATATTGCGTTTCTGGAGCGGCTTGGTGACGAGCTTACCCGCCCCGTCCTGCCGAGTGGAGCGGCGATCGACTATATCCCGAGTCAATATCTATGCGAATTCATCAAGAAAGTCGGCTATGATGGTGTCGTCTATCGAAGTTCCGTGAGCGAGGGGATCAACCTTGCTTTATTCGACGCTGCTAAGGCCGCCCCGGGTGCGGTGACGCTCCACAAGATTACCAAGGTCAGCGTGGAAGTCGTGGCCGTCTGATTCGTAGGCGCCGACGCGAGGTCGGCAACGCCACCATCGCAGAATGCATTTCAGCCGAGGCGGTCGATTTGACGATCGTTCCGACAAGTCAGCCGAGTAGCTCGTCCGGGTTCTTGCCTGCATCTAGGTGGGCGGCATACCAGCCCGGCTTGCGTCCCCGTCCGGACCAAGTGAGGGTCGGGTTCTCGGGATGCCGGTAGATCTTCGTCGAAGGCGCCCGCTTGTGCTTTGGCTCCTCGAGTTCCGCCAGTTCGGCGAGGGTGAAGCCGAGGTCCTTGGCGAGCATCTCGACCTTTGCGCGGGTCTCCGCCTTTTGCCGCACTTCGAAGGTGGAAATGGCAGAGGCCACGGACGTCTGCAAATCGCGCAGGTCAGCGAGCGACATGGCCGCCAGGTTGAAATAAGGCATCGGGTGCTCCGGTTGATCCAATGCGTCTGGCGTCCTCGTGCTGAGCCCGCGCGGCAAGAGATCAGCGGGGGCGCAGGGCAGGGGGGTCAGGTGGGCGCGGTGATCCCACTCTCCCTTCCCGGGGTCTTCCATCCTGGTCCTGACGTTGCCGGATGAGATCGGTCTGAGCCTGTCTGCTTGGGTTTCTCCCCCAGAGATCCGGCTGAGGCACCTTCCCTTCGACTGACAATCCCCTAAGCCTGTTCGGTTTCCTGCCCGCAACCCCAACTCCTGCCCGGGCCGTGTTGCCCTGTGCCAGGGCTGCCCGCGCCACCCCGGGCCCTCGGGGGTTTCCGGCTGGTCCCTTGGCCCCGCCGTGCGGATGTCTCCCGACAGGCTTCTGACGGGTCTTGTCGAAGGGATGGTCCCTTCAGCGAAATCTCAGGAGAACCACAATGCAGAACATCGTCATCCTCGCCGGCAACATCGGTCAGTCCCCGGAGGCCCGGACCACCCAGGGGTCTGATGCCGGAGGGGGCAGAATCCTACGCTCTCATGAGCGTTTTCAGGGTTCCTGACACGATTAAACTACCCCGCTGACACGGGTTGGTCAAAGATGTAGCCTGTGCAGGCGCTGGAGACGGTAGGCCGAACCGATGGTTATCATACTCTCATCCGCGGGTTGGTTACCGCCTGACCTGGTCCGATACGGGATTGCCTCTCTCTAAGAACGGATATGTTTCCCAACGTACTCCGAGGGTTTCCCTATCATTGGCCGCTGCCATCTCCAGCGTACTGCACAGGCATTCTGATCTGCCGAATTACGCTGGCAGAGGCGTCTTGCGAGCGATGTCCCAGATGAAGCCTGCCAGTTCACGCGCGATAGCAGCGAGCACTCGTGGCTGAGGTTTCCCTGTGTTTGACAGATGGCGGAACCGCTTGCAAAGCCGCGTTTGTGCCTTCCAGCCGATGTCCTTGATCTCCTGCGGCAGCTCCGCTGAGCGTTTCAGGAACTGTTGCCCCTCCTTGGGCGGGTGGCGATAGGACCATCCCGCTTCGACAAGCATCGTTCGGGCTAGGGCATTCCCGGTCTTTGTCAGGCGCCCACGTCGCGTGGTACTACCGCTAGAATGCTCGCTTGGGACCAACCCAAGCCAAGCCATCAGCTGGCGGGGGTTTTCAAAACGGGTGATGTCGCCAATTTCTGCAACCACTGTCGCCGCGATGATCGTGTTCACGCCTCGTAACGCGCGCAGCGCATCAACCACGGATGAAAAACGCCAGTCCTGAACTGCTTCATTGATTGCCAGATCCAGCGTCGCGACACGCGTCTCCGCCTGATCGACAGCGCGCTTCAACTCCTCGAATGCCAATTGCTGATAGGAGAAGCGGAAGCGACGCAGTTCAGCCAGCCATCGGCGGTGGCGCTTTGTCCAGTAGCTGCCATTCTCGTATCGCAACCCGTGCCGAAGCAGGAAGCTGAGCAGTTGTTGCTTGGCTACCTTCACGGCATCCATCGCCTGCTTGCGAGTGCGGATCAGGTCGCGCATGGCTTCCTGCTCCTCATCAGGCGTCCAGATCGGTGTCAGTTCCCCTGCACGCCACAACCGTGCGAGCATTTCAGCGTCCCGACGGTCCGTCTTCACACGATCCCCAGCCTTGCGGGGGATCATCGCGGGCGCAACAACGGCGCATTCAAAGCTGAGTTTCGTGAGAAGCCGATGCAGGCCATACCCACAGGGACCCGCCTCGTAGCAAAAGCTAGGTGTGTTGCCTGCAGCCGCAAGCTGCTTGGTCAGCCGCAAAACAGAATCGGCAGTATGCGCAATCGTGCCAAAAAACCGGATCTCACCGCCGCGGCCGTCCTGCGCAACGGCAACAGAAATCGTATCTTTATGAACGTCTAGTCCCACGTAAGTGACTTTTTTCATTCGCGTTTTCCTTTCAAACTACTCCGTGTTCGTCAGAAAACCACACTTGCGGCTCGCGCGCCGCAAAACGCTCATCTGGTCTAAGCCCGTTTCGGCCATCTGTATTCGCCAGTGAGCAGGATATGTGCCCAACCGAGGGGCGAGATATGCGCCATGAGGTGGGGAGAGCAGTCCAGGCCTTCGCGGCGGCGATTGGAGACGGCGACACCGAGATGCTTGGTGTTCCAGTAGATGACGATCGCGGCGAGGAGGTTCAGCCCGGCCATGCGGAAGTGCTGGCCTTCGGAGGTGCGATCGCGGATTTCACCCTGGCGGCCGATGCGGAGAGCGTTCTTCAGGGCGTGATGGGCCTCACCCTTGTTGAGGCCGATCTGGGCGCGGCGCTGCATGTCGGCATCGAGCAGCCAGTCGATGATGAAGAGCGTCCGTTCGACCCGTCCGATTTCCCGCAAAGCGACCGCCAGCTCATGTTGCCTGGGATAGGATGCAAACTTCCGCAGGAGCTGGCTGGGAGGCATGGCCCCTGACGCCATGGTCGCCACGCTGCGCAGGATATCAGGCCAGTTTGTCATGATAAGACGTTCCTTGATCGTGCCCCCGATCAGCCCCTTCAGCTCTTTCGGGCAGGCTGCCGGATCGAAGAGGTAAAGGCGCTTTGACGGCAGGTCGCGGATGCGGGGTATGAACTGGAATCCCAGCAGGGCGGTGACCGCGAAGACATGGTCCGTGAAGCCACCTGTATCGGCATACTGTTCGCGGATCTTCTGGCCGGCACCGGTCATCAGCAGGCCGTCAAGGATATAGGGTGCCTCGTTCACGGTGGCTGGAATGGTCTGTGTGGCGAAAGGGCCGAACTGGTCGGAGACATGGGTATAGGCCTTCAGACCGGGTTCATGGCCGTACTTGGCGTTGATCAGGTTCATCGCCTCACCCTGACGCGTTGTCGGGAAGAATTGCCCGTCGCTCGAAGCGGTTTGTCCGGCGCCCCAGAAGCGCGCCATCGGCAGTGCCGACTGTCCTTCGATCACCATGGCCAGGGCGCGAGCCATCGCGTCGCTTTCGACATGCCATCGCGACAGGCGGGAGAGCTGGAAGAAGTCGTGCGTGTTCGTGGCCCCGGCCATCTTGCTGAGGCCAAGATTCAGCCCCTCGGCAAGCAGGACATTCAGCAGGCCAATCCTGTCCTTGCAAGGCACTCCGGTGCGCAGATGGGTAAAGGCCTCGGTGAAGCCGACCTCCGCATCCACTTCGAGCAGGAGATCGGTGACCCTGACTTCGGGCAGGCGGTGATAGAGATCGAGCACCAGGGTGTCGGCTTCCTCGGGAACCGCTGCGGTCAGCCGATCGATTTTCAAGGTGCTATCCTCTATGGAACCTCCCGGTATGGCCCCGGCCTTTGCAGCGCGAGCCAGTCGGCATACAGCATCGGACAGACGCGCCTTTCGGTCGGCCAGCCAGGTTTCGGGCTCGAACGGCATGGCCAGCCTCGGCGTGTCGCGGGCGGCCTCGACCGGGACAAGCGCGTCCTTCAGGTCGCCATACCTTCGCGAATGCGCCAGCCAGATATCACCGGAACGGAAGGCGTCGCGCAGATGGAACAGGACCGCGACCTCCCATACTCGGTGCTCATCGTCGCCATTCAGGTGGCGATGCCACTTTGAAGTGCGGCGCAGGAAGGTCAGCGGTCGGTCGTCAGTCGTCTCCGTGCCCGCGATGATCCTGCTTGCCGCCAGCAGCGGTTCCGCCACGGGCGCGGCACAAATGTCGAGCGCCCGCAGCATGCGCGGCGCATAACGCCGGAAGCGATGATATCCGTGAACAACATGCGCCAGCGGGTCCGCGGCGAATGTATCGGTCAGTTGGGCGGCCGTGGCGACAAGCCCTTTGAGGGATGACCAGCCGCCCGCAGTACCGATGGCCTCTTCAAGGGAGGCTTGGTCCTCATGCGCTTCCAGAAGCGCCGCGCCCAATGTCTTGAAGGATTGCAGGGTGTCCTTCAGCGCAGATTTGGCATCGTTCATCCGGGCGTCACATCGCGATTTCGCCTCGCGCCACGTCTTGCCGACGATCCGGTCATGGGTCTCGACAACGGCGTCGGCAATGGAACTGCGCCATTCCAGCGCGCAGACCGCAAGAATGGCGAGGCGGCGGTCACCCGAGATATCCCTCAGATCACCCGCGAAGTATCGCTCGCCCTGCCGGCGCAGGCGCGCAATCCGGTGAGGAGGCACGTCAGCCAGAATGCCCCGGCCAGTTCCAAGGTCTGCAGGTATTCCAGGCGGTCCAGAAGGCGGTTCATGTCCGCCGAGTTCCGCCCGATCTCGAACTGACGCAGCCAGACGAACCGCGTGACCGCGCCGCCCGCACCATCGGTCAACAGGGCATCGAGCCGCGTTCGCATGTCATCGTTCAGCCGACCGGCGATCCGGGCATCGACCCGCCGTTCAGCCGCGACGAGCGCATCCGCGCAAAGCCGCTCGATGACCGTGATCCCCGGCAGGATGGTCTGGCTTGCCCGGCACTGCTCGACGAAGCGCCGTGCCAGGTCCTCGTTCGACCGAGTGGTTTCTGCGGTATCCTCAAGCCAGGTTTTCAGGTCCCGAGCGCCCCGCCCGGTGAACATCTTGTATCCGTAGATCTCGCGCAAGATGGCCAGGTGCTCATGCCGGGTCTCCTCGCGGGCGGCGTAGCCAGCCAGATCGTCAGGCTTTATCCCAAGTTGCGCGGCCAGAAAGCGCGTGACTGGCAGCGGTATGACCTCGCCCGGCGCCAACAACCGCCCGGGATATCGCAGGGCGCAGAGTTGCAACGCAAAACCGAAGCGATTGTGGGGGCGGCGACGGGCATGGATGATCTCCAGATCGTCGTCTGCCAGCGTGTAGTGGCGCAGCATCGAGGCGTCATCGGTCGGCAGGTCGAACAATGCCGCCCGTTGGCGGTCGGTCAGAATGCTGCGTCTTGGCATGGCGATCCTTCAGGAAATCGTGATGGACGACCGTCCGTAAGGGGATCGATAAGCGGACGTGGTCGAGGTGGCGGAGGGCGGCAAGGAAACCGCACCCCGCCACGTCTCGTATAGATGGTACGATTTGATTCGCACATGCGGCCCCTTATCCGTACACTCGCTGCATGACCGCAACCAAGATTGGCTATGCCCGCTGCTCCACCGACCGTCAGGATCTGACGGCGCAGCGCGCTGCCCTTGCAGAACTTGGGGTCACCGAAGATCACATCTACACCGACCACGGCTTGACGGGCACAAACCGCGCCCGGCCCGGTCTCGACCAAGCTCTCGCTGCCGTGCGCGCAGGCGATGTGCTGGTCGTACCGAAGCTCGACCGTCTCGCGCGCTCGGTTCCAGACGCCCGGGCCATCGCGGATCAGTTGGAAAAGAAGGGCGTCAAGCTTGCCCTCGGCGCATCGGTCTACGATCCGGCCGACCCGATGGGAAAGATGTTCTTCAACATCCTCGCCACTTTCGCCGAGTTCGAGGCCGACCTCATCCGCATGCGCACCCGCGAAGGTATGGCCATCGCCCGCGCTAGGGGCAAACTCCGGGGAAAGCAGCCGAAACTCTCGGAAAAACAACAAAAAGAACTGGGCCGGATGCACGCCTCCGGCGACTACTCTATCAGCGATCTCGCTGAGATCTTCTCGGTCTCAAGGCCGACCGTCTACAGGACGCTACAGCGGAAATCGGCCCAAGCTATTCCTTAGACCAGATGAGCGTTTTGCGGCGCGCGAGCCGCAAGTGTGGTTTTCTGACGAACACGGAGTAGTTTGAAAGGAAAACGCGAATGAAAAAAGTCACTTACGTGGGACTAGACGTTCATAAAGATACGATTTCTGTTGCCGTTGCGCAGGACGGCCGCGGCGGTGAGATCCGGTTTTTTGGCACGATTGCGCATACTGCCGATTCTGTTTTGCGGCTGACCAAGCAGCTTGCGGCTGCAGGCAACACACCTAGCTTTTGCTACGAGGCGGGTCCCTGTGGGTATGGCCTGCATCGGCTTCTCACGAAACTCAGCTTTGAATGCGCCGTTGTTGCGCCCGCGATGATCCCCCGCAAGGCTGGGGATCGTGTGAAGACGGACCGTCGGGACGCTGAAATGCTCGCACGGTTGTGGCGTGCAGGGGAACTGACACCGATCTGGACGCCTGATGAGGAGCAGGAAGCCATGCGCGACCTGATCCGCACTCGCAAGCAGGCGATGGATGCCGTGAAGGTAGCCAAGCAACAACTGCTCAGCTTCCTGCTTCGGCACGGGTTGCGATACGAGAATGGCAGCTACTGGACAAAGCGCCACCGCCGATGGCTGGCTGAACTGCGTCGCTTCCGCTTCTCCTATCAGCAATTGGCATTCGAGGAGTTGAAGCGCGCTGTCGATCAGGCGGAGACGCGTGTCGCGACGCTGGATCTGGCAATCAATGAAGCAGTTCAGGACTGGCGTTTTTCATCCGTGGTTGATGCGCTGCGCGCGTTACGAGGCGTGAACACGATCATCGCGGCGACAGTGGTTGCAGAAATTGGCGACATCACCCGTTTTGAAAACCCCCGCCAGCTGATGGCTTGGCTTGGGTTGGTCCCAAGCGAGCATTCTAGCGGTAGTACCACGCGACGTGGGCGCCTGACAAAGACCGGGAATGCCCTAGCCCGAACGATGCTTGTCGAAGCGGGATGGTCCTATCGCCACCCGCCCAAGGAGGGGCAACAGTTCCTGAAACGCTCAGCGGAGCTGCCGCAGGAGATCAAGGACATCGGCTGGAAGGCACAAACGCGGCTTTGCAAGCGGTTCCGCCATCTGTCAAACACAGGGAAACCTCAGCCACGAGTGCTCGCTGCTATCGCGCGTGAACTGGCAGGCTTCATCTGGGACATCGCTCGCAAGACGCCTCTGCCAGCGTAATTCGGCAGATCAGAATGCCTGTGCAGTACGCTGGAGATGGCAGCGGCCAATGATAGGGAAACCCTCGGAGTACGTTGGGAAACATATCCGTTCTTAGAGAGAGGCAATCCCGTATCGGACCAGGTCAGGCGGTAACCAACCCGCGGATGAGAGTATGATAACCATCGGTTCGGCCTACCGTCTCCAGCGCCTGCACAGGCTACATCTTTGACCAACCCGTGTCAGCGGGGTAGTTTAATCGTGTCAGGAACCCTGAAAACGCTCATGAGAGCGTAGGATTCTGCCCCCTCCGGCATCAGACCCCACATAGGGAATCAGGCTCTCGCGCTCGGCCTGGAAGACATCCCCGTTCGTTCGATCCTTGAGTTCCGGGTGGGGGTTGGCCTTCGCCCAGGCCACGCAGCGATCCTCGAGCCAGGCGTTGAGCTCGGCGTAGCTCTTGAACCTCGGCCGCGGCACGAAGAACCGCCGTCGCACGACGCCAACCTAGTTCTCGACCTGACCCTTCTCCCAGCCCGAAGCCGGGGTGCAGGCGACCGGATCGACGAGGTAGTGACCGCACATTTGCTGGAATCGCCGGTTGTAGGCTCGGTCGCGCCCGACAAAGATCGTGTCCACCGCCGTCTTCATGTTGTCGTAGATGCCCCGCGTGCAGGTGCCGTCGAAAAAAGAGAAGGCCTTGTCATGGGCATCAAAGACCATCTCCTGCGTCTCGCGAGGATAGGCCCGGACAAAAAGCATGCGGCTGTGACACAGGCGAACATAGGCGACCTTTACCGTGGTCGTGACCCCGTCGATGAGCACGATCTCATGGCTCCAGTCGAACTGGTAAGCTTCGCCGGGATCGAAGGTCAGGGGAACATAGGCTGCGGCTGATGCCGATCGTTCTTCCTTACTCCAGGATGCCGCATACCGCCGGACGGCGTCGTAGCCGCCATCATACCCGCGAGCCCGCAACTCCTCGAAAATCCTGATCAGGGTCAGCCGGTCACGCTTCGCCTTCCGGGCATTGGCCGCAAGCATCTCGTCCAGTTCATCGGTCCACGGCCCGATCTTCGGAAACGGCTGGACGGTGAGCTCATAGGTCAGTTCGGTGATACCGGACCTGATCACCTTGCGCACGGTGTTCCGCGAAACCCGGAACTCGCGGCAGATCTCCTTGATCTTCTTCTCCTGAAAATACGCCCGCCGGATCTTCGAAATCGTCTCCACGACCAACATCCCACACTGTGCTCCCCGATAACCTCGGGAGCATCATCACCATCAGTGCAAGGGGGTCATTTTTGGATGCCGATCACCCCCGCCACGGGGTCAATTCTGCATGCTTGTTCACAGATGGCCTGTTACTTCAACCCAACGATCATACTCACAGTCCGCACCGTGCAACTCCGGGCGAGATTTTGACGGCAACTACGACCGACCTCCTCTGCCCCCAAAATAATGGTCTCCACATGCCGCCGGCGCCCCTACGACTGGCCTGGTTTTGCGCCGCCACGTGGCCGGATTTTACTTCGGCGTTGATATCCAGTTCGATGAGCCGCCGACCAAACGGGCAATCGCCGTGCTTTCGTCCTGTCTTGTGTTCATCTGTACCCGCTTTTCTGCCAGCGCTTGCACTGGTGACCCGATTTGTTCGGGTCAATGTCGCGTTCGATGTTTAACTGGGCCCCTCATGCCTTGCATGAAAAAGAGGCGGCACCGAGTATCCGGCGCCGCCAAGTGGTCGCCCCCAGGGAGGCAAAAAGGGCGAATGATATCCTAGATTCATCCGCTAGATTGCTGTCTTTTAGGGCAATGCACACCCTTGAAATTGTTATTCTGACAACCGCAATCCACAATCACCTGACACCGCTGCCAGATCCCATGTGCAACCGGAACAAGAAGACTTACGACTCAGTCGAAGCTTCAGCCCAACCGCATCCGCTAGTCCGGCCACTGCACGGAGAAGGAAAGAGTGGCGGGCGCCACGCGGTTCGGGGCGCCCTGCCTAGTCAGTTCGGAGCCGCCGCGAGGGTGCCGCGCAGCTTCTCGGCCTCCACGCCCATGCGGGCGAAGTGGTAATCCGGCAGGTCCGGCTGCAAATTTTCGGCTCCCCAGAGGTTGCCGCATGCCGGCTCGATCTTGAGTTCCACGAAATGCGGGCCGGGAGCTACCAGTAGATCGGGCAGGGCCTTCCGGAAGGCTTCATGGTCGGCAAAGTGATGCGTGCTTTTGTAGCCCGCCGCCTGGGCCATCTCGCTGTAGCGCACGTCGGCGCTGCCCGGCACATCGAGATTGACCATGTTCTCGAACCACACGCCGTTGTTGAAGACGATGTGGATGAAGTTTTTCGGTGCGTTCTCGACACAAGTGACGAGCGAGCCCAGCTGCATCTGCAGGCTACCGTCGCCGTCGAGCACGATGACCGACCGTTTGGGCTGGCTCAGCGCGAGGCCGAGCCCCAGCGCCGAGGCGCCGCCCATCAGCGGCACGCAGCTAACGCGCAGGGTTTCGGGGGCCAGGGTGTCGACCCACTTAATCGCCGACATCGTTGGCACGAGGATGCCTTCGCCGACATATTCTATGACGGCCCTAACGGCCTGTTCGCATTTCATGGCTTATCCTTTCCTGAGACGCCGAAATCGGAGACGCGGACGCGCCTACTGCCACGCCATATTGCGATCGAAGATCACTGCCGTGGGCCAGCTACGGCGCTCGCTCTCGGCATAAGCTTCGGAGATCTTCGCGAGGTCTGTCGTGGTCTCGACCTTCCAGTAGGGGATATCGAGCAGCTCGAGTAGCGGCTCCAGAATCCGGACGATCCGGCGCGAGGAGGCGGTGGTCGGCTGGCCAAAATTGTCGGGTTCGCGCCCGAACTGACCGATCATCATCACCAGCGGTATATTGGAATCGAGCCCAATGCCACGCAGCGCGTTGAGCCCTGCATAGAGCCCCTGGTTCTGGATCACAACGGCAGAGCGCTGGCCGCCGATATGCAGCCCGGCGGCCACGAGAAAAGCCTCATCTTCGGTGGTGCATTTCTGTACGCGCACCGCCGGCGCCTCGGCGGTGTCCTGTTGCGTGTCGAGCGCGCGTTGCAGGGGGAGCTGCACCCAGTCGGATACCGTCACGACATTGCCGACGCCATTCGCACGGAGAACCTGGAGAACCTGCTCACCGTTGGGCGCTGTCCCGGCTTGCGCCGGGTGGTATTCGGGTTGTGCTTGGGTCATGTGTTGTCCTGTCTGTTGTAGCGTTGGAAGAACCGCGCATCAAAGCGCGGCATCTTCGAGGATCATGTCGGAGGCTTTCTCGCCGATCATCACGACCGGGGCGTTGGTGTTGCCCGAGACGAGGTTGGGCATGATACCGCAATCGGCGACCCGCACGTTGGCCAGCCCGTGTACACGAAGGCGCTCGTCGACCACCGAGTTGTCGTCGCTGCCCATCCGCGTGGTGCAGCTCGGATGGAAGATTGTGGCCCCCGCGTCGCGCATCCACTCGACGATCTGCTCGTCGCTCTCGACCTCCGGACCGGGTTGATGGTTGGCTTCCTTGTAGTCGGCCAGGGCCGGGCTGTCGGCTAGGCGGCGGGCAAACTTCACGCCGGCGAGCGAGCAGCGCCAGTCGAGATCGGTAGTCAGGTAGCGCGGGTGGATGATCGGCTTGCCATCATACGCCGGCGAGGAGATATGCACCGAGCCGCGCGAGGTCGGCCGCAGCTGGCAGACTGAGAAGGTAAACCCTGGGAACTTGTCGGGCTTGCCGGCGGCCAGGCTCGCGGTGAGTGCCGAGAAATGGAACTGGATGTCGGGCCCGGCGGATTCCTCCAGTACCTGGGTGAACATACCGGCATGGTTGATGCCCACGGCCATTGGTCCGGTGCGGCGCAGGATGTATTGCGCCCCAATACCCATCCGCCCCCAGAACGAGTTGAGCTTGTCGTTCGAAGTGATCGGCTTCTTGCAGCGGAACTGGAGCCGGAACTGCAGGTGGTCCTGCATGTTCTCGCCCACCGCCTTGAGCTCATGCACCATCTCGATGCCCATCGAACGCAGCAGCTCCGACTGGCCCACGCCGGAGCGTTCGAGCAACATCGGACTGTGCAGCGCGCCCGCCGAGAGCACCACCTCGCGGCCGACATGGGCCACCTTGGTCTCGCCGTTCTGGACATACTCGATGCTGGTGGCCTTTTTGCCGTCGAAGACGATCCGCTTGGCCATGGCACCGGTCTCGACGCGCAAGTTGGCCCGATCGCGGGCCGGCTTGAGATAGCCCACCGCCGTCGAGCAGCGGAAGCCGTTATGGGTGAAGAGCTGGTAATAACCCACGCCTGCCTGGTCGGGGCCGTTGAAATCGTCGGTGGTCTTCACGCCCAGCTCGTTGCCGGCACGGATGATGGCCTCCATCAGCTCGTGGCGCTCGTGGATATCGGAGCACTTCAGCGGGCCATCGCCGCCGTGGAATTCGCTTTCACCACGTTCGTTGCCTTCCAGCTTGCGGAAATAGGGCAGCACATCGTCCCAGCCCCAACCGCGATTACCTTCTTGGGCCCACAGATCGTAGTCGAGCGGCTGACCGCGGACGTAGATCAGCCCGTTGATCGAGCTCGATCCGCCCAGCACTTTGCCGCGTGGCCAGTAGATCCGGCGGTTGTGCATTTCGGGGTCGGGTTCGGTATAGAAGCACCAGTTGTACTTCTCGTTGAACATCGTCTTGGCGTATCCCACGGGGATATGGATCCAGTGGTAGCGGTCCTTCGGGCCAGCCTCTAGCAGCAGCACGCTGTGCTTTCCATTTTCGGAAAGCCGGTTCGCCAGGACACAGCCGGCCGTGCCTGCACCGACTATAACGTAATCATAAGTTTCCATATTTTCTTTCAACTCAGCTTTTCTGTTTCGAGGATTTCGAGCTTGCGCACACCTGCGGGAACAAAGATCTTCTGGTAGGAGACCGGCGTGTCGAGATGCGTATATGAGAGCACGTCGATCACCATTCCGGCGGCCGGAGTATCTGTCATCTGCATCAGCTTCGCCCGTTCTTGATTGAAGGTTTCCGAACGGACGTATTCTTTTAACATGAGGGTCGGCGCATTAAAGCTGCGCGCCATCACGTGGCGGATCACCACACGCTCGAGATCCTGATGCGGCATCTCGAGGATCGGCGCGAAACGGTCCGCTTCAATATAGAATTCGCTTAGGCAGTAGAACTCATTGTTTACTCGGATGCGGCGACGTACGAGGATATACTCGCCCGCCCCGCCGAGAAACCGGGCGATTGGGCCGTTGTCGCGGATAAGTGTCCGGTCGACCAGCTCGGCATATACAGGGAGGATCTCGCCAGTTTCCTCATCGAAGAACCGGAAGTGCAGAAGTTGGCGTGACTGACCTTTCCCGGCCGACACAAAGGTGCCCGAGCCATGCCGCCGCACGATGATATCCTCGGAGGCCAATGCGTTCAGCGCGTTTTGTACTGTACCGAGGCTGATCTTAAGTTCCTTGGCAAGTAGCACTTCAGCCGGCAGCTTGTCACCTGGCAGCCAGAGCCCCTCGATGAGCGCATCGCGGAAAGCATTTCCAAGCCGTTTGTAGAGCGGCTCGGATTTGTACGCCGGGTTTGAAAGCTTTTCGCGAAGAGCGTCTAACTGACACGAGAGATTGCTCGGAGCGGCGACCCTTTCTTCCGGGGTTTTGCCCCCGCCGACATGGATGATGTCGGCGGGAAGAGTGATTTTCTTGGTGTTTGTCATAGGGCCCTCCTGGTCAGCGTGCCACGATACCATAGGCAAAAGTGCTCAGGCTCGGGAAGATGATCAGGACAACCGCAAGGACCAGCATTAGGCCGATTAGCGGCAGGACCGCCCAGCTGATCTTCTCAATGGTGGTTCGTGACACCGCCGAGGCGACGAACAGGTTTACTCCCAGCGGCGGAGAGAGCATGCCCACCTGCGACAGCACCACGAAGAGGATGCCGAACTGCACCGGGCTGACACCGAGTTGCACCAGCGGCGGTAGTAGGATCGGCGTGAGCAGCACGATAGAGCTTAGCGTCTCCATGAAGGTGCCGATGATGATGAGCAGAAGGCTCACCAGCAGCAGGATCAACAGCGGGTCATTCGAGATAGAGATGAAGGCTTGGGCGATCTGGTCAGGCACACCGTAGAGGGTAAGCAAACGACCGAAGGCAGTCGCCGGACCCATGATGATGAGCACTGCGCCGGTCAGCTTGCCCGTCGTGATCATCGCATTGATGTACTCTTTCAGCCCCAGATTGCGGCTAATGATGCCCGCGGCACTGGCGTAGATGACGGCTAGCATCGCGGCTTCGGTGGGCGTGGCCAACCCTCCGTAGATGACACCGAGCACCAGCACGGGCATGATCATCGCGGCCTTGCCTTCCCACAGCGCGGTCAGGAAGGCCTTCATGCGGAACGGTTCGCCGGATTTCCCAAGCCCGGTCATACGGCCGTAGACCCAGCAATAGGCAGAGAACATTGCCACCAGCAGGAATCCGGGGATCAGGCCAGCCAGGAACAGGCCGGTAACCGACACATTGGCCGACACGGCGTAAACAATCATAGGGTTCGAGGGCGGGATTAGAATGCCGAGCGTGCCGCCGCTCGCGACCACGGCCGCGGACCATGCGACGGGATAACCCGCGCGCACCATCGCCGGAATCATGATGCTGCCGATAGCCGCTGTCGTCGCCGGGCCCGAGCCGGATAGCGCCGCGAAAAACGCGCAGGACAGGAAGGTGCAGACCGCGAGGCCGCCGTTGATGTTGCCTGCCAGCACGAACATCACACGGATGATCTGGTCTGTCAGTTTCGAGCGCACCATCAACTCGCCTGCCAGGATAAAGCCTGGAATGGCGATCAGGGCAAAGAGCCCGGTGCCGGTATAGAGCGTCTGGGCTATGTAGATGTATGGCGTCGGCGAAAAGGTCAGCGCGGCCGCCGTGGCGATGCCGAGCGCGTAGCCGATCGGTACGCCGAGCAGCAGCATGACGCCAAGGGTACCGAAGATGATGACGGCAATGTTGGGATCGGCCATCATTCACCTCCCCCTTCGACAAATCCGAAGGCGTCTTCGTCGCGGTTCCGGCCCAACGCATAGCGTTGCAAGATGCGGAAGGCGGTCAAGGCGAAGGCTAGCGGAATGATCGCGTAGATGTATTGCATGGGAATGTTCAGGGACATGCTGGGCTCGCTGGAGCGCATGGTGGTCTGCACGAGTTTCACGCCCTGCCAAGAGGCAAAGATGCAGAAGCCGAGCCAAAGTAGGTCGCCCACGAGAAACCGCAGGTGACGGAGCCGCGCGGGCAACATGTCTAGGTGCGCGGAGACGCGGAAATGTCCATTCTCACGTGCCGCTAGTACCGAGCCGAAATAGAGTAGAAACACGA
This sequence comes from Pseudorhizobium banfieldiae, assembly GCF_000967425.1. Lineage (NCBI taxonomy): Bacteria > Pseudomonadati > Pseudomonadota > Alphaproteobacteria > Hyphomicrobiales > Rhizobiaceae > Pseudorhizobium > Pseudorhizobium banfieldiae. Next base: position 213,194 of record NZ_FO082821.1, read on the forward strand.
ACGCGAACACGCTCAGCTCCTCGGCCATATGTGTCATCTTTCCAAGAGGCGTGCTGGAAAGGAAATAACGCACGATCGCCGTGAAGCTCAGGCCGACGACCATGATCGTGCAACACAGCACGATCATGGCCTCTTCCAGCCTGCGATCGATAAGACGTATCAAACGCATGGCTTAATTTACTCCTCCAACCCGGCTTTCTGGACGCGCTCGATCCACTCGGCGCCGATCCGGTCACGGTTCGACTCGTAGATCTCCTTCGTCGCTTCGATGAACGGCTCGACGTCCTCGACAACGTTCACCTCGACACCGAGTTCGGCCAGTTTGGACAAACCGCTTACGTGCGACTTGGCCGAGATCCAGCGCTGGTATTCACCCGCTTCGCGGCCAGCTTTCAGGACCGCCTGCTGGTTTTCCTCGGAAAGCGCCTGGAACCAAGCGTCATTCACCAAGATCACGGCGAGCCCGTGGAACACCGGCACGTAGGAATAGTATTCGAGGAAGTCGGTGAACTTCATATCGATCATGCCCTGCGGAGGGCCTTCGAGCCCATCGGCCACACCTTGCTGGAGGGCGCTGTAAAGCTCGCCCCAGTCAATCGCGGTCGGGTTCGCGCCGAGCGCAGAGTAGGTGTCGATCATCGTCGAGTTCTTCGGCAGGCGAAGCTTGATGCCCGACAAGTCTTCGACCTTAGCGATCGGGCGGACATTGTTCATGATGCCGCGATCGCCCCACTCGAGAACCGAGACGATGCGCATGCCGCTGGCCTCGCGATACCCCTCGAACAGATCTTTACCGATATCGCCGTAGATGACCTTGTTCACGTGTTCTCGGTCGCGAAAGATGAACGGAAGCAGCGTCACGTCGAGCGGCGGATACCACTGCGTCGCGTTGTTGATAGCCACGAGCGATGCCTCGAGCAGGCCGAGTTGCGTGTCTTTCGCGGTAGCCTGCTCAAGGCCAAGCTGCGCGTTGGGGAAGATTTTGAAGTTCACTTCGCCGCGCGTGTAGACGTCGACCAGCTCAGCGAACCGTTGAGCTCCGATGTCATATGGAGACCCTTCGGTGAGCGCATGTGCGATGCGCGCCTGCGCCGCAGCCTCTTTCACATAGGGAACTTTCACCTCTTGCGCCACACCGAACTGTGTCGATGCAAACAGGGCGAACGCACTCACGAGCCCCATAAACGTTTTGTTTTTAAGTCCAATAGTCACGCTATTCCTCCCTTGGTTTTAACCATTTACCTCTTCACCTCTCGCCGGCATTGCGTGGTTTCCTCCCGAGAGCTTTCGCGAAGGGGCAGCGACTTGCCACCTCTCAGCAAGTCGTATATAGCTCTATAGTAGATGATTGGCCGCTGTCAATGTGCCTTTCCTCATATCGAGGCGGTTGCGTGAGCATAGTGGGGCGAAAGAGGTGGGACTAAGCGAAAACGAAAAGGCGATTCTTGCCGGTGAAGAAGGGGGGGGCGGTTCTATGGGCCCCGGATCGCATGATTTGAACCGGACTGATATTCGAGGTGAAAGATCTAATCGACATGAGCCAAGCGCACATCGTGGGTGGCCCGGAGAATGAGGTCGTGACCAGCCAGAATCGACGATTGCCGGGCTGTTCTCGCCGTCGCGCAGGATGCACGCCCCTCAAACACATCAGGCCGGTTTGCGGCCAGAAAGAAGACAATGACAAACTTTGAAGGCACCAAGGCCTCCGCATGGCGGAGACGCCCGGACTGGTTTGACCGCATCAATAGGCAGACATTGCGGCAGGATCTCTTCGCCGGGCTCACCGGCGCCACTATTGTCCTGCCGCAAGCCGTGGCCTTCTCGGTTATCGCTGGGCTGCCCCCTGAATACGGGTTCTACACTGCCATGATTCCGCCGATATTCGCGGCGTTCTTCGGCTCGTCGTGGCATGCCGTCACTGGACCCACGACAGCCATCTCCGCGATGGTCTTCGCGTCGCTTTCGGGGATCTACGCGGTCGGCGACCCGGAATTCATCCGCACAGCGATCATATTATCGCTGATGGTCGGCTTGATCCAGATCGGATTTGCCGCTTTCCGGCTTGGCGCGGTCATCAACTTCGTGTCCCACTCGGTCATGACGGGCTTCATCACCGGGGCCTCGCTGTTGATCTTGCTGAGCCAGATCCGCTACGTCTTCGGGATAGACCTGCCCCGCCCCGAGCACTTGGCCGCGTTCGGCGCCGGACTGGTGGCCGAGATCGGCCATACCAACCCGGTGAGCCTCTCGATCGGCCTACTGACGCTCTGCGTGGCTCTTGCGGTCCGGCATTTCAGGCCGGGCTGGCCTAACTACCTTATCGCGTTGGCGGCAGGCACCGGGCTCTACTTCGCCTTCGGGCCGCTGGCCGCCGACGTGGCCACCGTGGGCCATATCGACGAGGTGCTCCCCACTTTCAGCCTGCCGGGCTTGCGCATGGACGACGTCTCGACGCTGGGCTCTGCCGCCTTCGCCATCGCGCTGGTGGGTCTACTCGAAGCGGTCTCGATCTCGCGAGCGCTGGCCATGCGCTCGGGCCAGATGATCGACCCAAATCGCGAATTCATGGGCCAGGGCATCGCCAACCTCGTGGGCAGCTTCTTTCGCTGCTACCCGAGCTCGGGCTCCTTCACCCGTAGCGGCGTGAATTACGAGGCCGGCGCAAAGACCCCGATGGCCAGCATCTTCGCCGCGCTGGCGCTGGCGGTGATCCTGCTCTTCGTCTCCGACCTCTTCGCCTACGTGCCGATCCCGGCCATGGGTGGCACCATCATCGTGGTGGCGCTGAAGCTCATCAACCTGCGGGAAATCATGCATTTCTTCCGAGTATCGAAAGCCGAAAGTGGGATCTTCATCATCACGTTCGTTTCGTCGCTCGCCATAAGCCTCGAGTTCGCCATTTACTGCGGTGTCATCATCTCGGTGGTGCTGTTCCTCGACCGGGCCGCGCATCCGCGCCTCAGCGTTGGCGTGCCCTTCCCGTTTCGTGGGCGGCGCTCCTTCCGCCCGGTGAAGGACGTGGGCGGTCCGGTCTGCCCGCAGCTCATCGTGGTCGGGCTCGACGGCCCGCTTTTCTTCGGCTCGGTCGACGTGATCCGCCGCGAGTTCCGCAGAATCGAGGTCGAGTATAGGGAGCAAACCCACATGATCTTCAACATGCGCGGCGTCGGCCAGATCGACCTGCCTGCCGCCGAACTGCTCATCGAGGAGGCCAAGCGGCGCATCGCCCGCGGCGGTCGCCTCTACGTGCAGACGAAGATCCCGCGCACTATCCGGCAGCTGGAAAAATTCGGCGTGACGAGACATATCGGAGGCGGCATGGTGCACCTATACAAGGGCGACGCGATTTCCTTCGCCATCGGCGAATTGCGTCATGATATCTGCCAGATCTGCGACGTGCGACTCTGGCACGACTGTCCGACACGCCCTCAACTCCATCCAGACACGGAGCAGGCTTCGTCCGCCGACCATACAGTGAGGCAGGACTGATGACCGTCTACCCCGACAAGCTCTGATGATTGGGACGTTTCAGCCATATCCTCCTGATCCTGTCCGGATCAACCTGACACAAGTGGCGTCAGGAGGGGCTACCCAACCCATTATCAGAGCCGTACAGCTACGCAGCTTAAGCGATCAGGTCAGGTGGAAAGGGGTGGCGGTGGTAGAGGTTGGGCGTGGGCATGCCGCCAAATCCTATAACTCACCCCCGCAAGCGCTAACTTTACCGCTCCCTTCAAACTCCCTGCATCGCCATACCCCGCTGCGAGCTTGGCCGCAAATGTCCGGCGACGTAGAGGTTTACCTTCTCCTGTTTGCCAGCGCCATTCCAAAGCTTCGACTTCCGATTGAGCGGTTCAACTTGGCCTTTCCTTTACTGGCATATAGAGCTATATAGCTCTATTAGTGCCGGATGTCGCTGAGACTACGTTCGGTCTGAGTGATGAACATCGCATGTGATCGGCCAACTTTCACCAACGAAGCCTTTGACGCAGGAGAGAACATTGAGACTTACGGATGAAGAGCAAGCGATGCTTGCTGGGGAATTCGGGCCGGTGAAGCGATGGGCGATCGACCACATTGTACAGGTCGGACGCATGTTCGATGCCACCGACCTGGTCCCTGTCAGCCAGGCCCATATCATGGGCGACCCCGAAGCCGTGGGCGAAGCCGGGGCCGATCTGCTCGAAACGCTGCGCCGTGATCAGGCCCGCGTCACCATCCCGACCATCACCGATCCGCGCGGCGTCGATCTGTCCTGGTATGCGCCTCTGGGCCAGACCGAAGAAATGGCCACGCTGGAGCGTCGCATCGTCGAGGCCATGACCGGCATCGGCATTATGATGACCAATACCTGCATCAACTACCAGACCGTCATGCCGCCGGTGCTAGGCGATCACGTCGCCTTTGGTGATACCGGCGTCGTGATCTATTCCAACTCTATCTGCGGCGCGCGCTCGAACTTCGAGGGCGGTCCCTCGGCACTGGCCGCCGGTCTCACCGGCCGCACGCCGCGCTATGGCCTACATTTGGAAGAAAAGCGGCAGGCTACGCGGCGTTTCCGCGTCACCGAGCAGCCGAAGAACCTGACCGATTGGGGCCTGCTGGGGGCTGCCGTCGGTAAGTTGGCCGGGTCCTATTGGGCCGTGCCGGTGATCGAGGGGCTGGAAGCCGTGCCGACCTCGGACGAGGCCAAGCATATGGGCGCGGCCATGGCCAGCTATGGCTCGACCCCGCTGTTCCACATGGTCGGTATCACCCCCGAGGCGCCGACGCTGGCCGCGGTTGGCGGCGACAAGCTGCCCGTCGAGATGGTGGGCGAGGATCTGCTGGGGGCATTGCGCTCGCGCTTTGGTGGCCGGGGCGACAAGGTCGATGTCGTGGTCTTTGCCGCGCCGCAACTGTCGCTGGCCGAAATGCAGATGGTCGCCGAGCTGTCGCGCGGCCGCGAGTTCCAGGTGCCGATCTTCGCCTGCGCCGCACCGCAGGTCTATCCCGACGCGCAGCGCATGGGCTTTGTCGATGCCTTCGAACAGGCGGGCGGCAAGGTGCTGGTCGGCACCTGCTTTTATAACGGCTTCGCGCGCGAGGTTGGCGAGGCCAATGGCTGGACTCGCATCCTCAGCAATTCCGCGAAGATCGTGAACATCTTGGGCGGCTATGGCTATCAGCCCGCGCTGGCCGACATGGCGGCCTGCATCGACGCCGCTGAAACCGGAGTGATCCAATGACGACGATCCTGAAATGCCATGTCGGCATCGGCCAGACGGTCGAAGGCGAAGCGCTGGTGGCCAAGGACGATTTCTCGGCTCGCTATGACCTTGACCGTATCAAGGGCGTCTTCAGTCGCCCCGACCACGCGCTGGCGGGTCAAAGCTATCACGACAAGATCCTAGTGCTGAACACCGCCAAGGGCGGCGTCGCCTCGGCCTGGATGCTGCACGAGATGAAGGCCCGCGGCATCGTCCCGAAAGCGATTCTGTTCAACTCGGCCAACACTATCCTGGCGCAGGGCGCGGCCTTGGCCGGCCTGACCATGTGCGACCGCTTCGAGGATGGCGACGTCACGGACCTGATCCGAACCGGAGACCAGATCCAAGTCGATCCAGAAACCGGAAACGTCACTATCAAAAATCGATGAACGCCCCGCAATATAGACGCATAGAGGAGCGCGGTTTTACACGCTTAGTCCATCAAGCCTGTAACGGTCCAATCGAGCCGCGATCCGAATTCAGCCATGTCCCCTACTGATCGGCGCGGCGACAGCCGCACAAATACACGGCCGTCCTGGCCTGGAAGGAGTATTCAATGACGGAATATGTTGAGCGCGGTGGCTTGCAAGTCGCATCCGAACTTGCCGCACTGGTCGAAGGTCGAATCATCAAGGATGTGTCGGCTGATATTTTCTGGGCTGGCTACGCCGCGATGCTGCGCGATTTGATGCCGGAAAATGCACGACTTTTGGCCAGGCGCGACGATCTGCAGCTCCAGATCGACCATTGGCATCGCAGCAACCCAGGCAATTTCGACCAGCAAGCCTATACGGCCTTCTTGACCGAGATCGGCTATTTGCTGCCAGAGGTTGCGCCGATCGCCATCGACGTGACCAAGGTCGACGGCGAGATTTCAATGGTTGCAGGTCCGCAACTTGTCGTGCCGGTCATGAACGCGCGCTTTGCCTTGAACGCGGCCAATGCGCGCTGGGGTTCGCTGTATGACGCGCTTTACGGCACCAATGCTATTCCGGGCGCGGCGAATGGACCGGGATATGACGCAGAACGCGGCGCACAGGTCATTGCATGGGTACGCGCGCACTTGGACAAGGTAGCGCCGCTGGCTTCTGGGAAATGGGCCGATGTGACAGGCTTTGCCGTCGAAAGCGGCAACCTGACCGTCGCGATCGAGTCCGAGTGCGTCGCTTTGGCCGATCCTACCCAGTTCGCGGGCTATCGCATGTCGGGTGATGTGCTACTGCGAGTAAACGGGCTGCTGATCGAAATAGTGATCAACGCGACCAGTACGATCGGTGCGACGGACAAGGCGCATATTTCGGACGTGCGTCTGGAAAGCGCCCTTACAGCGATTCAGGATTGCGAGGATTCGGTCGCTGCGGTCGATGCTGCCGACAAATGCGTGGTCTATGCAAACTGGCTGGGTCTGATGGCAGGTGACATGGCCGAGACCTTTACCAAGGGCGGTCGTGAAGTCACCCGCCGCCTGTCTGACGATCTGACTTTCCTTGATCCCGCGGGCCAAGAGGTCCGCCATCCCGGTCGTGCCCTGTTGCTGGTGCGTAATGTAGGCCATCTGATGACCACGGATGCTGTGATGCTGGACGGGCAGGAAACGCCTGAAGGTATCATGGACGCGATCATGACGGTCGCGGCCTCGGTCCATGACCTGTCGCGGACCGAAGGGGCCCGCAACTCGCGCGAGGGTTCGGTCTATATCGTCAAACCCAAGATGCATGGCCCCGAAGAGGTCGCCTTCGCACACCGCATCTATTCGCGTGTCGAAGACATCCTTGGGTTGGCCCGCAATACCGTCAAGCTAGGCATTATGGATGAAGAGCGGCGCACCAGCGCCAATCTGATGGCCTGCATTGCCGAAGTGCGGGAACGCTGCGTCTTTATCAACACTGGCTTCCTTGACCGCACCGGGGATGAAATCCACACCTCAATGCAGGCGGGGCCAATGGTGCCGCGCGCCGAGATGCAGGCCTCCGACTGGTTGGAAGCCTATGAAAAAGGCAATGTCGACAGCGGTCTTGCGGCTGGCTTCCCCGGCAAGGCCCAAATCGGGAAGGGTATGTGGGCCAAGCCCGACGCAATGGCGGATATGCTGGAGGTCAAGATCGGCCACCTCACAGCGGGCGCGAATACGGCGTGGGTGCCGTCACCGACCGCAGCGACGCTGCATGCCACGCATTACCACCAGGTGAAGGTGCCTGCGGTTCAGTCCGAATTGCGCCAGCGCGAAAAGGCATCGCGTGACCAGCTGCTGACACCCCCGGTCATGCATGGACGCAAGCTCTCATCCGAAGAGGTCCGGCGCGAGTTGGACAATGCCTGCCAGTCCATCCTTGGCTATGTCGTGCGCTGGGTCGATCAGGGCATAGGCTGCTCCAAAGTTCCCGATATCAATGATGTCGCGCTGATGGAAGATCGGGCCACGCTGCGCATCTCGGCGCAGTATCTCGCGAACTGGATTCTGCACGGCGTCTGTTCGGTCGAGGATGTCGAAGGCTCGTTCCGTCGCATGGCACCCAAGGTCGATGCCCAGAATGCGGGTGACGCCGCCTATCGACCGATGGCGCCGGGCTTTGACGGCGTGGCATTTAACGCCGCCCGCGACCTGGTGCTGAAAGGTGTCTCGCAGCCCTCGGGCTATACCGAGCCGCTGCTGCACTCTGCACGCCGCCGCGCCAAACAGGACGCCTGATACGTCAATCCGGGTCCGGCGCGAACTCCGCCGGACCAGTCCCGAACAAGGAGTACACCCATGTTGACCATCAAGAGACTGGACATTAACGACGCGCGCGCGCTGATCGCGGGCGCCCGAGTGCGTGCTGACGAAATCGGCGTGCCTATGTGCATCGCCATCACCGACGAAGGCGGCAACCTGATCGCATTCGAGCGGATGGACGGTGGCAAGGTCACCTCCTCGACCATTGCGATCGACAAAAGCTTCACGGCCTCGGCGGCGAAAAAGGCCACGCATGAATATGGTGCCTCCAGCCAGCCAGGCGCCCCGGCATATGGCATCTCTGCGGCCATTGGTGGGCGGTTAATGGTGGTCGGAGGCGGTCTGCCTGTGATCGTGGATGGTGAGGTCGTCGGCGGAATCGGCGTGTCGTCGGGAACTCCCGGGCAGGATCAGGACGTCGCACAAGCGGGCATCGACGCCTTCCTAAAGCAAGTCAGCTGATCCGCGCACCCCGCGGGCACAAAGGAGGAACGCCATGCAGATGCCAGAGCCAAACACGACCATTCTGGCCCGCCGTGCCGAGATCGTCGCAGCTTTGCTGGACGTGCTGCCAGGTGATGCGGTGATCGAACGCAAAAGCGAATTGAAGGCCTATGAATGCGACGCGCTGACGGCCTATCGCTGTGCCCCGCTTGCGGTGGTTCTGCCCCGAACCACCGAAGAGGTGGCCGCGGCGCTGAAGGTCTGCTACCGTTATGGCGTTCCCGTCATTCCGCGCGGCGCGGGAACCTCGCTGGCGGGCGGCTCGCTGCCCACCGCAGATTCGGTCGTTATTGGCATCGCCCGCATGGCGGATGTGTTGGAAGTCGACTTCATGGACCGCTTGATCCGCGTCCAGACCGGCCGCACCAACCTGTCCGTCACCGCCGAAATCACCGATGACGGCTGGTTTTATGCCCCCGATCCGTCGTCGCAGCTTGCCTGTGCCATTTCGGGCAATATCGCCATGAACTCGGGCGGGGCGCATTGCCTGAAATACGGCGTGACGGTAAACAACCTGTTGGGCGTGCGGATCGTTCTGATGGACGGCACTATCGCCGATATTGGCGGTGGCTATATGGATGCGGGCGATCTGGACCTGCTCTCGGTGGTCTGCGGTGCCGAAGGCCAGCTTGGCATCGTGACCGAGGCCACGTTGCGCATTCTGCCGAAGCCCGAGGGCGCGCGCCCGGTGCTGATTGCTTTCGACAGCGCCGATGTGGCCGGGGCCTGCGTTTCGGACATTATCCGTGCCGGTGTCCTACCCGTTGCGATCGAATACATGGACCGACCATGCATCCTTGCCTGCGAGGCTTTCGCCAAGGCGGGCTATCCCGATTGCGAGGCGCTGCTGATCATCGAGGTCGAAGGCTCCGAGGCCGAGATCGCGCATCAGCTTGGTCTGATCCGCGCCATCGCTGAAACACATGGCCCGCGCGAAATTCGCGAAAGCCGCTCGGCCGAGGAAAGCGCCAAGATCTGGCTGGGCCGCAAATCGGCCTTTGGCGCCATGGGTCAGATCAACGACTACATGTGTCTGGATGGCACAATCCCGGTGACCGAACTGCCATATGTTCTGAAGCGGATCGGCGAGCTGTCGCAGCAATACGGCCTTGGCGTGGCGAATGTTTTTCATGCAGGCGACGGCAATATGCACCCGCTGATCCTGTTCGATGCCAACAAGCCCGGCGATCTGGAAAAATGCGAGGAATTCGGTGCCGACATCCTGCGCCTGTGCGTTGAAGTCGGCGGCTGCCTGACCGGCGAACACGGAGTCGGTGTTGAAAAACGCGACCTGATGCTGGTGCAGTTCAATCGGGAAGACCTTGAGGCGCAGATGCTGGTCAAGGACGCATTTGATCCGAAATGGCTGCTGAACCCCGCCAAGGTCTTTCCCCTGCCGGTATCCGAAGAAAGGCGCGGCCAATGACCACCGCAACCATTCATGCTCCCACGACCGAGGCAGAACTGTCCGAAATCATAATCGCGGCCAGCGGTCGCATCTCGGTCCGCGGCGGCGCCACCCGGCATGTCCCGCGTTCGGGAACACCGCTGACGACCCGCAATCTGACAGGCGTGCAGCTTTACGAGCCCGGCGCATTGACGCTGGTGGCCCGCGCGGGAACCCCAATCGACGAAATAGACGCACTGCTGGCCAAACACAACCAGCGCCTGCCGTTCGAGCCGATGGACCACCGCCCTCTTTTGGGCACGACTGGCCAGCCGACGATCGGCGGCGTCATCGGCCTGAACCATTGCGGCCCGCGTCGGTTGCAGACCGGGGCGGCGCGCGACCTGCTCTTGGGTGTCCGGATGGTCGATGGCATCGGGCATATCATCAAGAATGGTGGGCGCGTGATGAAGAACGTCACCGGCTACGACCTTGCCCGCTTGAACTGCGGCGCCCGCGCCACTTTGGGCATCGTGACCGAGATCAGTTTGAAAGTGCTGCCGATGCCAGAAGCCGTAGCCACGCTTGCATTGGACGTGACAGATCCGGAACGCGCCGTGCGCGGCATGGCAGTGGCGCTCAGTTCGCCCTACGAGATCACCGGCTCTGCCTGGGACGGTGATCGTGTACTGTTGCGGATCGAGGGCTTCGAGGATTCCGTTTCCTACCGCGCCGAGCGGTTGATGAAGCTGCTGCCCGGGGCCGCCAAGATTGCCGAAGATCCTTGGCAAGAAATCCGTGATTGCAGCCGGTTCCAAGGAATGGATACTGATGTGTGGCGCGTATCGCTCCGCCCAAGTCAGGGTGGGCTTGCCGCAAAGAACCTGCGTGATCAAGGCATTGCCGTCCAGCTGGACTGGGGCGGCGCGCTGCTGTGGGCCTCGGCCCCGGCGGGCACGGATCTGCGCGCGCTGATGGGCAATGGCTATGGCCATGCCACGTTGCTGCGCGGCAAGGCCGGTTCTGGCATCCCCGAACTTGAACCCCAAGCGGCGGCTGTCGCGGGCCTCACAGCACGGCTTCGCGACAGTTTCGACCCGCGCGGCCTGTTCCGTAGGAGCTAAACAATGCAAACGACCTTTACCCCCGAACAATTGCGCGACCCTGCGATCGAGCGTTCAAACGAGGTCTTGCGCAGTTGCGTCCATTGCGGCTTCTGCACCGCGACCTGCCCGACCTATCAGGTGCTGGGCGACGAATTGGACAGTCCGCGTGGCCGCATCTATCTGATCAAGGATATGCTGGAAAACGACCGCCCGGCGGATGCCGCGACGGTTAAGCATATCGACCGTTGCCTTGGCTGCTTGTCCTGCATGTCGACCTGTCCTTCGGGCGTGCATTATGGGCATCTGGTCGATCACGCCCGAACACATATCGAAAAGACCTATCGCCGCCCGCTACGTGATCGCTGGCTGCGGCGGGTGCTGGTGATGATCCTGCCCTATCCGGGGCGGTTCCGGATGGCGCTGCGGTTGGCGAAAATCGCCCGTCCGATGCGGAAACTGATCCCGGACGAAAGGCTGCGCGCCATGCTGGATATGGCTCCGGCCAAGGTCGCAGCGCCGTCGCCCTTTGACGCGCCCCAGACCCACAAGGCCATCGGTCAGCGGCGCAAGCGTGTCGTGATGATGACAGGATGCGCACAACGTGCGCTGGATCCGGAAATCAACGCCGCGACCTTGCGTCTGCTGACCCGGCTGGGGGTCGAGGTTGTGATTCCGAAGGGCGAAGGCTGTTGCGGCGCGCTGGTCCATCACATGGGCCGCGAGGAGGAGACCCACGGGTTCGCCGCCCGCAATATCCGCGCATGGACCGATGTAATCAACGGGACGGGGCTGGATGGCATTGTCATCAATACCTCGGGTTGTGGCACGACAGTAAAGGATTATGGGTATATCTTCCGCAATTCCGACATGGCAGCGGATGCGGCGCGGGTGTCGGCGCTGGCAATGGATATCACCGAATTTCTGACGACGCTGGATCTGCACGAAGCCAAGGCCGAGCCTCTGCGCGTAGCCTATCACGCCGCCTGTTCACTGCAGCATGGGCAGAAAGTGACGGCGGACCCCAAGCAGTTGTTGACCCGCGCCGGTTTCCAGGTGCTGTCGCCAAAAGACCCGCATCTGTGCTGTGGCTCTGCAGGGACTTACAATCTTTTGCAGCCCAAGATCGCGAATGAGCTGAAATCCAGAAAGGTCAGAGCGTTGATGGCGACCCACCCCGACGTCATCTCGGCCGGGAACATCGGCTGCATGATGCAGATCGGTTCTGCCGCAGGGGTGCCGGTAGTGCATACGGTCCAGCTGCTGGACTGGGCCTATGGTGGCCCGAAACCCGCAGCGCTGGACAATCCCAACCAGATCAAGCGCGGGGCATAGCGTCCCGCCTTCAGTTCCACCCGAGGAGAAAACTGTGACTGTCCAGATTATCCCTAAACACCCGATTCCGTCCGGCTTTTCGGATGCTTTAGTAAAGCCTGCGGATTACGCGCTGCTTTACGACGAATCGATCCGCGATCCGGACAGCTTCTGGGGCCGCGAGGGCAAGCGGTTGGATTGGATTCATCCCTATTCGAAGGTGAAGGATACCGACTTCACCATGGGCCAGGTCTCAATCAAGTGGTTCGAGGACGGGATGCTGAACGCCTCGGTCAATTGCATCGACCGGCATCTGGCAACCCGCGCCGATCAGACCGCGATCATCTTCGAACCCGATGATCCCAAGGCAACCGCCCGCCACATCACCTATGCCAAACTGTCGGAAAAGGTGAACCGCTTTGCCAATGTCCTGCTGTCGCAAGGCGTGATGCGTGGTGACCGGGTGATAATCTATCTACCGATGATCCCGGAAGCTGCCTATGCTATCTTAGCCTGCGCCCGCATCGGCGCAGTGCATTCTGTCGTCTTCGCGGGCTTTTCGCCCGATGCGCTGGCCAGCCGCATCAATGATTGCGGCGCGAAACTGGTGGTGACGGCCGATACCGCGCCTCGCGGCGGTCGCCGGACCAATCTGAAATCCAATGCCGATGCGGCGCTACTGCATTGCTCGGACCGGGTGCGTTGCCTTGTCGTCAAACATACCGGCGACCAGACCACCTGGATCGACGGCCGCGATGTCGACGTGCTGAAGATGATGGAGGAGGTCGGCCCCGACTGTCCGCCGCGCCCGATGAACGCCGAAGATCCGCTCTTCATCCTGTATACCTCTGGGTCCACGGGGCGGCCGAAGGGCGTCGTGCACACGACAGGAGGTTATCTGGTCTATGCCGCGATGACGCATGAATATGTCTTTGACTATAAGGACGGCGACATCTTCTGGTGCACGGCGGACGTGGGTTGGGTCACCGGCCACAGCTATATCATCTATGGCCCGCTGGCCAATGGCGCGACCACGGTGATGTTCGAAGGCGTGCCGACCTATCCGGATCCCGGTCGTTTCTGGGATGTTTGCGACAAGCACAAGGTCACGCAATTCTACACCGCGCCGACCGCCATCCGGGCGCTGATGGGCCAGGGGTCGGAATGGGTCGACAAGCACGACCTGTCCAGCCTGCGCGTCCTCGGCACCGTAGGCGAACCGATCAACCCCGAAGCCTGGGTCTGGTATGACCACCATGTCGGTCGGGGCCGCTGCCCTATTGTCGACACATGGTGGCAGACTGAAACCGGTGGGCATATGATCACCTCTTTGCCTGGCGCGATCGAGACCAAGCCCGGCTCGGCCACGCTGCCCTTCTTTGGCGTGAAGCCCAAGGTGCTTGACCCCACCTCGGGACAGATCATCCACGGCAACGGCGTCGAAGGCGTGCTGGCCATTGCCGACAGCTGGCCCGGCCAGATGCGCACGGTCTGGGGCGATCATGAACGTTTCATGGAGACCTATTTCCAGCAATATCCCGGCTATTACTTTACAGGCGATGGCTGCCGCCGTGATGAGGACGGTTATTACTGGATCACCGGCCGTGTCGATGATGTCATCAATGTCAGCGGCCACCGCATGGGCACGGCCGAGGTCGAAAACGCCTTGGTCGCCCATGAAAAGGTCGCCGAGGCTGCGGTCGTCGGTTATCCGCATTCGCTGAAGGGGCAGGGCATCTATGCCTATGTCACGCTGATTAACGGCGCCGATCCCAGCGATGACCTAAAACGCGAACTGGAAACATGGGTGCGCACCGAAATCGGCCCCATCGCCAAGCCCGACCTGATTCAATGGGCGCCAGGCCTGCCCAAGACCCGTTCCGGCAAGATCATGCGCCGCATCCTGCGCAAGATTGCCGAGGATGACTTCGGTGCGCTTGGCGACACCTCGACGCTGGCTGATCCCGGCGTCATCGACGAATTGATCCAGAACCGGGCCAACAGGGGGGCATGATGACGGAACTGAAAACCGCGATCCTTGTCTTTTTTGCCTACCCGGCGCTGGCAAGGGGACGCGGGCCCGGATGCTTAACCGGCCGCTGAAAAGAGCTGCTGTGAGGAACGGTTTCTCTCTACGCGGATGCTGGGTGTGGCTGGATCATGGGCAGGCAGTCCGAGTATCCTGCTTTCCGGCTCAGGCGGCGAGCAGTTTCGGGAGCCTCGCGAGGTTGCACGCCGCCATCGCCAGCGTGAAGCGGGCCCGCACGCGCTCGATGCCGCGATACAGGGTCTGCGTCATGCCGCCGACGGTTTTGACCCAGCCGAAAGGTTCCTCGATCTTCTTCCGGCGCCGCTGTGACTTGGCGTAGCCAGGGTGCCGGGTGGTTCTGCCGTCGATGGCGGAGTGTCGAGACTTCTGGGCGACATGCGGCGTGACCACCATCTGGCGCAGTTCGGCGACGAAGTCCGCGCTGTCGTAACCGCGGTCTGCGGCCAGGGTCAGGCGCCGCGTCGAACCGGGCGAGTGGCGGTGAAGCATGTCGATGGCAGCACGCCGCTCGGCGTGGCCGTCCGCCCGCGTCAGGTCGGCCTGCACGATCAGCCCGGAGCGGTTCTCCATCAGGCTATGCCCCATGAAGCACAGCATAGCGCCGGCGCCGGGGGACTTCTTGAACAGCCGTGCCTCCGGATCGGTCATCGAAGCATGGGTCGCGTTCGACCGGCGTTCGCCACGGAAGTCGACTTCGGCGTTGCGGTTGCGGCGTGTGGGGCGGGTCATTGGATCGGGCTCGGCGGTGGACTGGTCAGAGGAGGATGCGGGCGGCACACTGGAATCTGGCGGATCGCCGGGACCCTCGTCCCCGTCGGACGCAGCCCTTTCCTTCGGCTGGAAACTCTTCATCGACGCCCAGGCCTTCACCAGGGTGCCGTCGACCGAGAAATGATCTTCCGACAGCAGCGGTGCCACCTCGCGATGCGCCAGGATGGCGGCCATGATCCGGCGCAACATGTCCGTGGTCAGCAGCCGGTCGCGGTTCTTCGTGAACACGGCCGGGACCCAGACGGCATCGTCGATCCCGAGGCCCACGAACCAGCGGAACAGCAGGTTGCAATCCATCTGCTCCATGAGTTGCCGCTCGGACCGGATCGAGTAGAGGATCTGCAGCAGGCTGGCCCGGATCAATCGTTCCGGCGCGATGGAGGGGCGGCCTTCCCGCGCGTAGAGCCGGTCGAACTCGGCATCCAAGGAGCGCAGCGCATCGTTGACGACGGCCCTGATCTTGCGAAGCGAGTGTCGCGCCGGAATACGCTCCTCGAGATCGACGTAGCTGAACAGCGAGCCCGTCACCTGATCTGATCCACGCATCCCATACTCCGTCGCCATCGTAGTGGCGACGGTGAATCATGTTCCGCGACAGGCGTCGAGGCAGGAGTTTTTCAGCGGCCTGTTAAAGAGCAGTTCGGCTCAGTCCAGCTATCGACCAGGGACATGCTGCGCGCGGCAGTTGCGGCAGGGACCCCGGCCTGGCAGGCCGCGAAGCTGGCTTTGGACAGCGAGAAACTTGTGTCGGACGATATCGTGTTTGGCATCCTGAACGATCGCATGGCGCAACTGGATACTGCGGCGAGCGTCATTTTGGATGACTTCCCCCCACTGCTGTGCAGGCCGGGGCGTTAGATGGCATGCTCGCCTCTGAAAGGCGGCGTCTGTCGGCGGCAATCAACCTGATGGTCGATGATGAGGCGATAATCGAACGCGTCTCGGGCAGGCTCACCTGCGCCGGTTGCAGCGAAGGGAATCACGACAGCTTCTAGCAGCCGTCAGTTCAGGGCAGGTGTGACAAATGCGGTAGCAACGGTTTCAAGCGTCGGGCCGGTGACATTACGGACACCGTGCGCCAGCGGCCAAGCGCATACCATGCTGAAACCGCATCGCTGGTCCAACAATACGACCGGGCGGGGATTTTTGGCGCCGTCGACGCCATGCAAGATATCGTCGTGGCGTGCGAACGGCTGAACGAGATGATTTCGACCAAGTCCGGCTGAGCAGAAAGACCCGCCTGAGGCGAGTCTTTTTCGTCTCATACTTAGGCAAAGGTCCGCGTGACGAAGCGCGTATCCAGATAGGCCTCCATTGCCTCTGAACCGCCTTCGCTGCCATAGCCCGAATTCTTGACGCCGCCGAAGGGCGTTTCCGGCAGCGCCAACCCCAGATGGTTGATCGACATCATCCCAGTTTCGACCTCGGCACCCATGCGATAAGCGGCCTGATCGGATCCGGTCCAACCATAGGCGGCAAGTCCGAAGGGCAGGCGGTTCGCCTCAGTAATGGCATCGTCTAGCGAGGTGAAGCGGTTCAAGATCGCGACCGGGCCAAAGGGTTCCTCATTCATGATCCGGGCACTCAGCGGAACTTCGGAAAGAACCGTCGGCGCAAAGAACCAGCCCTCGTTGCCGACGCGGCGACCACCGCAGCGAAGCGTGGCTCCTTGAGCTACAGCATCAGCGATCAATTCGTCAATGGCGTCTAGACGTCGCGAATTCGACAAGGGCCCTAGCTGGGTATCTTCTTCGATGCCCGCCCCAATGCGCAAGCCCGAGCTGATCTCGACAAAACGGTCAGTGAACTGATCATAGGCTGCCTCTTCGATCATGAAGCGGGTTGGTGACACGCAAACCTGTCCGGCATTGCGAAACTTATGCATCACCATGGTCTGCGCAGCCTTTTCGATATCCGCGTCAGCCGTGACGATGACCGGGGCGTGACCGCCCAGCTCCATTGTGCAGCGTTTCATCTGCTGACCGGCCAGGGATGCAAGATGTTTGCCCACCTCGACCGAACCGGTAAACGAGATCTTGCGGATGATCGGACTTTTTATCAGGTAGTCCGAAATCTGTGCCGGAACGCCATAAATAAGGTTCAAAACCCCCGCAGGCAGGCCAGCATCGACGAATGCGGTGACCAGTGCGGCGGGCGATGCGGGCGTTTCCTCGGGGGCTTTGACGACCATCGAGCAACCGGCACCCAAGGCGATTGCGATCTTGCGCACCGACTGGGTGACCGGAAAATTCCATGGCGTGAATGCGGCGACCGGCCCGATGGGCAGTTTCATCGTCATCTGGATCACGCCGGGCAGGCGTGGCGGAATGATCTGGCCATAAGCGCGCCGACCTTCATCCGCGAACCAGTCGATCGTATCGGCTGCGACCGCGACCTCGATTCGCGACTGGGCGATGGGCTTGCCTTGTTCCAGCGTGATGACGCGCGCGATCGCTTCGGCGCGTTCGCGCAGAAGGTCGGCCGCGCGGCGCATGACTTTAGCCCGCGTCAGCGGAGAGGTGGCGCGCCACACCCGGAAGCCCTGATCGGCAGCCGCCAGCGCGCGGTCCAGATCGGCTGGTTCTGCCAAGGCGACCCGGCCGATTTCCATGCCAGAGGCAGGATTGTGGACGGGCATCTCGCGATTGCCGCTGCCGTCACACCAATCGCCCGCGATCAGCAGCTGTGTATTGGGATACTCAGACATGATGGTTCTTTCGTCTATATTGCGGGGCGTTCATCGATTTTTGATAGTGACGTTTCCGGTTTCTGGATCGACTTGGATCTGGTCTCCGGTTCGGATCAGGTCCGTGACGTCGCCATCCTCGAAGCGGTCGCACATGGTCAGGCCGGCCAAGGCCGCGCCCTGCGCCAGGATAGTGTTGGCCGAGTTGAACAGAATCGCTTTCGGGACGATGCCGCGGGCCTTCATCTCGTGCAGCATCCAGGCCGAGGCGACGCCGCCCTTGGCGGTGTTCAGCACTAGGATCTTGTCGTGATAGCTTTGACCCGCCAGCGCGTGGTCGGGGCGACTGAAGACGCCCTTGATACGGTCAAGGTCATAGCGAGCCGAGAAATCGTCCTTGGCCACCAGCGCTTCGCCTTCGACCGTCTGGCCGATGCCGACATGGCATTTCAGGATCGTCGTCATTGGATCACTCCGGTTTCAGCGGCGTCGATGCAGGCCGCCATGTCGGCCAGCGCGGGCTGATAGCCATAGCCGCCCAAGATGTTCACGATCTTCGCGGAATTGCTGAGGATGCGAGTCCAGCCATTGGCCTCGCCAACCTCGCGCGCGAAGCCGTTATAAAAGCAGGTGCCGACCAGCACCTTGCCGCCCGCCTGTTCGAAGGCATCGACAAAGCCCATGCGCTGCGCGTCGGGATAGACCTGCGGTGCGGCGCAGGCGAAGATCGGCACCTGGAACTCGCGGCCGCGCGACAGCTCGGCGACCATCTGCATTTCGGCCAGCGACAGTTGCGGCGCGGCAAAGACCACGACATCGACCTTGTCGCCCCGGCCACCAAAGCGCGAGCGCAATGCCCCCAGCAGATCCTCGCCCACCATCTCGACGGGCAGCTTGTCGCCGCCAACCGCGGCCAGCGTCGGCGCCTCGGGGGTGATACCGACCATGTGGAACAGCGGGGTCGAGCCATAGCTGGGCATGGCCGCGCCCATATGCTTGGCCTCGTCCGAGGTGGGCACGGCTCCCAGCCCTTCGATCACCGGCACGGCCCAATAGGACCCGGCCAACTTACCGACGGCAGCCCCCAGCAGGCCCCAATCGGTCAGGTTCTTCGGCTGCTCGGTGACGCGGAAACGCCGCGTAGCCTGCCGCTTTTCTTCCAAATGTAGGCCATAGCGCGGCGTGCGGCCGGTGAGACCGGCGGCCAGTGCCGAGGGACCGCCCTCGAAGTTCGAGCGCGCGCCGCAGATAGAGTTGGAATAGATCACGACGCCGGTATCACCAAAGGCGACGTGATCGCCTAGCACCGGCGGCATGACGGTCTGGTAGTTGATGCAGGTATTGGTCATCATAATGCCGATGCCGGTCATGGCCTCGACGATGCGACGCTCCAGCGTGGCCATTTCTTCGGTCTGGCCCAGAGGCGCATACCAGGACAGATCGACGCCGCGCGGATCGGTGATGGTCGGGATGGTGACGCGGGCCTGATCACGGCGCAGCGTTTCGAGCAGATCGGCCCCGGCTTCGCCCACGGCTTCGGGGTCGCCCATGATATGGGCCTGGCTGACAGGGACCAGGTCGGTGGCATCGAACATGCGTCCGACCTGTACAATGTGGTCGATCGCCCATCGCTTCACCGGCCCGAATTCCCCAGCAAGCATCGCTTGCTCTTCATCCGTAAGTCTCAATGTTCTCTCCTGCGTCAAAGGCTTCGTTGGTGAAAGTTGGCCGATCACATGCGATGTTCATCACTCAGACCGAACGTAGTCTCAGCGACATCCGGCACTAATAGAGCTATATAGCTCTATATCTATAAAAGGTAAACAGTTCAAGTAAAAGGTGTTATTGGCTTTGTTGCGCAAAGGGCGTGAAGCGCGGACCTCTCCTTTCCCCAGACGCAGTTATCCGACGGGCTCGGTGACAAGTATGCCGAGCGTGGTGTGGCGGTTGAGCGCAGTGGCGCGGATGTGGATTTCGGCGACCTGGCGATCGAAATCGCGCGCCATGAGGCTCTGTCCCAGCAGCTTCACGCAATGCATTGAACCGCGCCGGGTTTGCCGGAGGCTGATTGTCGTTAGTTACGCGGCCATGTTTTCAGTTTCCAGAGCTGCGTAGAAGTTGGCTTCTGCTTCGGCTGGCGGGATGTTCCCGATGGGATCGAGCAAGCGGCGGTTGTTGAACCAGTCGACCCATTCCAGCGTGTCGTATTCGACGGCCTCGAAGCGGCGCCACGGGCCGCGTCGATGGATGACTTCAGCCTTGTAGAGGCCGTTGATGGTCTCTGCCAAGGCAATGTCATAGCTGTCGCCAACACTGTCGGCTAAAGGTTCGATGCCGGCCTCGCCCAGTCTTTCCGTGTAGCGAATGGACAGGTATTGCGACCCGCGATCGCTGTGATGGACCAGCCTCATCGCTTTCGCCGGCCGTCGGTCATGGACCGCCTGCTCGAGGGCATCTAGCACGAAGCCGACCTGTGCTGAGGCGCTGACCCGCCAGCCGACGATCTTGCGCGCATAGGCATCAATGACGCAGGCGACATACACGAAGCCCGTCCAGGTGGCGACGTAGGTGAAATCGCTCACCCACAGCATGTTGGGCGCGGGAACCCGGAACTCACGGTTCACCTTGTCCAAGGGGCATGGTGCTTTCTTGTCGGGGATCGTCGTCCGGTGCGGCTTGCCGCGGAGCGAGCCTTTGTCCGCCATTGATGGAGTGGATGGCGCCCGCTTCCGGCATCGCAATGTGCCATATTGGGTGCTGTAGCAAGTCACCAATAGACGGGAGCCATCCATGAACGAAGCTATCACAATCGGGGTCGATTTGGCCAAATCTGTTTTTCAGCTGCACGGTGTTGATCAAAGCGGGAAGCTGGTTCTCCGACGGCAGCTGCGACGTAATCAGATGCTGGAATTCTTTCAAAAACAGCCTGGCAGTCTGGTCGGCATGGAAGCCTGCGCCAGTGCGCATTATTGGGCGCGCGAGCTCGGTAAATTTGGGCATGATGTGCGTTTAATGCAGCCACGATATGTGCAGGGCTACGTCAAACGCGGCAAGACGGACGCGGCTGATGCCGAGGCAATCTGTGAAGCGGTATCTCGACCTTCAATGCGGTTTGTCTCGGTGAAATCTGAGGAAACGCAAGGCCAGCTTGTCACCCACAAGGCCCGCGAATTCCTCGTGCGCCAGCAGACCCAGATCGTGAATGCGATCCGCGCCCATCTTGGTGAATTCGGGATCATCATTGCGAAGGGCATTCAAAACGTCGGTCGGGTGATCGCAGCATGCGACAGTGCGAAATTGCCGATAACCGCACGCAAGGCGCTGAACTTGCTGGCTGATCAGTTGGTCGACACGCAAAAGAAAATCGCCGAACTGACCGCCGATATTCGAACAGATTCAACATCGAGCACGGCTGCGCAACGCCTCCAGACGATCCCCGGCGTTGGCCCCATTACCGCCAGCGCTTTCGTCGCAACGTTGCCCGACATCGCGGTTTTCAAATCTGCACGCGATCTGTCCGCATGGTTGGGGCTTACGCCGAAACCCCACTCGACCGGTGGAAAGGAACGCTTGGGACGGATTTCAAAGATGGGGAACAAGTATCTACGGCGCCTGCTCTACCTTGGGGCTATGGCTCAGGTCAGTGCACGGCGTCGAGGTGGACCCGGCGACGATTGGCTGTGGAAGATCATGCAGCGGACGAAGCCAAAGCAGGCCGCGATCGCCTTGGCCAACCGCATGACCCGCAGGATCTATGCACTCTTGAAACACGGAACGGAATACCAGGCAGACTACGCCAACTGAACGACATCGGGGCCACAAACCCTGAATGAAAGGCAAGTGCATCGTGAGATGATGGCAAAAGGTGGAAAAATCGTAGCGGATACCCTGTTCGGACCGGAGCGCCTTCAAGCGCGTGCCATTGATTGGGACCAAAACGACCGCGGAATTCATCAGGGCGCGCAGCATCGCTGCATATCGGACGCCGTATACATGGCCGCACCCAACCAAATGCCAGACTTGATCGTTTCGCCCTTGCCCCGCGGGCGCCATCCATACATGGTCCGAGGACAGTGGCGAGCGCCCCGGATGTCCATGTCCCGCATGAGGCGTGCCACCGTGCAACGCGCGACAGAGAAACCTTCCCGGACAAGCTGGCGCCATAGCTTGCGGACGCCGTAGACCTTGTAGTTCTCCTCCCAGACGCGTTCGATCTCGGGCCGCAGGGTGGCATCACGACGGGCACGATCAGACAGGCGCGCCGGATCAGCCCGCTTCGCCTCAATGAACCCCGCCATCACTTCGACCGGCGGTCGAGCTCCGCCAGCGCAAAACAAGCCGACGCCTTGCGCAGGATCTCGTTGGCTTGGCGCAGCTCCCGGTTCTCCCGTTCGAGCGCCTTCATCTTCTCGGCCATATCGTTGGGAACTCCGGCCCGCTTGCCGCCATCGACCTCGGCCTTCTCGACCCAGTCGTTCAGCGTGTTCGCCGAACACCGGATCTTCGCTGCGATCGAAGTGATCGCCTGCCAGCGAGAGCCATGCTCGCCCTCGTTGCCGAGAACCATCCGCACCGCGCGCTCGCGGGCTTCAGGGGAAAATTTGTTCGTGGTCTTGCTCATGGTGCTCCATCCTTGTGTGTTCAAGGTCGGGCATACTGGGAACGCAGGTGGGACCCCGTTCCATCCCGGGGAGGTAGATCCCGCTGAGTAGCAAGGGGCCCATTTGCGCCGTCGCCATTTGAACCTGAACAGTGCAAGGGGCGCCCGTAGTGCCGACCCCGAATATCAAGGACAGGACTGTGACTTTGCCCCAAACCTACATCGGCGTGGATGTTGCGAAAGACTGGATCGACGTGTGTGACCCCGCCTCTTCCCGGCAGGAGAGGATACCAACCGACCGCCGAGATGGCTCCGTAGTTTTGCAGCGACAGTTGGCTCATCCATCGTAGTCCTCGAAGCATCCGGTGGCTACGAGCGACCCGTAATGTCGGCTCTCTCCGAAGCTGGGCGGCTCGCGACATGTGTGAACCCTCGGCAGGCCCGCGAGTTTGCCCGCGCAACCGGGCGCTTGGCCAAGAGTGACCGCGTCGATGCGCTGGTCCTGGCCGAGATGGGACGCGCTCTACAGCTGGCTCCGGCGAGCCCGCGTTCTGCCGAACGGCAGCGCTTATCTGAACTTACCGCCTACCGGGCGGGCATCACCACCATGATCGTTGCGGAGAAAAACCGCTTGAGGACAGCGCAGGATCCATGGATTCGGCGTAACATCTCTCAGCACATCAAGACCCTGCAAGCCAGTCTCGCGAAAGCCGAGGCAGAGATGGAAGCCGTAATCCAAGAACAGTGCGATTTGCGCGAGCAAGCCGCGCGCCTACGCCAAGTCAAAGGGATCGGGCCCGTCGTCTCAGCAACCTTGATCGCGCAGCTCCCTGAACTTGGTCAGCTTGACCGCCGAAGGATCGCGGCTCTCGCCGGACTCGCACCACATGCGAATGACTCCGGACATCGACGCGGCAAACGCAGCATATGGGGTGGACGCGGCACGATCAGGCGCACCCTCTATCTGGCAGCACTCACCGCCAGCAGGTTCGACCCGAGGTTCAGGGCCTTCAAGGAGCGCCTGCTTGCGGCTGGAAAGGCCAAAAAGCCCGTCATCGTCGCTTGCGCGCGCAAGCTCCTGACCGTTCTCAACGCAATGATCAAAACTGGAAAGGCCTACCGAGACGCCATCGTTTGAAACACAGTTGCTACTCAGGAGTTGATGGAGTGGATGCCCCTCCCGTCCGTGCTGAGGCGTGGCACAGTGGCAGCAGCAGGATGAAATGCGGTGAAAAGGAGGAAGAACATGAACAACGTCACTATCATCGGCATTGATCTGGCGAAGCGCGTCTTCCACGCGCACGGAGCACACATAGACGGCAGCGTAGCGTTCAGAAAGCGATTGACCCGTGCTCAAATGCTTCCGTTTCTGTCCGCGCAGCCGCGTTGCATGGTCGATACGTGGGCATGCGCCAGCGCTCATGGATGGGGCCGCGCGATCCAGCAACTCGGCCACGACGTGCGGCTCATCCCTCCCAGCTACGTCAAGCCATATGTGAAGCGGCAGAAGAACGATACGGCGGACGCCGAGGCGATTGCCGAAGCTGGGTCTCGGCCGACAATGCGCTTCGTCGCGGTGAAGACTGAAGAACAGCAGGCGCGCTGCATGGTTTTCCGGACGCGCGATCTGCTCGTGCGCCAAAGGACGCAACTGATCAATGCCCTGCGCGGCCACCTCGCAGAACATGGTCTGGTTGTTCCGCAAGGTCCTGCTCACCTGAAGACCTCGGCCAAAGCACTGGACGCGACTGATGTCGCAATGCCGCAGCTGGTGCGCGATATCGGCCGGACCTATCTCGAACAAATCGAGCACCTGAACTCCAATATCGCCGGCCTCGAGAAAACGCTTCGTCGCGAAGCCCAATTCGGCGAAGAAACACGCCGCTTGCAGACGACGCCCGGCATTGGTCCTATCACAGCCATGGCGGTGGAGGCGTTCGCCCCGCCTATGCAGACCTTCAAGCGGGGGCGCGACTTTGCCGCCTGGCTTGGACTCGCGCCGGTCCAGCACTCGACTGGAGGCAAACAGCGGCTCGGGCGCACCTCGAAGATGGGTCAACGCGACATACGTAGGCTTCTCATAATCGGAGCCATGGCGGTGATACGATGGGCGTCGCGCCGCGGCGCGCGGCCTGGCTCGTGGCTCAGCCGTATGATGGAGCGCAAGCCGCTGATGTTGGTCGCTGTGGCCTTGGCAAACAAGATGGCCCGCGCGATCTGGGCCATGCAGACCAAGAAGGAGGACTATCGGGATCCCGACCTCGCAGCCGCTTGAGCAAACGCTCGGTCGCCGCGGGATCAGGAGAGGTGGGCATGTGAGGAGGTCGTGAACGCCAAGGGCAAATGATCGGACTGATCGGGACCAGGAAAAGCACCGAGGCTCCAAGAGCGAAAAGCTCACTGAGTTGATTTGCGCCTGTTCCGCGTATCTCCATGACGGCCCGCGGTAACCACATTGCCGCATCGACAGGCCTGACACATGACCGCACCCGATCACATGCTCAGCGGCACGAATTTACCCTTGCATGAACCGGGGCATCCACACATGGAGCCTCCGGCAAACCCGGCGCGGTTCAATGGGATGACCCACAAACCGACGCGAGGCCTTGAACTAGGCCCTTTCAAGGTGCGTCAGATCTTGCTGACGCGGTCTGGGGATCTCTGGATTGGCGGAGTTTTCTTTCGGCGCTTGAGCGAACGGTTCGTAACGAACGTCTGCAAAAGCGCCATCAAACCATGCTGGCTGCACGTCGCCATTGTTCCATTGATACAGGTAGCCAACCAGATTTTCGGATGTCTTGCAGAGGATGCGCATGATCGGTTCACCAGTCAGGCGGGGCTTCGTGTTCATAATGCGTTCCTCCAAAATGGACCTCGTAACTCTTTAACAATGAGGTCATAAAAAAAATCTGTTCGGCGGTGTTAATGGCGGCATTATGCAACCGCAAGGCGAATGGCCGCATATGGGCAAAAATCCACCGGCGAAGTGAAAGTGTTGTTTCAGATAGGTTCCTTAAGGTCCGGGCTGATCATGCGGCGATGCGGTGCGCGCCGCGATTTCTTCCAAGATCGCATCGATCTCGCCCCAGATGAGCGCTTCCACCTGACCGCGGATCAGGGCCCATTTACTCAAGACGTCGAGAGGGTCGTGTTCACGGAGGAGGACATCCAGGGTTGCCGTGTTTACAGCCAGCGATGTTCTAGCCTGCCACTGCGTGTTTCGAGTGCGTCGCTCCTCTGCAACTGGCGCGAAGACCGGTGACAGTTGCCAACCTTTGACTGCACGGCGCAGGGCGGCACGCACCACATGGGCAGGTTCGACACCACAAGCTTCCAGCGCTGCTTCCTGTCGTTCGAGTGCGTTGACCCTGATGTCGATCTTACGGGTCGGGATCAAAGTTCGCGCCGAGGCGGGAGCTCTCAGGCTGGTATGCGGGGCAGAGCTTTCCGCCGCGAATTGGTGAGGCGCCACGGCACCCTCCGGCACACGCTCTGACTCGTGCCGATCAGCGTCAACGTCAGCGGCTGGGGTGCCTGTCTTTGTTGCTGTGACCTGTTCCTCTTCTTCCTTCCCGGGAACCTCTCGGTCACCCCGTTGCAGGGTGGCGGCGTAGGCTGGGTCGGGCCTGGTGATGGTCGGGATCTTCTTGCGCAATCGACTGTCCTCACGCAGCAAGGATGTTATTGAGGATGTCCGTCGCCTCCTCGAGCGCCTCGATGACATGACGTACATGTGGACGCATCAGAGGGTTTGGGTCGGACTGCTTTTCCAGCGCCAAGGCGTGGAGAAGCCCCTTCTGGTCCATCTCCTTGTAAGTGTTCCGTCGCATCATGACGGTCTCAATCACCGGAAAACGGGTGAGCGCTTCTTCAATCAGGGCGGCGTCAGCACGGGTCGTTTTCGGGTCGACCATGTTAAGGACGACGTGGTGGCGCGGAAGGCTAGAGGGGTCGTCAACACGGGATTTCAGCTTCTCAAACCAATCAGCCGTCTGCGCGCCGACATCGAAATCAGACGTCGACAGCATGACGGGCGTCACGATGTGGTCCGCAAGCACCGCGATGCCGTCTGACCATTCGGCTCCGACTCCTGCGGTATCGATGAAGATGAAGTCTGCCGTGCCTGCCATGTAGACCTGATCGATCTGATCCTCGACACCCGCCACGGTTTCGACGGTGGCCGAGCAGAGAAGCGGCGAACTCAGACCACCGGCTTCCGCCCGAGCATGCCAGGCCCCGAGTACTCTCGTGCTGTCCGTGTCGATCAACATCACTCTGCGTCCGGCGGCGATCGCGGCGCTGATCAAGGCGCGCGAAAGCGTCGTTTTTCCACTGCCCCCTTTCCGGGCCATCGTTGCGATCACCACAAGATTTTCGTTCGGCATTCTGATCCTCCGCAAAAATAGTGAAACGCAACGATAATGCTAAAGTGTCGCTAAACGCATGAGGCGGAGGGGTCAAGCAGAAGTCGGGATGCGTTTGGCATGCAGCGGGCGGCGTTGTGCGATGACCGTGCGACGTCTGCCGTGGCGCCTTCAGCATTCGTCGCGGGGCACCAGACACCCTCCAAATGTCGGGATGCGCTTGGCGATGTGCTGCGGACGGAATGCAGGTGACGGATAGCGCGCTCCAGTCGACCGGAGGCAGTCTCGCGTATGTCGTTCTGCGGGTGACGCGAGACGGTTAGCATGCGGCAAAACCCGTCTTGCGGGGTGCAAAAGACGGGGCGCAAAAGACGCGATGCGCGATGCGGAGGCCGCATCGCGTGGTGCAATGAGCGCGAAGCGCGATCCATTTGACAAGGGACGGGAAATCGCCCCTGAAGGGCGATTTTCTACATTGAGTACAAGCCCTTATGGCCGACTCCACTTGCGTTGGGAGTCGGCGGGCTTGTACGAAGTTGGCAAGAAATAGGAACGTTAACTTCAAAATGCCCCGTCGTCGTAGACTGTCAGAGATCGAGCGATCGACCATCGCCCAGGACCGCCGGAACGGCGTCTCCGCGGCGTCGTTGGCAGCCCACTACGATGTCAGCCTGAAGACGATCTACAACGTGGTGAACCACTGGGGTGAGCGTCAGACAGCGAACGGCAGCCGATCGCGGGTTGTGGGGATCCGAGTCTCGGACGACGACCTGCGCCGGTTCGACGCGGCGCTGTCGCGGCGCGGGATTGCGCACCGCTCGGATGCAATGCGCCGCCTGATGCTGGCGGCCGAAGGTGTCTTCCTGCCCGACGACGAGATGTGCGACGAGCTGCGCAGCCTCGGCGCCGCGCTCAACCGGGTCGGCAACAACGTGAACCAGATCGCGCGACGTCTGAACGAGGCCAAGGTGCGGGGCGAGAGACTGTCCTACCCGGCCTCAAGTCACCGTGACGTCCGCGCCCTTGCGGGTCTGGTCTTCGATCTGGCCGACCGGGTCCAGGAGATGTCGCGTGCGCGGCGCAGCGTGCTGGACCTTGAGATCAGCTCTACCCTGGCGGGCCTCGCCGAGAGGGATGAGAATGGCGCGGAGTGACCGGGTCCGTGGCATCGACCCGGCGCTATTTGACCGCGGCTGGAGCCGAGTTTCGGGATCCTGGCAGGGGCTTTCCAAGGGCGCGCAGATGGTTCGGGCCGCGCGCGGCTATTCGCCAGCGATCTTCAAGGCTATCTCGAAAGGGGGCTGCCACACCGGGGCGCAGCTACGGGCGCAGCTCACATATCTCACGACAAAGTCGACCCATATCCTCGACAGTCGCGGCACCCATGACGGGAAGAAGCAGCTCTCGGAAGCCGAGATCAACCGAGTGGCGCGGCGGTTCGAGAACCAGTGGAACGAGCGCTACAGCCCCAAGCTTGGCCATACGTCGCATCTGCTGATGGCATTCCCGGTTGGGACCAGAGGTGAGGAAGTGCGCGATATCACCCAGGCGGTCTGCGAGAGGTTCTTTCAAGGTGAGGGGTCGCAATTCGACTATATTGCTGCAATACACCAAGATCGCGCGCATCCACATGCGCATATCGTTCTGAACCGCCGCAGCAAGGATGGCGAAATGTTCTTTCTCGGGAAGGATCATCACTTCAACTACGACGCCTTTCGCGAGGCGATGGTCGAGGCGGCCCAAGTTCATGGGATCCGCCTTGAGGCGACGCGTCGTCTGGATCGCGGCGTCACGACCTACCGCGCCGAGATCGATGAAATCTACAAGGCTCGCGACGAGGGCCGTCCCCCTGTCGAGCGCCAGAGAACCGGCGCTGACCTGGCGGCCGCTCTGGAAACCGTCCGGCACAACGCGTTGATCTACCGCGGGCTCGCGGCGGAGGCGTCACGTTCGAATTTCGACGACGTGGCCGAGGCGCTCGAGAGGGCCAGCACCATCCTTGCCAATGGCGGTCAGATTCAATCTGACGGAGCCATCTACATGTCCCAAGTTGAGCCAGCGTTCGACACGCTGATCACCGAGTTTTCTCAGAACATTCGCCAGATCGAGGCGGCGATTGACAGGGCGCCGGCGGCCGAGAGGCCGGTGATCGAGCGCAAGCTGACCGACGTGCTGGCCTCGGTCGCGCATTTGAACCCGCTCGGGGATCGCTCCGGCGCCCTGGTCGATGCCCCGTCCCGGGACGGCATCTATGCAAGACCGAACTTAAGTGAAGATCACCTCGCGCGTCTTGACGATGGAGAGGTGGCACCAAAGCTGGCCGAGGCGTTGCAAGGCACGGGCATCGATGCCGAGGCTGTGGCTGCGCGCCTGCGGGAAGGGGCAGGCAATGCCGCGCTGGAACGCCAGTGGCTGGCACAGGATCTGCAGGCGATTGCCAAAGAGGGTGACCTCGATCTTGAGAAACCTCAGGACCGGGAAGAAGCGCTCGACCGGCTGGAAGCCGTGCATCTTCGGTTGGGCGATGTTCTGATCGATGTACGCGTCCTGCGCGCGCCAACCGAGGTCGACGAGGTGGATGACGCTGAGGCAGTGCTCGGCGAGCGGCTGACGACACCTGGGAGTGATCTTGCGCAAGACGGGTCCGACATTTTTGCCCCATCGGAGCGGCAGGCGTTCAGGGCGCTGGTGGCGCAGTTCCGCCGGACGGATTTCGATCATCCTTTCTCCGACGACCCCTCGGTGTGGCGGGCGGGCGCCGTGGAGGTTGAAGAGGCGCGCGCCGCGTTCGACGCCTACGCGCAGAAATCGCCGCAACATGCCGAATTGGCCTCGATGGCCTGGGACCAGAGGACTGACAGTCGAAAGCCGCCGCAATACGCGGTATCGGAGCAGGACCGCACGCTTCATGCCGGCGACATGGACCTCGCCTTACGGGATCCCTCGGATCATCTCGGTCCGATCACCGAAGAGCTCCGCACCCTCGCCCGCTATCGCACGGAGATGCCGGATGACGAATTCGGGCGGGCCGTCCAGGACGAGATCAACCACCTTCGTTCGCTCGGTGCGTCGCGTGCCTATATCAGCGAGCGCAGTTTCGAGATTGAGGACCAAGCGCGACAAGACTACGCCGAGCGCCGGTATCTGGAAGAGACAGCGCCAACCGTCATGGCCTTTGTGCGAAACGCCGACGTCGGGACCCCGGTCTCCGATGCAGAGCAGCAGGACATCGTCCGGCAGATAAACGAGCGACTAAGCCCCGACGCAATCGACGGGCTCCGGGCCGGCAACGCAGAAGTCCTGGACAAGTTCACCGAGGATCCGCTTCGGCAGCTGGAGCTCGCCAAGACCTATCTCCAAAGCAGCGAGGTCACTGCGCATGGCCCGGCGATGGAGCGCGTTCTCGATGCATTGGCGGAAGAACAGATCGAGGCGCAGCGCGCACGCCACGCTGCGTCAGATGGCGAGAAGGGGATCACCCATGGATAAAACCAAGATCGCCCTCGGTGTGCTGAGCCTCGTGCTGGTCGGTCTCGCCATGGGTTATGTCGTGGCGACTGGGTTTGTCATGTTCCGCTATGGGCTTTCACCCACGCATTTCGACGTCACACTGCTTGCCCGCGAATATCGGAGTCTGTCTCAGTCTGCGCCGAAGGACTTCCTTTGGGTGAACCTCATCCTTGGCGGCTTCGGCCTGGCATCGCTGATGCTGAGCGTCACGCTTCTGGGGGATGCATTGACCCGCTTCGGGACGACGCATTGGCAGACCCGTGGCGAGATGAAGAAGAACGGTTTCTTTGCCAAGCCCGGCGGTGGCTTCCTTCTGGGCAAGCTCGGCTCCCCGAAATCCAGGCGCCCGTTCCTTGTCTCAAAAACCTTCCCCCACGCGCTGATTGTGGCGCCTACAGGCCGGGGCAAGGGCGTGGGGTTCGTGATCCCGAACCTGCTGACCTACAAGGGCTCCGCCGTGGTGCTCGACGTGAAAGGCGAGAACTTCCGCGAGACCTCGCGCTTCCGCGCCAGCATGGGGGACAAGGTCTTCCGCTTCGCGCCGACCGACTGGGACCGACCGACGCATCGCTACAACCCGCTCGCGCGCATCGCGGCCATGACCAACCCCGACCGACAGCAAATGGAGCTGAAACTCACCGCCAAACTTTTCCTGCAGACCGACAACGAAAAGCTGAGCGGGCTTTTGGCCGGGGGTATCGACCTCTTCGTGGCGGCCGGACTTCTGGCCTTCGAGCGCGGCGTGCCGACCATCGGCGAGGTCTATCGCATCACAGCCTCGGGGGGCGACAAGCAGAAAGAATATTTGAAGCGTTCGCAGGAGGTGAAGAACAGGTCGGCCAGGTTGATCTTCGAGCGCATGGCATCGACCAACAACGACACCCTCACTTCCTACCTCTCCCTCCTGATGACATCGGGTCTCGATACCTGGGACAACCGCGCGATCGACGCGGCCACCGCGACCTCTGACTTCTCATTCCGGGATATCCGCCGCCGCCCACATGCGATCTATCTTGTGGTTGAATCCGAGATGATCCGACCGCTGGCTCCGCTGATCCGTCTCTTCTTTTCGGACCTGATTGCCTCGTTGCAAGCACAGGAACCCGCTGATGACGAGCCTTGGCCGGTCATGATCATGCTCGACGAGTTCGACCGGCTCGGGAAGATGCCGATCGTCGCCGAGAGCATCAAGACACTGCGCTCCTTCGGCGGCAACCTCGCCATCGTGACCCAGACGATCCCCGCGCTCGACGAGATCTATGGTGAGAACACGCGCCGGTCGCTCCAGGGCGGCGCGGGCGTGAAACTTTACCTCACCCCGTCCGAGCAAAAGACCATCGAGGAGCTGAGCCAAGCCGCGGGCAAGACCACGAAGCGGGTGGTGACCCGCTCTCGCGCCGTTGCGCGCAACCCCTTCGAAGGGCGCAGCATCTCGGAGCGCACCGAGGACACGCCGCTCCTGACCGAGGATGAGGCCCGCCGCATGGACCTCGACGAGGTCATCCTTGTGATCGACGCGCAGATGCCGATCCGGGCGCGACGGATCAAGTACTTCGAGGATCCGGCGCTCAAGGTGCTGCACGCGGGGCAGGGAGGCAGCTTCCCCTATCCGGACGAGGATCGCTTGCGGAGAGATCGGCAGATGTCGGAAACGCGGGAGACGGTGGAGAAGCTCAGGTTGGAGTTGCAGGAGGTTCGGGCGGCAAACACAGCACAAGGGGGCAGCCCGAGTGTCCCGGTGTCGTCAGGCGACAGGTCCAGGACCGAAGTGGTTGCCTCGGCACGCGCACGTGGTCGCGCGGCGCGCGCTGCCGCCAATGGTGGCGGCCAAGGCCAGTTGTCGCTCGATATCGAAGGGCTCGGGATCAAGAGCGCAGACCGGATGGCGTTGGCCTCGGCCGTTCAGACGACGCGAGCGATAATTGCCGAGCATGGGTGAGGTTTGCGACAGCAGAGGTTTGGATGCAGTGGGGCCGATGGCCGTACTCCGTGCGTCTGATCGGTAAGGCGTTTCGGTGTCCTCGTGCTTGGAGGCCGGCAGGCAGCAGATCTTGGCTTGTTCACTGTCCGCTTCCTCGGGAACGCTCGGCTACGATGAAGTGGCGTCGCTGTCCCGGAAATGTGCGAAGCGGGGCTGGCTGTTCGAGCGACGAATGACTGGTTCGGGCTGAAGGACTAAGCCGCTCCGCGGCAAAGGAGCCCGTGGCTGGCGTTGGTTCGTCATTTCACCGTTTTTCTATGTGGCCGGGCTTTCTGGGCTGACGATTGGGGTCTTCCCACCGTCAGACAGGAGGTTCCCATGGAGGAGAAGAACACCACCCCGCTGCGCCAGCGGATGATCGAGGACATGAACATCCGCGGGTTGTGCGAGAAGACCCAGAAGGCGCACACCCGGAATCTGAAGCATTTCGCATCATTTCTGGGGCGGCCGCCAGACACCGCCACGCCGGAAGATCTGCGGTCATATCAACTCAGGATGACCGTAGAGGGGGTGACCGCCAGCACCTTCAACGTGCGCATCATCTCGCTGCGGTTCTTCTTCGGGATCACATGTGGACGCGACGAGATGAAGCGCTTCATGCAGTTCCACCGCAATCCCCGGAAGTGGATGTGTCGCAAACTTTTTGGTTCACCTGCGGGGCTTGATCTGCCAGTCATGCCAGTCGGTTGGCAGGGGATATGCGGCGTGATCGAGTTCAAGGGTGCGCACTTTCCGAAGTCGGTGATCTTGCACGCGGTGTTCTTCTACCTGCGCTACGCCGTCTCCTATCGTGACTTGGAGGAGATCCTGGCCGAGCGCGGGGTTACGGTCGACCACGCTACCCTGAACCGCTGGGTCGTGAAGTTCGCTCCGCAGATAGCAGTGCGAGCCCAGGCGAAAAAGCAACCGACGGCCAGTTCGTGGCGGATGGATGAGACTTACATCAAGGTCAAAGGCCGTTGGACCTATCTCTACCGCGCTGTAGATCGCGATGGCCAAACCCTTGACTTCATGCTCTCCGAGCGGCGCGATCTGGCCGTCGCGCGGCGCTTCTTCAGGCGGGCGATCAGCGGAAATGGCGTGCCCGAGCGCGTCGTAATAGACAAGAGTGGTGCCAATCTGGCCGGGCTTCAGGCGGTGAATGCGATCCTGAAATTCACCGGCAGCGGACGAACGATCGAGGTCCGGCAGGTCAAATATTTGAACAACATCCTTGAACAGGACCACCGTTTCGTCAAACGGATCACAGGCCCGATGATGGGCTTCAAGGCTTTCCATTCGGCTGAAGCGACTATCGCTGGCATTGAGGCGGCTCACATGATCCGCAAGGGTCAAATCCCCGCCAATGGCGCCAACGCTTTCGAGACCTTCGCGGCGCTGGCAGCATAAGTGTGTCCGCCGGTCAGCCTGACTCGGCTAAATGCAAAGTTTGCGACACAACCGCCCCGCGAGATACCGACCGCGGCGGCGATATCGGCAAAAGAGGTCGCCTCGAATCCGCCCTCGTAAAAGAGGGTATCGGCCTTTGCGACGATCGGGGCGCTTGCGGCGATCGGGGCCGCTGCGAGCGCCCGGACCGGTGTCAGGACCGGATCGCTATCAAAGCCCCGCCAGACAGAGATATTTCATCTCGAGATATTCATCGATCCCGTGGCGCGATCCTTCGCGGCCGATGCCGGATTGCTTGACGCCCCCGAACGGTGCCGCCTCGCTGGCCAGCGCGCCGGTGTTGACGCCGACCATCCCGGCCTCGAGCTTCTCGGCAACACGGAAGACGCGCGCCAGATCGCGGCTGTAGAAATAGGCAGCCAAGCCAAACTCAGTTGCATTCGCCAGCGCGATGGCCTCGTCATCGCTTGAGAAGGAGATGATCGCGGCCAGTGGCGCAAAGGTCTCTTCGCGGGCAACGAGCGCATCGGGGCTGACGCCGGTGATGACGGTCGGTTGGAACCAAGTTCCGCCAAGCGCATGGGGGCCCCCGCCGGTGACCAC
The DNA here is from genome assembly GCF_000967425.1 of Pseudorhizobium banfieldiae. Classification (NCBI taxonomy): domain Bacteria; kingdom Pseudomonadati; phylum Pseudomonadota; class Alphaproteobacteria; order Hyphomicrobiales; family Rhizobiaceae; genus Pseudorhizobium; species Pseudorhizobium banfieldiae. Next base: position 247,418 of record NZ_FO082821.1, read on the forward strand.
TCTGGCGCCGCGATCAAGGGCGTCTTGCAGATGCCGGGTGACCTTCTCGACCGCGGCCCGGTCGATGAGTGGCCCCTGTTCGGTTGCCGGATCGCTGCCGACACCGACGACCAGCTTTTCGGCCGCCTGAGCCAGCCTGTAGGCGAATTTGTCGGCGACGCTCTCATGCACATAGATGCGGTTGGCGCAGACGCAGGTCTGCCCCGAGTTGCGGAACTTGGCCATCATCGCGCCCTGCACCGCGGCATCAAGATCGGCATCCTCGAAGACGATGAAGGGCGCGTTGCCGCCAAGTTCCAACGATAGGCGTTTGATGCCATCCGCGCTTTCCGCAATCAGCCAGCGGCCGACCTCGGTCGAGCCGGTGAAGCTGATCTTGGCGACCGTCGGATTTTTGCAGAAGAGGGTGCCGATCATCTGCGCCTTGCCGGTGACGACCTGAAAGACGCCCTTCGGAATGCCCGCGCGTTCGGCCAGGACCGCCAGCGCCAGCGCCGAGAGCGGCGTCTGCGAGGCGGGCTTGACGATGATCGGGCACCCGGCGGCCAGCGCCGGGCCGGCCTTGCGGGTGATCATCCCGTTCGGGAAATTCCAGGGCGTGACCGCCGCGCAGACCCCGATCGGTTGTTTCAGCACAATGAAGCGGCGGTCGGCGGCGGGGGCAGGAATGACCTCGCCATAAACGCGCTTGGCCTCTTCGCCGAACCATTCCAGATAGGCGGCATTGGACACGATTTCCGCCTTGGCCTCGCTCAGCGGCTTGCCCTGTTCGGCGGTCAGGATCTGCGCCAGATCATCGGCGTTCTCGATGATCAGATCATACCATCGCCGCAGCAACACAGCGCGTTGCCGGGCAGGACGCGCGGCCCAGTCCTCGCGTGCGGCCTCGGCCGCATCAATCGCGCGCTGGACCATCTCGCGGGACAGCGACGGAACCCGCCCGACAAGCGAGCCATCGGCGGGATTGGTGACGTCGATCCCCTGATCGTCCGCGCAAATCCAGGTCCCGTCGAGATAGGCATTGGCGGTGAGTAGGCTCTTGTCTCGCAGTGACAGCATGGTCGTTCTCTTTTCGTGTAGGGCGTGCACCGGGTCCTCCCGTCCTGCGGGACGGGGGCGCCATCGGCGACAGCGGGATGCGGTTGATCGGGGGGACACCGGAGGGCAAGGAGCGCCGGTGTCCGGGTCTGGTGCCGGCGCCGCGGCCGTGGCGGCGCCGGTCAGCGGTGCTTATTGGCCATCAAAGGACATGCGCGGCAGCGCCGCGGTCCGGCGCATGGTTTCCAGCGCGGCCGACCAGTCGTTGACGCCGAAACCCTCGGCCTTCGCGATGGCATAGATCTGAGAGGCCGCGGCCCCGACCGGTAGCGGGATACTCAGCCCCGCCGCATAGTTCAGGGCCAGATTCAGATCCTTGGCGGCCAGCGCCAGGCCGAATTCGGGCGAGATGTCGTGGTTCAGCACCTTGCGCTGATAGGCCCCCGACACGAAGCCCCGCCCCGCCGTCGTCCCGGCCAGCACATCGACCGTGCGTGCCACATCTAGCCCGGCCCCTTCGGCAAAGGCCAGAGTTTCGGCAGTCAGGATGTTGAGCGCCGTGGACATGAAGTTGTTGACGATCTTGGTGCGCGTGCCGGTGCCGTTCTCGCCGCAATGGATTGTCTGGCGCCCGACCGCGTCAAAGACCGCGTGCGCGCGCGCCACGTCGCTGGCGTCGCCACCGGCGAGGATCAGCAGATCCCCACGTTCGGCCACCTCGGAGGTGCCACCTACCGGCGCGTCGACCATGCGGATGTTCATCGCCGACAGGCCCCGCGCGATCTTGTCCGTCATGTCGGGGGCGATCGTGCTCATGTCGATGAACAGCGTGTCTTTCGCCAGGGCCGTGGCGACACCGCCCGCACCGAAGAGGGTCTCTTCCACGTCGGGGCCGTTGGGCAGCATCGTCACAACGAAGTCGCGGTTGGCGGCCGCCTCGGCGGCGCTTGCGGCGGCATGTCCGCCCAGAGCCACGATGCGCTCCACCGCGCTAGGGTTGATGTCATAGACCCAAACCGAATGCGATGCTTCGATCAGGTTTCGCGACATGGCGAAGCCCATGCGCCCAAGGCCAATGAAGCCGATTTGAGCCATTTTCTTACTCCGTTCTTGGATAGGTATGATGCTGAGGGGGAGTGTGGGTCTAGACGAAGGCGAGCGACAGCCAGGGGATGAAGGCGATGACGAGGCAGCACAGCAGAAGCGCCACGACATAGGGGATGGCGGCGCGTGTCACGCTGGCAAATCCGGCGCCCGAGGTCGCACTGGCGACGAACAGGTTGAGCCCGACCGGCGGTGTGATGAAGCCCACCGCAAGCGTCGAGACCACGATCACGCCGAAATGCACCGGATCAATCCCCAGCTGCCGCGCGATCGGCGCCAGCATCGGCGCGAAGATCAGGATGTTGGGCGCAGCCTCCATCACGCTGCCCGCAACAAGCAGCAGGGCCACGATCATGATCAGCACGACAGTCGGGTCGTCCGACCACCCGAGCATCCCGGAAACCACCGCATCGGGGATCCGCAGCATGGTCAGGTTCTGCGACAGCACCATCGCGACGGCGATGATCGGAACCACCAGCCCGCAGATCCGCGAACTGCTGACCAGCACGGCGGGCACGTCGCGCAGCTTCAGCTTGCGAGTGACGGCCACCGCGACGAATAGGCAATAGACCGCCGCGACCGCCCCGGCCTCGGTTGGGGTGAACATGCCCGAATAGATGCCGACCAGAATGATCGCGATGGCCCCCAGCGCATAGCGCGTCTCGATGGCCGAAGAGAGCACCCCCTTCACGCTGAACTGGGTCCGGTCCCCGAACTTGCGCTTGCGCGAGATGACATACGCCACCACACACATGACGCCCACCATTAGCAGCCCCGGGATGATGCCCGCGATGAACAGGTCGGTGACGCTCAGCCCGGTCGCAACGCCATAGAGGACGAAGGCCACGCTGGGCGGAATGATGATCCCGACCACGCCCCCTGCGGCCACAGTCGCGGCGGCGAAATTGCGGTCATAGGCTTGTTTGGACATCTCGGGCAGTACGACCTTGCCCACGGTCGCCACAGTCGCGGCGTTCGAGCCGCTGATCGCCGCAAAGATGCCCGAGGCGACGATGGTCGTCAGCGCCAGCCCGCCACGCACCCATCCCACCAGGCTTTGCGAAAACCGCATGATCTGGGCCGCGATCCCGCCGGCGGCGATCAGATCGCCGGTCACCACGAACAGCGGCAGCGCGAGCAGCGGGAACAGGTTGAGTGAATCGAACATCGTCAGGCTGACGTTGAGCAGAGGGAACTGGTCCGTGATCAGCGTCAGAAGAACGGCGCCCAGCCCGATAACGGTCAGGATCTCGACCCCGAGCAGCAGCAGCACCACGAGCGCGCCGAATACCAGTGTAGTGGATTCCATCTTGAGTTCCTCCCCTCCCGAAGGCTCAGTTTGCAGCCGCTGCGGCGGTCGTAAGCGCCAGAGCCCGCCCGTTTCGATAGTCAGAGATCGTCGCGATGGACCGCTGGATCGTGCGCAGGACCACAAGGCTCCAGCCCACCGGGACGGACAGCAGCGCAATCCAGAACGGCAGGTCGATCCCCACCATCATCTGTTCGAAGTCGATCGCATCGGCTAAGGGCTGGCGGATGAACACCACCACCACGCTGGCCAGCACGATCAGCAGGACATCCGACAGCAGCAACAGGACCAGCTGGATACTGCGCGGCATCATATCCCGCAGGAATGTCACCGCAAGATGTGCGCGATTTCGCGCCATGGCGGCCATCGACAGATAGCTCAGCCAGATGAAGGCGTAGATCGCCGTTTCATAGGCGAACAGCATCGATGACTTGAACACATACCGACCGACGACCTCCGCGAAGATGATCGCAATGATGTAGATGTAGAGGATCGCGCTGAAAGCGTCTTCGAGATACTGGTCCAACAGCCTGAGATAGTGCCGCAAATCTTGTTCCTCCCGTAAAGGCCTGCCACGCCGTGGCAGGCCGCCAGTGTTTGCTTCACATGCTGCTGTTGTTACAGCTTCCACCAGCGCACGGGCGCGGTATCAGCATCGGACCGGGCGACCTTGACGGCGGTGTCGTAGGCCTCGCGTCCGTAGGTGTCGATCGCCTCTTGGAGAGACGGGTTGTCCGCCACCGACAACGTCTTTTCCCAGATCGCGCGCTCGCTCTCGGTCAGGAACGTCATCTCGGTGCCCGCCGCGCGGAAGCCTGCATCCGCAGGGGAATCTGGCATGATGCCGAACGTGTCGCGCAGGATCTCCTTGTAGGTGTCGAAGACATGGGTCTGGGCCTCGAAGGCGCCTTCCATCACGGCCTCTTTCAGATCGGGGTCGAGCGCGTCGAGCCAGGTCTTGTTCAGCCAGATCGAGTCTGTGTTATACATCCAGTCGGTGTCGATGATCTGCCCGATCACCGGCGCCATTCCGACATCATAACCCGATCCCGGCGCCAGATGCAGGCCCTCCATCACGCCATCCTTCAGCGCCGAGAAGGTCTCGGCCCAGGCAATGGGCGTGGCGCTGGCCGGCAGAATCTGGAACGCCATCTGTTCCAGTTTTGAAGCGGTCACCCGGATCTTCATGCCGGCCAGATCTTCAGGGCGGCGGACTTGGGTGGTCACGTTGTGCGACAGCATGACCTTGCGCCGCCAGGGATGTGCAAAGGCGACCACCAGCCGGCGATCCTCGGTGCCCTTGCGGAAGATGTCGTTGAATTCCTTGCTGAACAGCAGGCGCCAGAAATTGTCGTCGCGACCGATCGCATAGGGGACATCCAGCACATTGAGCACCGGGACCAGCTGCGCGGCGTTCTGCATGCTGCAACTGCCCGCCTGCACCGCGCCCTGCTGAACCTTTTTTAGCAGCTCGGCCTGCCCGCCTAGGGCGCCGCCGTCATGAACCTCGACATAGATCTGTCCCTGGCTCTGGCGCTCGACCGCGGCCTTGAACTCGGGCGCGCCATGAACCCAGACGACATGCGGCGTGCCAACGCGGCCGGGAAACTGGTTGAGGGTGGCATCAAGCCCCATCGTCAGGATATGTTTCGCCGCGGCTTTCTTGGCGGCCTCGTCGGCGAGGACTTCGGCCAGGGCCTTCTGGCCACCGGCCAGCGTGAAGCCGAAGCCGATGCTTGCCACCGTGCAGCCGCCCAGACCGGCGCGGAGAATTTCTCTGCGGCTCAGTTTAAGCCCTGAGTTCACTTGTTTTTGCACCACAAACCTCCTCCCAGGTTTTGATCGAACAGGATCATTCCGCGGATAAATCCGTTTGGTATTTATCGCTCCTTCCGCGTGTGAATGACCTCCTTGGGCACGCTATCGTTAACTTGGTCAAACGCCAATATGATAATTGTGAATAAATCTGTTAGATAAAGTTACAATAACGGGTTGGGGCAGGCCCCCGAAATCCCCATCCGGACGCGACCCGCCAAGGAGGCGTCCGGATGGGGATTTCGGGGGAATGTTTCGGGCGTCAACGCAGGGACGCACGCAGCCCCGCGGGGCGGCGCGCCCGGCTCTGTCACAGCAATTCGCGCAACAGCATGAGGGCGCCCGACAGGAACATCAGCCCGATCAGCAACCGTCGGAAGATGTCGTCGTTCAACCGGTGAAAGACCGCAAGCCCGACCCGCGTCGCCACGAAGGTCATCGGCAGACAGAGCACGATGAGGATCAGGGTCTCGCGATCCAGAACGCCGCGCAGTGCCAGCACCACCAGCGTTAGGCCAAGGATGATCAGGTTGAACGGTTGCAGCACCGCCCGGGTCTCTTGCTTGGTCCAGGGGCGCATCGCGCACCACATGGTGGGTAGGGCCCCCGACAGCGAGGCCGCCCCCCCGAGAACCCCGCCGAGGAACCCCACAAGGGCATCGATCAAGGGCAGCGGGCGTGTGATCCTGGGCAGCGAACGCCGCAGCAGGAAGAACCCCCCGAACAGGAGCATGAAGCTGGCAATCCCGAACTTCAGCTGATCCGCCGAGACAAGCGACAGCAGCTGCACCCCGATCGGCACCCCGATCAGCGCGGGCAGCAGAAAGACCATCAGCCGCCGGGTCTGCGCGCGAATGGACCGGCGGATCACCCAGGCGGCCTGTGACCCGCTGGACACCGACATGACGATCGCGATCGCCACCGCCTGTTGCGCCGGCATGATCTCCAGCCAGATGCCCAAGGCAAACAGCGCCGTCCCGAAGCCCGCCAGCCCGTTGACAAAGCCCCCCACAAGGGCCCCGCCCGCCAGCAGCGCCAGAAAGGGCCCCGCGCCCGGATCCGGCAGCCAGTCCAGCATCAGATCGCCTCGCGGATCGCATCGGGAGAAAACTCGCCGATCTCGACGGCATTGAGCAGGGCGCGGACGATCTCCTGAATGACGCGGATCTTGGCGGTGTTGCGGCGATGGACCAGGCCCAGGGCGCGGGTTGGCGGCGCGTCGGCCAGGGCCACCTGCCGCAACGGCAGCGCGCTGGCCGATTGGACGCTCGCGGCCGGGACAATCGAGACGCCAAGGTTCGCCATCACCATGCTTGAAATGGCATCCAGGCCCAGAAGCTCCATCGAGTCGTTGACGGTGATCCGGTTGGCCTGAAGCCAGCTTTCCACGATGCGCCCGACTACGGCGTCACGGGAAAAGCGGATGAACGGATTGGCGCGCAGGATCGTGATCGGGTCTTCGCCGGTCACCTGGGGCGAGGTGATCAGGACGAGGGGCTCCTCGACAATGGGATGCCATTCAAGGCCGCTGGCCAGCACATCGGGCTTGGAAATGATCGCGGCATCCTGCGTGCCGCGCTCGACCTGCAACACCAGCGAGGCCGACAGCGCCGGCGACAGGCCGACATGCAGATCGGCATAGCGCGCCTTCAGCAGCGCCATGCTCAGCGGGACAAGTCCGGTCAATGTGGTCGGCACGGCGCCCAGAATGAATTCGCCGCGCAACCCGTCATCGCCGAGAACCGAGGGCACGATATCATCATAGGCGCGTACCACCTCGCGCGCTTTGGCAAGAACGGCCCGCCCGATTGGCGTCAGCTCGGGGGTTCGGGTCGAGCGGTCGAACAACTGGATTTGCCAGGTTTCTTCCAGCGTCTTCATCTGCTGGCTTACGGCGGCATGGGTAACAAAAACGGTCTCTGCCGCCGCGCTGAATGTACCGCGGTCCGCAACCGCGATTAGGGTTCGAAGCATTCTGATAGACATTTGCATCTCTTTCGAAACAAAATATTTCAGATGAAATATTTCATTCGCCGATATGTAAATCAATACTTTCGGTTCGGGGCGCGCTGCGGGATTGCCTCCCCCGGAGCGGCGGCGCGGGTGGACGCGCCCTTGCGCGCGCGGCGCGGGACGGGGCACGGCACCGGGTCGCACGCCGGGGACGGACCCGTCACCGCGGCCGGGGGCGTTGAAAGCCATGGTGCGGCACCGCCCTAGCGGGGCGAAAAGAATGGGGCGGGAATCAGGATCTTGTTCTCGATGTGATCGACGAGCGGTCGCATCTGCACGGCATAGGCCTGCCATTCGGGGGAGGCCTGCAAGGCCTTGCGACGCTCCCATCGGTCATCCATGCTGTCATAACCCCACATGTGCACGATCTGGTTCAGCGGTCCAATGTCGGTGAAGTAATAGCCGACCATGCGCCCGAGGATGCGGGTCTGCACCGCAAGTCCTTCGGCTTCGTAGAGGGCGAGGAACTTGGAGACGTTACCGTTCTTCAGCGTGTAGGTTCTCATGTCGACAAACATCGGAGCCCTCCTCGGCTCGGCTCGGGTGTGAATTGGGTCGGTTCAGGGCAGGAGCAGCTGGATGCCGGCGAGCGCAAAGGCCGCCAGCGTCAGGGTCAGCGCGCAGACAAGGATGATCGAGCGCGGACCGACGTCGCCGAGCTTGCGCAACGACGTCTTCATCCCCAGAGCGGCGATGGCCGTGACGAGACACCAACGCGACAGATCGAGCAGCGCGGCGACCAGTTCGGGGGGCAGGACGTCCGTGCTGCCGATCAGCACGAGCGCGGCAAAGCCCAGCACGAAGAACGGGATCGGCAGGCGCGGGGCGGGCCCGCCATCGGTGCGCCCCGGGCGGGCGAAGACGAGCGAGAGCACGACCACCAGCGGCACCAGTAGCGCCACCCTCAGCAGCTTGACGAAGGTCGCCGTCGAGCCCGCGAGATCCGAGACGGAATAGCCCGCCCCGACGACCTGCGCGACATCATGGATGGTCGCGCCGAAGAACACCCCCATCCTGTAATCCGACAGGCCAAGCGCCGAGCCGACGATCGGATAGAGGATCATCGCGAGCGTCGAGAGTGCCGTCACAGCGATCACGGTAAAGACGGTGTCGCGCTCTAGATCCTTGTTGTCCTTGGGCAGCACCGAGGCAATCGCGAGCGCCGCGGATGCCCCGCAGATCGCCACCGCGCCACCGGTCAGAACCCCGAAGGCCACCGACTTGCCCAGCAGCCGCGCACCCAGAATGCCGAGCCCCAAGGTGAGCGCGACCCCGGAAAAGGTCAGTGCCAGAACCCCGAGGCCCGCGCCCGCGATTTGCTGCGCGGTGATCCCGAGCCCAAGCAACCCGACCCCGAAGCGCAGCACCGACTTGGCGGTGAACTCGATCCCCGGCGCGGTCCGGCTGCCTGCGTCGGACAGGAACGCCAATGCCATACCCAGCAGGAGCGCCATCAGCATGACCGGTGCGCCGTAATGCTCCGACAGAAAGCGCGCCGCCAGCCCGACCGTCATGGCGGCGATCAGCCCCGGCATCAGCGGCCGAACGCGATCGAGCCCGACTGATGCCCCGCGCTTCTGCATCATTCCGTTACCGGCGCTCATCCGATCAACTCTTGGCTGCGGTCGTCGGTTTCGCCGAAACGCTTCAGGACGGCGGGCTTCGTGCCTTCGTAGATATGGTCGAGGTTCTGGACGATCTTGGCGTTCTCGCGCTCGAAGAGACAGTTCCCCTCGAGGTCCGAGGCGACGAGGAAGGGCCCCATGCGGTTACAGCGGATCACCCACATCGCCTGGGCCAGGCCCAGCTCGTCGCTCCAATGCACGGCTTCGACATTCTCGACGCCGCGACCGAGCAGCGCGCCCGTGCCATAGCCCACGGTCGAGAGATAGATCGCGCCATTGGGAACGAAATAACTCTTGTAGTCCTTTGAGGTCATTCCGCCCTTGCCGATGATCAGCTTGGCGCCGGTCTTGGCCATCCATTCGGGCAACCATTTGGCAAAGCGAAAACTCGCTGTGGCGGTAACCGCGCCCATGTCGAAGCTGCCATCCGAGCGGATCGTCGCGGCGGGAGAGCAATGGAAATTCGCAGCGCTGTCCCGGGGCAGTTCCATCGGGATATTCGCCTTTTCCTCGAGCGCGCGCATATAGACGCCCTCGCGCGCGGTGTACATCAGCCCGTTGAGGTAGACGACATCGCCCAGTTGCAGATCGGCGATCTCCTCGGGGCTGGGGGTGGTGCTCAGCATCACTTCACGCAGTTTCATTCCGTAGCCTCCCGCAGGGGTTCCCATTCGACCGTCTCGCGGCGCTGATAGGGGGTGAACCAGTCCGGATCGGTGCGATGGTCGACACGGCCGTCGGAATGGATGCGAGCCACAGCGCGCCGTGAGGACAGACAGAAGGCATGGACCGACATCTGCATGCCGCCGGTGTGGCAATAGCCGACCTCGATATGGGTATCGATCACCATGTTCTTGCCGACGAAGCCCATTGCGCCCATGCCGATCGAATTGCCCAGGTCCTTGAATTCCTCCTCGAGCGCGGCGATCTTCGGATCGGGGTTGCGGCTGCCGACGGTGCGCAGACAGGCGGCGCGCTTGCCCAGCACCATGCAGGTATCCTTGCTGCCGCCGAGGCCAATGCCGATGATTGCGGGCTGACAGGCGAGCCCACGCTTGCCGAAGGCCATCAGGCTGTCGAGATAGAACCGCTTGATCCCCTGAATCCCGTCCGAGGGGAACAGCATCCGATAATCCGTCCCGAAGAGGCCGCCCTTGTGGACGGTGATCAGGTCGATCCAGTCGCCATCGGGCTCAAAGCCGTATTCGATCTCGGGGGCGCCGATGCCGACATTGTTGTTGTGATCGGTGCGCCAGAGCGGATGCACCCGGTTCGGGCGCAAGGGCACCGCCGATGTGGCCGAGGCCGTCGCGCGTCGCAGCGCGGCCTCGAGCGCGACAGGCCCCCCCTCGATCCGGGCCTCGTTGCCCATCTTGACGAACCAGCGCGGCACACCGGTATCGCCGCACATCGCGCGGCGGTCCTGTTTGGCAGCTTCGTAATTCTCGAGCATCGCCTGCAGCACGAAGCTCGACAGGTCGCCGTCCTCGGTGCTGGCCGCCTGCTTCAGCCCGATCAGATAGTCGTCGGGGATCTCGATTGCGGCCTTGGCCATCAGGGCATCGGCGGTGCTTTCGATCAGCGATACGGGGATCATCGGTGTCGTCCTTCGGTTCTGTGCGTCACTCGGATGCGACCAGTGTTTCGGGTTCGCCTTCGGGCAGGATGGTTTCGCCCGGGCGCACGATGGTGAAGCTCACCGGCTCGCGATGCAGACCGAGCGCCGCGTCCGTATCCGCGCGCGCGACGGTGAAATAGGAAGTGTCGAGATCGCCCTCCTCGGGGAAATCCTCGCGGTAATGCGCTCCGCGCGAGTTCTCGCGCAGAAGTCCCGCGCGTGCGATCACCTCGGAAATCTCGACCAGAGAGGCCATATTGAGCCAGTCATGCCAGGTCAGGTTGAAGGCGAGGTTCGCGGGATCGACCCCGGTTTCCCACAACTCGGCGCGGATCTCGGCAATGCGCCGCAACCCGCGTTCCATCCCGGCGCCCGTGCGCATGACGCCGACGTCTTCCCACATGATTTCCTGCAACTTGGCGCGCAGCGCCTGGATGTTGCCCGGGCGTTTCGAGAGCGGATGCACCGCGCGCTCGACCTCCTGTGCAAGGATCTCCTCGTCGGGGTCGCGCAGGCTGCGCATCGTGCGGATGTCCATGCCCATCGTATCGCCCGCAACCCCGCCATAGACAGTCGAATTGGCAACGCCATTGCCGCCGAGCCGGTTCGATCCATGCGCACCGCCGGCGTCCTCGCCCGCGACGTAAAGGCCTGGCAGGGCGGTGCGGGTATCGGGATCGACCACGACGCCGCCCATGAAATAATGCGCGGTCGGCACCACCTCGACCTTACCCGCGGCGAGATCGAAGCCGGAATCGGCGCAGCGTTTAACCATGCCCGCGAACTTGGCCCGCACATTGTCGGAGCCGAGATGGCCCATCGAAATGAACATCCCGACCTGCTCCGGGTCGTTGTTCTTGCGCATCTCGGCATAGATGCCGCGGCTGACCACGTCGCGGGTCGCCCGTTCGCCGCGGGTATCGTAGTCGAACATGAACCGCTCGCCGCGGGCATTGAGCAGCTGCCCGCCCGCACCGCGCAGCCCTTCCTCGAGAACCGTGCCGGTCATTCGCGTGTGGTTGCCCGCCAGCAGGCCGGTGGGATGGAACTGCACCATCTCCATATCGCGCAATGCGAGGCCGCGGCGGAGCGCCATCGCGAGCCCGTCCATCGTCTTGTCTCCCGAGGGGGTGTGATACTTGTACATCGTCGGCCCGCCGCCGGTGCCCATCATCACGCATTTCGCCCGCACGAAGCGGAAGCGCCCGGTGCGCATGTCGATGAACAGCACCCCCGAGAGCGCCGCGCCGTCGGGCGTCGGGATCAGGCCAATGGCGCGATGTTCCTGCAGCTTCTGGATCGGGCGGCTCAGCACCTGTTCCATCAGCCGGCTGATGATCTCGATCCCGGTCAGATCACCCTTGTGGACGGTCCGGTCCGCGGTCTGGCCGGCGAAGGCCTTCTGATGCAGGCTGCCGTCGAGATTGCGGTCGAAGAAGCAGCCGATCTCGTTCTCCAGTTCGCGGATGCGCACCACCGCCTGTTCGCACAGCCGCCAGGCCATGTCCTGATTGGGCAGCCACTTGCCGCCCTTGATCGTGTCCATGAAATGCCGCTCGACCGTGTCGCCGCCGCCAAGCGCGACGTTATAGCCGCCCTGCACCATGCGCGTGCAGCCGCATTTCCCGATCAGCCCCTTTACCGCAAGGGTGATCCGGGTGCCTGCGGGGGCACTTTGCTGGGCGTGCAGCGCCGCGAACAGCCCCGCGCCGCCCGAGCCCAGGATCAGGATGTCCGTGTCTTCTCTCTCGATGTCGAATTTCGACGGCATGGTCAGATCGCCCTCAGGAAAAACAGGCCTGACACCAGAAAGGCGCCGGCAACGGTGGCGGCGGCCAGGTTCTTCTGGCGTCCCGACCACGGGAGAAATTCGAGGGCCAACAGGCGCAGCCCGCCGAAGAAATGGATCGCCAGCAGGAAGACCAGCCCGAATTCCGCCAGCTTCACCAGCGGCGCCTCGGCGAAACTCAAGAAGGTGTCGAGATCCTTCGGGCGGGTGATCGCCAGCGATAGCACATGGAAATGCGCGGGCAGGAACAGCGCGAGGCCAAGCCCCGAGACGCGATGCGCGGCATAAGCGAGCCAGAGCGGGTGTTTGCGGTGCGGGCGGATCATAGCATCGTCACGGCCGAAACGGCGCGCGCCCCCATGACCAGAAGGACGATCATCACGCCCCATGTGAACAGATCAAGCAGCACGCCGCGCAGCTTCAGCGTTTCGGTCACAATCACCCGCAGCCCGACCGCGGCGTGGATCGAAACCGCGATCACGAAGCTGCCGTAGAAGGCGAACCACGCGAGGCTGTCACGGGTGCGCTCCAGAATCTCGGCCGTGCTCAGCCCGCCCTGGATCGCATAGATCATCACCGCGATATGGCCCAGAACCAGCGGCGCCATTACCAACGCGCTGAGCCGCTGCGCCATGTAGAACCCCATGCCCTGCATCATTCGGCCCTCCGTTTGAAATAGGATGTGGCGGCGGCGCGCTTGAGCCCGGCGATGGCCGAAAGCGGGTCGAGCTCGTTCGGACAGAACCGGGTGCAGCTGCCCTGCGAATGGCAGTTCTGGCATCCGCCAGCCGCGGTCGCGCGACCGAGCACGCCTTGCCGGTCGTCGATCTTGACGTCGTTGTAGAGCGTCCAGGCGCGTTGCAGCGCGGCGGGCCCGAGGTACTCGGGGTTCCCGGCCACCGTGTCGCAGGCGGCATAGCAGACCGCACAGTTGATGCATTCGATGGCCTTGTTCGCTTCGACCCGACCCGGATCCTGCGGGGAAACCGGCATGATCGGCTCGGCGCGCGAGCGGCTGGGGCGGTGGGCACCGCCAGCCTTGACCCATTTCTCAAAGAACGGATCCATGTCGACCGCGAGATCCTTGATCACCGGCAGATTGCGCAATGGGCCGATCTGCAGCCGGTTCCCCTCGGTGACACGGCTGACATGGGTGCGGCAGGTCCAGCGCGGCTGGCCATTCACCATCATCGCGCAGGACCCGCACATACCGACCCGGCAGGCGTAGCGATAGCTGAGCGAAGGGTCGGAATTCTGCTGGATCCAGCTGACGACATCCAGCACGGTCTGGTTGTCCTGCCGCGGCACCTCGAAGGTTTGAAACCTCCCCTGGGGCCCCTCTCCGCGCCAGACCGATACGTGAAGGGTCTTCTCTGAATTACTCACGGCTCACCTGTCTTGGACGTTTGCGTCTGGTCAGGCTAGTCGATGATATGGCTAACAAAAAGGAACTAATTCTTATTTTACATGTAAGATAGTCTTACGGGTTTGGCCGGATGCATGTCGCCCAAGCGAGGCTTGTAGCCGCGAAGCCCCACCATGCGGCGGCACATGCTGACCGCGAAGATGACAGTGCTCCCGGCACACGATGTCCCCCACCAAGCAGAAAGGTCTTGCAGTATGACATGCGATTAGATGAGAGCCTCGGCCGAGCAAAACCTTCAGTGTCTACGATGCTCCGCGACTTTGCAGAGCGCGCTTCCGGCGCATCGCGACCCTTAGCTTGGGGTATTAGTAGAGCAGCCTACGCGTCCTATTCTCCCAACCGTTTCGCCCGCTCCGCCATCCTGACCACCTTTGCACTGGCAGTAGTCGCGGCCATACGAACAGCGGCCGGCGCCAGAACCACACCACGCCCGATCGTCTCTCCAGTGGTCAGAGCGCCGATCCGGGATCTGTTCTTGACGCCCGCGGTGTTGAAGAGCCCGCGCATGACCCCGGTCGATCCTGCAACAACCGCGGGCGCCGCCGCTACCATGAGGTTCCCCGAGATGCCTCGCACGATCAGGGGCGTTGCCGCGACGAAGCCCTTGGCCAGGAAGACCATCACGAAGAACGGTACGAGCGAGCCGATGTTAGCTGCCGAGTTCGGATCACCGAGCTGCGCGAGAAGCGAATTCGCCATGCCGACAACAGTCGAGAACATGGCGGCGATGACGATCGGGTAGAAGGCGTAGCTGATCGTCGTCGAGACCCATCTGTGGAAGAAATCCTTGGTCGCGTCGAAGAGCGACAGGGCGATCATGATCGGAGCGAGGCCGAGCATCAGGGTCAGCATCATCTTGGCGAAGATGAGGACGATGCCGGTCATGAAGCCAAGGAGGCTCAAAAGAACAAGCCCGATGCCGCCCAGGATCGCGCCCGTCATCCAGTTCAGGTTGCTGCCGATGGCATTCAGGTACTGGCTGAATTTTTCGATCAGGATGTCGAATTCGCCGGCAAAGTGTGTGGCTCCGGCTCCTCCGCCGCCAACCGAAGACACCAGTGCGCCAGCGACGTAGTCCAAGCCTCCAATGACTGCGTTTGCTACTGCATTGAAGTTTGCCCAGTTGAAGGCGAACAGACCGATAAGGGTCAGCTTGATCAGGTACCAGAAGAAGCTGGCCCCATCCATGCTGCGGAACTGGAATGCCATGTTGATGCAGACGCCGATTAGCGAAAGCGTGACCATCAGCAAGACGATCGTGCCGGTATTATTTGCCACAGCCCCAAACTGGGACTCGGCCGCGTCGACAAGGAACGCGTCTGCCGTTCCGACCATCCAGCTGACGACGCCCATTACCAGTTGCCTTGGGCTTCGCAGATTGCACGCACTCTCGGCTCGAGTTGCTTCCTTACTTCAATCCAGTCGCGGCGAAGCGAAGAATGCTCGGCTTGGCTAAGGCCCGCATACTTTTCATGGTATTCGCCATCGGCGCTTTCCCAAGCAGGAAAGCGGGTTTCACAACCGCAGTCGCCAGATTCTGCAATCTCCTCCCAGGCACGAATTTCGTACAACTCCATCAAAGCTGCTGCCTTGTAAGCTTCACGCGGATTGATTTCGTCCATCCAGGTCGGGCGCGCCGGACGTTCGTTGCAGATCCGGTATTGTTGTGGCGACATATCGACTGTGAGATCGTTTGAGACCTGCGGCGAAGTCTGCGCCACAAGGGGGCCCGCCAAGGCGGCAAGCATGAGTGCGAGAATTAGTTTTCGCATCTGGGGGGTCCTTTTTTTACTCAGCGGCAACGGAGGGGCTCTTGTTGCCTCTGCCGTCGACCGTGTCGAGGTTCAAATCTGTGGTTTGCCCCGGGAGGAAGAACTCGGTGATTCCGCGCGCGCCTTCATGGCGGCCTGCCTGAATGATCACGTCGATCGAGCCCTCAATATAATCGATCATGTCGGCATAGGTCATCGGCACATCCGTTTTCAGGGCGGCGATGGCGAGACGACGAACAGCAAGTTGTGGGGTCTCGGCATGCAGCGTGGTCAGCGATCCACCGTGGCCGGTGTTGATTGCCTCGAGAAACGTCATCGCCTCGCGACCGCGGACTTCGCCCAGGACGATCCGGTCAGGTCGCATGCGAAGCGTTGAGGCCAAGAGCACATCGGCACTGCGGGCATCCGTGTCCCGGTCCGCGATCAACGTCACGACATTGGGCTGCTCGGGGCGCAGCTCGGCCGCCTCCTCGATGGTGATGATCCGCTCTTCGGGCGGGATCAGCGAAAGGATCTTGCGCGCTGCGACTGTCTTGCCGGTCGATGTGCCGCCCGAGACGATCATGTTGAGCTTGTTCTCGACGCAAAACTGCAGCGCGGCGCCGATGTCGCCAGAGGCCACCACGTTGCGCAGCGCGGCGTTGCGTTCCCGGCGCAGGCTTTCGAGGCTGCGCTCCTTGCCATAGAGGAAGCCAAGCTTGATCGCCTCCAGCGGCAGGGAGGAGAAGAACCTAAGAGAAATTGAGAAACCGCCCTCGACTGCCGGCGGCTGGATCACCTGCGCGCGGATCGGGCGATCACGATATAGGATCGAGACCGAGACGATGGGCTTCTTCGTGCTGAGCGTCGTCGAGGCGGCCGAGGCGATCTGGTTGCCGAGGTCCTTGATCTCGGTCTGGCTCAGCGGGCTGCCCAAGGCACGCATGAAGTGATCGCCCTGAAACTCTCCCCAGACTTGTCCGTCTGGATTGATGCAGATCTCGATCGTGTTGTCGCGCAGGACCTCGGAGCCGAAACGGTCGAGCGACGCTTCCAGGTAACTTGCAGCCATGTCAAAAGATCTCCAGGTCGCGGTCGACCATGACCGTGATCCGGGTGCCCTGATCGACATGGATCACGGGCCGGATCGCCAGATAGTCCTGCATCACGCTTTGCGTACTATCGCGCAGGTCCGTGCCGACATCGCTCGCAACATCGGCCGCCGCCTCGCTGTCGATTTGACCCGCTGCAGCCGCAGGCAGGGCGCCGATCAAGGAGATCAGCGCGGCGGAACCGAAGCGTTGCGCGAAACGGGTGTCGACAAACCCGGTGGTGCCAGTGCGGCCGAGTTCGTCTCCACCGAAGGCGCTGATCTGCACGGTCTGATTGTCGGGCAAGATGATCCGGTCCCATGCCACCATGACGCGCGATTGGGCAAGTGCGACATCGGAGCGGTAGCGCCCGATCAACCGCGCGCCGCGCGGAATCAGGATGCGCGTTCCATCGAAAGAATGAACGTCTTCCGAGACGATGGCGCGGATCGCGCCGGGCAGTGTGCTGTCGAGAGCCGTCTCTGTCACAGCCTGAATCATGGTGCCCTGAACAACCGTGTTCGATGGGTTCGCGATCACTTCGGCACGTGTCACCTGTGCTGGCTGTGCACCCGAACGAACAAAGGCTTCATCTACATTCAGACGCGCGGCTTCCAGCGTATTCTCCCCATCCGCACCCGCGCCCATCCCGGAGAAGGCGATCATTGGAGACGCGATACGCTCTGCGCGGGCCTCAGCTTCAGCAGCGCGCCGCCTTTCGAGTTCGGCCAGCCGCAATTCTTCTTCAGTTGGTCCCAATGAGGTCGGCTCTGGTGGTGCAAGCCGTGCAAGTTCCAGGTCCATGCGGAGCTGATCCAATTCGCGATCCCGCTCGGTCAGCTGCCGCTCGAGGGCACGCTGCGCTTCGGCGGATGCTTCCTGTAGGGTGGCAATCTGCGCCGTCAGGTCCGCAATCGCCTGCTCCGCACCACTGTCCGCGACCTCGGTCGGCCTTGCGCGCAGGTCCTCGAGTTCCGCTCTCAATGTCGCAAGGCTTTCCATCAGCGCGAGTTCCGACTCGCTCGGACCTGTGTCCGCAGGCGGGCCTTGGCTGGGCTCCGGGGCAGAAATCGGCGCCAGATCTCCGAAGCCGGGTCCGCTGCTCTGGAACTCCTCCGGCGCGGCGGTCGCCATTGGTGCTTCTGCCGACGGCTGTAGGGCAGCCCACGCCAGTCCACCTGCTGCCGCGATGCCGACGACCCCAAGGATCGCGGCAAGCGGTGCAGGCCGCTTGTTTGCCTTCGCTTTGCCTGTTGACCCTTCGAGAGCCGCGAGGCGCGCGGCGAGGTCTTCCGTTCCTTCGGTCATGATGTGGCCTGCCTCGCGTCCTGGACGCAAACCACCTCTTCGCCAAGGCGAAGAACCCATTGTCGGTTGACGCCAGACACGCGGATGACGCCGTCACTCAGTGCCTGGCTGTTCACCGCGCGTTCCCTGCCGTTCGAATATCGGAAGATGGCGGGCACCGGCGCGTTCCGTGCAAACCGGAAATACGTGAAGGTACCATCATCCCAGATGGCCGTCGGCGTGAACTCCTCTCGGGCACTTACCGCATAGTTCGCATTCGGCGCATCGGCCGCAACCGCCCTGGTGGGTTGCACGCGGTTTTCAGGATAGCGGAACTGCACGACATAATGCGGCGTCTCCCGGGCTTCGACGACATGGAAGTAGTAGGAGCGGCGGTTGGTGTAGACGGTGATGTTGGTGGCGACGCCAGATGCTGTCGGCTTGATGGCGAAGGCACGGCCACCCGGGACACCGTCGAATTGAAAACCGACCGTGTCACCGGCGATGATCGAGCGGATGGTTTCACCCTCACCGAATTCGACTGTGGTGACGCGGGTCAGAGTCGTGACGACACGGTAAACCTGGCCTTCAGTCCAGGTCGCCACGCGCACGCGATTGTCATGAGAACCTGGGCGGGGCGTGGTTTCGGCCATGGCGGTCGTTCCCGCGAGCGCGAGAATGCTGGCGGCCAACAGCGTAGAGATTGCAGTGCGAGTCATTCAGAACGGTCCGATCGGATGGCATATTGGGTGACGGTGAAACCGAAAGGGTTTTGCCAGACCTCGTCGATCGCGCGGGTTCGTTCGGGCCGGAAATCGAACATCAACGTGGCAGTGAACGATCCATCCTGTACCCCTTGCGGGCTTGTCAGGCGCTTTCTGAGCCGGACCTGGGCGCGGTTTTCGCCAATAAGGGTGATCGATGCGATCTCAACGGCCATCTCGGCCGCAGCCCCGTAACGCGTCGGCGGATAGCTCTCCTGCCCTGAGGTCCACATCGCGCGCATGCTGGCCTCGGCTGCCCCGGAAGACTGTGACAGGACACGGCGAACACGAAGATCGTTGTCGAGCTGGTTGTAAGTCTCGCGGTCGAGAATGTAGCGGTAGATTTGCGCTTCGATCACGGCAGGTCGTTCGGCAAGCGAAACGGTTTCAACCGTGGCATTGGGGAGCGCCATCCCGGTCGCGGGATCGTAGGGGACAACCACGGGAGGCGGTGTTTCGACCATCAGCGCGACAGCCGCAGCCGTCAAACAGCCGAATACGCCAAAACCTGCCCCGGAAAGGCCGATCACCCGCCAAAGCTGTTCCCGGCGCAGGGCACCGTAGACAAGTTCCTCTTCCACGAGTTCGCGCGCGCTCATCACCCCTGCCCCACTCACGGCTCAAGATCCGGCAAGGTGAAGTCCATGTAGCGGCGCTCTTCGGCAACGGTGGCGGCGTCAACCACGCCTGCATTGCCTGCGCCGAGGGTTTGGATCGCTTCCAGCTCCCACATCCGGGTCATGGCGATGGCGAGTTCCGCCGTGACGCGGGTGTTGTGGTCCATCGAGGCTTTGACATCCTCCATGTCCGGGATCATCTCGACCAGACGTTCCACTCGTTCGAGAGACTGTTCCGCCTCTGCGTGGCTGTTCTGCGCCGCCGCCGACATCACAGCACCTGTGGTTGCCCGGGTGGCCACGCCTTCAGCTCCCGGATTGCCGCTGGTGGCGATTTCGCGGAGTGAATCCTCGTCGAACCCTGCACTTGCCAGCGCCTGTTCCATCTGCGTGCGCATGGGACCAGCATTGGGCCCGATGAGAGCGCTCCAATCGCCCGCCTGGATGCCGCGGATTAGGCCGGGGATGTCTTCGAAGTTGGCCTCAAGCAAGGAGTCGAGGTCCCCGCCCATGGCAAGCCCGAGGATGCTGCGCGGCCCGGTGAGCGAGGCATACATCTCGTTCAGCTGATCGAGTTGGCTTTGCAGCATGTCCAGTTGCTCCAACGCATTGTCCAGAAGATCCGTCTGGATCCCGAAATCCTGCAGCATCTGCTGAAGCTGGCGGATTTCCTGGGCAATGTTCTGGGTGTCCACCGTGGGCACACCCTGTGCCCCGGCAGGTCCGGTGACATTGAGGGCAAGCGCGAGAGCGATGCTACCGGCGAAAAGGGAACGGGGCAGGCGCAGGTTCAACGCAAATCCTCCTGACTGAAATCCATGAATTGCCGCTCGGCAGCCTGGGCCGCCGCCAAGGCGATCTGCTCGGCACTGAGTGGCTCGGTTCGGGCGGCCTTGATCCGGGTCCGGATTGCGACCAGCCGGGCCAGTTCGGCCCGGGCATAGGTGTTGAGCGCGATGGCCTCGTGGAGATCCTCGGTCTCACCAATGCGGGTGATGATGTCCTGAACCCGCAGGGCGGCGGCACGGACCGAGACCAGCGAATAGTCGCCATAGACCCCTGCGCCATGGGCCGAGAGGCTGAAACTCGCGTTCGCAAGGAGCACGGGGTCGATGGTGCCGAGCGCGTCGATGCCGCCCACGGCGGCGAGGTAGCTGTTGTACTGCTGCGGGATCACCACGACATAGGCTTGGGTTTCCGCGAAGGGCGGCACACCGCCATAATCCTGCACATTGCCCGGACCGGCGTTATAGGCGGCGAGCGCATGGATAATGTTGCCATCGAACATGTTCAGCATCTGGGCGAGGTAACGCGCGCCACCGGTGACCTGCAGATAGGGATCGTCGTAATACGCCGGGTAGATCCCGAGATCGCCCGCGGTGCCGGGCATGATCTGGGTAAGTCCGAAGGCCCCCACGGGTGAGCGTGCCCCAATCTGGAAACGACTTTCCTGCCAGATCAGCGCCTGCAAGAGACAGCGCCATTGCACGAGCGAAAGACCTGCACGGCCGACCCCGGACAGACTATGGGTGTCGCGTGCTGCGCGGATGATCAGCTCCTCGATCCCCTCCCGGGCATCGCCGAACATCCGCGCGGCCGCTGGGTTGTTGTCCTCGGGTGCATAAAGGCTTGCGGCTGCGCTTTCGACGTCGTCAACCGCCCCCTGCCCCGCCTCGAGCCCGGCCACGGTGCCTGCGACATCGCCGGAGCCGAGGGACATGGCATCCATCAGCGACTCAAAGGAGGCGAGTTGCTGACGCTCGATCTCGGCCAGTTCCTCCTCGCGGCTTAGCCTGTCCTGTTGCAGTGCCAGGTCCCGATCGGTCTGCTCAAGGATGGCCTGCCGCTCTGCGAAGAGGCGCAGGTCGAAGGTCGGCACGCCCTGGGCGACCGCTGGCCCCGCCGTGGGACCCGCCAGTGCAAAGCCGATCATCGAGAGAGGAAGCCAGGTCCGCATTGGCTCAGCCGCCCGCCCCCAAGAGGACGAAATCGCAGGCCGTGTCGCGGCGCGTGACTTCCGCCCCCATGGTCGAGATCGTGGCGGTGGCGGTTCCTGCCTGCGCAGGAGCCTCGCGAAAATTGAAGCAGTTGGCTTGCGGGGGGGTATGCTGTGCACAGGCTGTCAGGGTCAGGCCGAGCCCGAGCAGCACGGCGCTGCGGATGATGGTACGGGTCATGTCACTCTCCAGAAATCGGGGCGGTCACGGTAGTCGGGGCCGACAAGGGCCTCGCCTTTCTCCATGCCGCCAAGGATGGTCACGAGGGGGCCGAGGGCGCTGAGATCGGCATCGATCACCACCGAACCTCGGTCATCGCGCACGAGCGCGAGCCGCGAGGTCGAGCCGACGCCCAAAAGCACGTCGAGTTCTTTCTCGCTGAGACCGAGTATCGCGTAATCCGCAGCCGAGGCGCGGATGTTGGGCAGAAGCACCTGGGTCGGCACCGCTTCCACGATGGTCTTGCCGGTGCGCGTGCGCTCGAGCTGGCTGGCATATTGCGTCATCATCACGACGACGGCGTTCTGCTTGCGGGCGGTCA
Source organism: Pseudorhizobium banfieldiae (assembly GCF_000967425.1). Lineage (NCBI taxonomy): Bacteria > Pseudomonadati > Pseudomonadota > Alphaproteobacteria > Hyphomicrobiales > Rhizobiaceae > Pseudorhizobium > Pseudorhizobium banfieldiae. The sequence continues at coordinate 269,203 of NZ_FO082821.1, forward strand.
CCAGCCAGTTCGAGAGCCGCTCCGCGAAGTAGGCGTTGTCGAGGGCTTTCCATGCCTCGTCGATGACGATGATGGTGGGCTTGCGGTCCTCGATCACCCGCTCGATTCGGCGGAAGAGGTAGGAGAGGACCGCCATGCGTTCCCGCTCACTCTCGGAATCGAGGATGCCGGTGAGGTCAAAGCCCGCGACATCAGCGTCGGTGCTGCCCCCGATTTGGAACGTATCGTCTGCATTCGCCCCGAAGATCCAGCCGTAGCGACCGTCGACCGTCCATTCCTGCATCCGCTCGAAGAGATCGCCCTCGTCATCGGTTGAGACGAGGAGCGAGGCGAAGTCGGACCAGTTCCGTAGGCCCGCATGTCCTGCGCTCGCGTTCTGGCGCACGACTTCCTGCAATCGGTTGGTCTGAACCGGGGTTAGCGGTCGATCGCGCCGCTCCAAGAGGCTCGCGAGCCAATCAGCAAGCCATGCCTGGCCCCGCACGTCGATCTCGGTCTGGAGCGGATTGAGGCCCGTGGGGCGTCCCGCCCGCACGGTCGAATAGCTGCCGCCGAGCGCGCGGACGGCCATCTCTATGCCCGCGCGATAGTCGAATACGAAGACCCGCGCACCTGCCCGCCGTGCCATGGTCATCAGGAAGGCCGCCAGTACGGATTTGCCGGAGCCGGGACGGCCCAGGATCAGCGTGTGGCCACCTGTCGGCTCACGATCCGGCGCGCCCTGTTCGTGGAAGTTGAAGCGGAACCCGCTGCGCTCGGGCGTTGGGAAAAGCGTGATTGGCACGCCCCAGGGGACTTCCCTGCCGGTCTTGCCAAGCGGCGTGCGGTGGAAGGTAGCGAGATCGGCGAAGTTGTGGTTCGTGATGGCGGCCTTGCGGCTTCGCGCCCCGGTATTCCCTGGATGCTGCGCCATGAAATGCGCCCGCGCCCCGAAGGCTTCCGAGATCAGGTTAATGCCGGAGGTGGCGGAGATGTTGCGAATCTCTGCCGCGATATCGTCAAGGGCAGCCTGGCTGAGCGCATAGACGGCCACAGTCATGTGATGCTCGCCGAAGATCAGGCGCTTGGATTCCAGATCGTCCTGCGCGAGTTCTAGCTCCTGTGCGAGGCTGACGGCTCCGTCATTGGCGGCCTGCATCAGGCGCAGCTGCCGCTTGATCCGGCCCGCCATGATGTTGGCGTTGATCGGCACAAAAGAGTGCGTGACGACCATGTCGACGGGCAGATTCAACTCGTCGAGCATCAGGCTATCGGTCTTGGCGGGGTAGTTCTTCACCGCGAAGATCGCCCCGAGCTTGTCGCCAACGGCACCGTCCGAGAGCGCGATGGTCGTGCCGCGGAAGGTGACGCGGGTATTGGCCACGTCCTCGGCGATCACACCGAAGCGCGACCGGGGGAAGAGCGGGTGCTCCTCGCCAGTGTTGAGGGAGCCGAGGAAGCCCAGAAGCTCTCCAGTGCTGGCGGCAAGCAGGCGGGGCTTCAACTCATCGAAGGACGACAGCAGAAATCCCACGACCTCATCGAGCTTGCGCAAGCGGCGGGTGGTGTCCGCCGCGTGTCGCGCGCGGGACGCCCCCAGACCGAAGGGCAGGCGGCTGCTCGCCTCGGGGCGCTTCAGGACCGTCAGGGTCAGCGTCTTGTCGCGCAGGCCCGACCGGCCCAGATGCGCACGCCAGCGCTGGTCGACGGCCGCCGCGAAGCCCTCGCCCGGGATGGGCGGCAGGGTTGCGTCGACCGCTTTCGAGACCTTGTGCAGGTAGAAGGAGAACTCGGTTCCGACCTGCGCGACGATGCCCGCGAGAAGCCCGCCGATCCGGTCGAGATGGGCATCCTCGCTCGTGGTGCTGTTCACCCCTTCGAGCCGGATGCATTGCATCAGCTCATTGCCACGGGTCCGGATCGTCCGGTCGGTGACAAGGCTCACATAGGGCAGCATGGACGAGAGCCGCTTCTCGCCCTTGACCCATGCGGGCAGCGCGGTCAGCGGATCGAGCGCGTCTGTCACTTCTGGCACGTCATCGGCAATTCCATCACGGGGCATAGCTGTCGCCCCAGTGCAGCTTGCGGTTCGCCGTGGGCGGGGTTTCCTGCAAGGTGATCACAAGGACATCGAGAAAGTTCGGATCCCAGTCCGCGGCCTTCCAAAGCGCTGGCCAGGCCAGCCCCGCGAAGACGGCCACCACCCAGCTCTGCACCCAGAGGAACAGAAGCGTCGAGCCGAAGAGCCAGACCATGGCGTACATGATCGGCAAGCCCATCAGCTTGGGTGGCCTGAGAAGGCCGATGAACACGCGGGACTGGTCGGACATGGCCAAGAACTCCGAGATCTCTTGCTCAGGTGGTCCAGATGGCGGCGACGATGGTGGGTGCTGCGGCGATGCCCGCGATTGCAACCACGACCCAGAGCGCCTGACGGAAGTCGAGGATGCCGAAGAGCCAGGAAAGGAACACCCCGATCAGTGCGAGCGTGCCAATCACGATCCCCAAGGGACCGGTAATTGCATCGACAATGCCTTGAAGCAGGGTCTGCACGGGCGAGAGGTCGATGCTCTGCGCGAGCGCTGGACCCGCCAGCACGATAAGGGCCATCGCGCCGAGCGCAACGGTCGAAGGTCTCGGTGTCATGAAAGATCTCCTCTGAGCCGCTCAAATACGGCGGTCACACGGGCCACATGCCCTTGGGTTTCGCGAAAAGGGGGGATGCCGCCGTGACGTGTGACCGCCTCCGGACCAGCGTTGTAGGCCGCAAGGGCCAGAGAGCCCTCGCCGAACTGGTCGAGCATCATCAGCAGGTAGCGGGCTGATCCGTCGAGGTTCTGCGCAATGTCGTGTGGGTCCACACCGAGGTCGCGGGCCGTGTCCGGCATGAGCTGCCCAAGGCCAATGGCGCCAACAGGGCTACGCGCTGCGGGATTGTACGCGCTCTCGACTTCGATGTTGGCTCGGTAAAGGAGCGCCCAATCCGTGACGGAAATCCCTGCGCGACGCAGCGCACCATGCCCGGCATACCGTAGAGCCGTGGTCTCGATCGCCTGGAGGATTTCTGGGGTGGCGCGGGCGGCAGATCGAGCCGGGATCGCTGTCTCGCTCGTTGCGTCAGGAACGCGAGGTTCTGCGAAGAGAAAAAGACGCCCGTTTGCCTCTTGAGAAGTGGAAATCAATCGGCCGTCGGGGCGGACCTGGAAGATGAAACCGTCGGCCAGGGCCGGGGGCGCGGAACAAACGCCTGTACCCAAAGCAACGACGAGCGCAGTTGCGCGGTCAGCTGCCTTCGACCAGAGGCGCGGCGTGGCGCTCGCGGCCACCTTCTTCAAGTGGGATGCTAGCGGTCGTACAGCCCATGTCAGCCAGGAAGCTGACAAGACCAACGATGGTTTTGAAGTCACGCAGCTTGAGGACGCTTCGGCTGGTGACGAGCATTTTGTCGTCACGCCCATCAGTGGCGACGGCGCGGATGACCCACGAGCCGTACCAGCTGTTATGGCGCTTCTCCGCTCTCTCCTTGCAGACCACCTCAATGAGGTAGCCCTCTGCGAGCAAGCCGCGCAGTCCGTCTTCTGTAACCACATTCGGGGCTTCTTCTATCATGGCCTTCCCTTGGGTCCTTGTTCTGCCTGGGTGCAGTATCAGGCCCACGGGGTCGCAACACCGTGAGCGATACAAAACAACATTAATGATAGCAAGACAATAATAACGTGTTGACGAAGTTCGCCTTGCTCCGATAACGGTGATAGCCGACAGAATGATAATCTTAAAGGCGGCAAAGGAGTTTTGCCCTGCGGTTGTTTATTGCGCGCAACGCACCGTTGCTGTTCGCGCTCCTGCTTGGAAGCATGCCGGTAGCTGCGGCTGCGGATTGCGTACCTCCCGAACGACCGTTCTTGCCTCAGTCGCAAGAAGACATGCGTGCCTACGCCGATCTGCTGCGTTCTGATTTCGAGGGCTACATCGCCGACATCCAGGAGTACTTCCGCTGTCTTGATGCCGAGCGCGCCCGCGCGTTTCAGGAGGCGCGCGAGGTCAGTGAAGACTATGGAAGACTGGTCGAGCTATTGGACTGAGCAAACGCATGGGCTTAACCGCCGTCGAGATCCTCGTAGTAGACGAGCGCGGGCATGTTGCGGCGCTGATGCACGATGCGCAGGATGACGGCCGCGCCATCCGCCGCATCGAGCCGCTTGTAGAAGATCACGTGACGCTGGCAATTGACGGACCGCATCCCCGGGACAAAGAGACTCCTGTCCCGGCCCGCGTCGGGATCCCCAGTGATCCGCTCGAAGGCGGTGACCAACTGGCGGTAATAGACGAGCCATTGGTCCCTGCCCCATGTCTCGACGGTGTAGGTGCGTATCTCTTCGAGGTCGGACTTGGCCTGTCCGGAAAGCCGAATAGTCATGCGGGTCAGCGATCAAACGCATCCGGTTCGAAGGCTTGGGCATCGAACTCGGCGAAGTCCCCATTTTCGGCCAGGGTGGCTGCCATCTCGAGATCGGCCTTGAGGGCGTAGAACTGCCGTGCGCCATCCTTCTCCATCAGCATCCTTACGCCGGCGCGAACGACTTCGCTCAGATTGGCGTAGGCGCCGGACTCGATCTGCGCCTGCACATATTTCTGCATCGGTTCGGTCAGGTGGACGTTTGGCATCAGACTCTCCTATCCATGTTCAATCGTATCAGATACTGACATAGATATTCAAGCTCATGCTTGATCCCAACTTAGTCCCCAAAATAGGTTCGCTGCCCCCTCCCCGTCCTTCTGCCCCGGATTCCAGCCGGAGAACCGGGCCCGACAGTTTTCCGACCCTGCCCTTCCCGGGACCATGAGCGCTGCGACACGCCGTTTGACGGGTTCATGCGGTCTGTTCTTCCGTGACCGCTTTCGTGGCCGCATTAGAACGCTACATTTGCATTTGGTAACAAGCGTTTGTTTGGCAGTGGACTTGAAAGGACGCCGCAATTGCGGCCGCTTTCAAGACGCCACAAGAGCCCAAACCGTCATCAGATCTTGGAAGCCGTCACGCGACACAAGCGAACAATCGCAGGCCACCATCAATCAAATCGTCTTGCTATCATTAATGTGGTTTCGTATCGCTGCACTATTATAGATGGAGTCGGCATCATGAAGCACGTGATCCACGGCGTGGCCACAGCCACGGCAATAAGCATATCCGGACTAATGGCCTCGTCAGCACCGGCTCAGGCCTACCAGGTGGACTGCGCGATCCTCCTCTGCCTTGCGGGCGGCTGGCCAGCCTCCGCGCCCTGCGCCCATGCCAGAGCGGTCTTCATTCGGCGGATCACGCCATGGCCGATCGAGCCGCCCTTACAAATCTGGCGGTGTCCGATGGGGGTGTCGTTCAACGAACCAAGTCCGTTGTCGCCTATGGAACGCCTTTATGACATCACGTTCCGCGATCCGCCCGAACCGCAGGTATCGACTCCGATACCCCTTGTTCGCGTCCAGGTGGATGAACAAGCCGACATCGACATCTCGGGCGACGCCTTTGATTTCGTGCGCAGCATTCGCGTTTATCACATCCAGTACCGCCAGCACGAAAACCGAGATGGCGACTGCAATCGCAGCGACTCGACGCGATTGGGGTCCTACGGCGTGCAGGGCGACTACCGATGGACAAGATCCACCGTGGGCCAGGTGCCAGCCGCATCCGGCCTGAGCATCCCGAATGGATGTGGCAGCTACTTCTACCGCTCCGTCTTCGTCGACTGGCGTGATCACACTGGGAACTACGGGTCTGAAGAAGTTCGCTACTGACAAAATCTGTGCGCGGTTCCGCCGCGCGCGTCCTCACAACCCCGCACGGGAGGCTGTACACTCCCCCCCCCGAAAAGGAGACGACGCCAGACCGTGAAGCCTGACGCCGTGCAAGAAAACTCCGTGAACAAGAGTTTCCTAGCGCACGGCTAAAACACCTGCAACCAGCAAAGTTGTTTTGCTGGCAAGAATGTTGTTGCCTCACAACATGGCGTCGGATCTCCAAGGAGACCCCGACCATGGAACCTACGACCGGCCTGATACTGCGACGGATCACTCAGACAAGTCTCTCTGTTGCAGCGCACAAGCTTGCCACCCTGATCCTCGATGCCATCGCCTGGAAGGATGGCTACAACGGTTTGTCGCGCGGAACGGCAGCCTTCACCCTCTCGGCCCTGGCGGAAAAGATGGGTGTCTCACGACAATATCTTTCGGTTCTTCTGAGCGAACTTGAGACGTCGGAGTTGCGGCTCGAGCGGGCGAAGCCAAATGGCAAATTCGCGCCCTGGGTCTTTCGGTTCTCAGCCTTCGACGAGGAGAGTGAAACTCATGATCTCGTGTCAGGTGAAGGCGACACATCACTATCTAGAGATAATAATAACAAAACTATCTTCTCAGGACTGATCGACATCACAGCGAGTTCGAACGTTTTTCAGACCAATTGGGCGGAGCTCATCAAAGCAGCGAAGGCCACGCTGCCCTGCTGGAACATCGACACCCAAGTTATCTGGGATCGCTTCCTCGCCTTCAACCGGTCCCGAGGCAACGGTAAGGTGCCGGCCGGCTTCCTGCTTGGCTTCATGCGCCGATGGCGGAATTCGTCGGGAACTCCACCTCGTCCCGCGGCCAAGCGACCAGCGAGACCAATAACGGACCCCAAAGAGCGCGAATTGCTGAGACAGATGCAAGCCGCGCCAACTGCGAACCGCCACTTCCACGCGTCCGACCTATGTCGTTTGATCGGACACGCTGCCTACGAAGCGCGTGTGCTCGATGTAATCCGCAAGTTTGGGTGCCAGAGGTTTTCAGCGACGTTGGCGGTGCACGGACGAGCGGTGTTGGCGGGAGAAATTTCCAGATGACCCGCAGGCGGCAGTGCGCGATTGTATCAAGGAAACCTCAATGCGCTTGCGAACCCGCATGTAGGCAAATTCGGGCCCGGGCTAAAAAATGTAGGGGACTGCGTGAACAGCTTGCGGGCCGTTCCCGGGGGGCTTTCTGAGTTGGTTCTTAAACGCTGGTTCAGGTATCCAACTGTTCCGTCATTTCCAACTCGAGCCGCGCAGTTTCCTGACTCAGTCGCCATCGTCTAACGACATAAAACACGAGCGCCTTGCGCGTTTCGATTAGTAAATGCGTCTTGTCGTCAAAGCCGTACTCCAGCCGGACGGCTCGCGCTTGTGCATCGGATAGATCTGAACGCGGGCGTATCCACAAGCGCACCAAGCTGTTCCAGTCCGTGTCAAAAGGCAGGGGAGCAGGCCTCTTCCGCGTTTTCATCTCGGTTTGTTTCGTTATTCGTATTGGGAGATAATCGCGGTACGCCTCGTGATTATAGCTCCAGGCGCGGAGATAAATTGCCTCTCCGTCAAAATGAAACTGAACTGGGCTGATCCACTGCGGGTCGGAGAGGCCGCTTCTCATCGAGGTGTAGGTAATCTGGATGTCTCGTTCGCCCTTCATGGCGCGGTAGAGCTGTGCGACGACGGTCGAATCCATCACGCGAGTGGGAAGCGGGATGCTCGCGCCAAGCGATGTCGCCTTGCCATCAAGCAATTCGAAAACTTGTTCCGGGCCAACCTCAGTCAATGTGCAGTGGTCGCCGGTCGAAAAATAGGCCTTCTCTGCGGCATCGTAGACTGGCGGCGTATTCGTCAGAGAAAGATAGGTTCGAAAGTCAACGGCAGCCTGTGCCATCGAGATATTGAAGCGTTCTATCAAGTCGCGGCGGTTCGCCTGACCTCTCCAGGTCAGACATTGGTCGAGGAACAAAATTCGCTCACGTTGCGCGTGCTTGAGGGCTTTCAGGCTCATACGCCGAGCAATACTTGACTCCGCTCTCAAAGTCCATACATTTACTATACGTATAGAAAATGGATTGCTCGGATGCGAATACTTCATACGGCAGATCTGCACCTGGGGCGGCAGTTCATGGGGTTGAGCCTCGAGGAGGATCATGAGGTCATCCTCGGTCAGATTCTTGAAACGCTTGTGGTCGAACGGGCCGATGTTCTTGTTATCGCCGGGGACGTTTTTGACCGTGCCTCGCCGCCCAATTCGTCGATCCGGCAGTTCAATCGCTTCCTCAAGCGCGTGGCAGAGGAGACCGAAGCCGCTGTGGTGATGATCTCTGGGAACCACGATTCTGGCGACCGGATCGAGGCAATGTCTGTCTTTTCCACCGCGTCTCGTGTGCTGGTGCGCGGGATTTCCGATGCGGTGGAAGCGCCGCTGGTGCTACGTGACGCGCATGGCGAGGTCGCTTTTTCCGCACTGCCCTTTTCCTATGAATATGCCGCACGCGAGGTGTTCAGAGATGAAAGCATTAGTGCGCCGGCGGAGGTAGTGGCCGCCCAGATCGCTGCTGCGAGGGGGCAGGTGCCTGATGGGGCGCGTTGGGTCGTCGTGGCCCATGCTTTCGTCGCGGGGGGTGCGGTCGGCGAGACCGAGCGCGCCCTGACGCGAGTCGGGGGTATTGAAACTGTTCCCTCCGATGTCTTCGACGGAGCGGATTATGTGGCACTGGGGCATTTGCACAAGCCGCAGGAAGTGGGCGCGAGCCATATTCGTTACTCCGGCGCACCGCTCGCTTTCGGTTTCGACGAGGCAGGAAACGAAAAATCCATGACTGTCGTCGATCTGCACGCCGAAGGGGCCGAGATCCGCACCGTACCGTTCCGACCGATCCGGCAGGTTCGCTCGCTTACCGGGGCATTCTCGGATCTTCTGGAAGGAACGCCGTCTGACGATTTCATCCAGGCTATCCTGACAGATGAGAACCCTCTTATCGATCCGATGAAGCGGTTACGCGCGACCTATCCCAATGCTTGCCATCTGGCCTACGCCCGGCAGGCGCGCGCGACGGAAGCCGAGGCGCTTGGTGCCGGGCGGGCCGCGGTCACGCCGATCGAGATGGTCGGCGACTTCATGAAGGTTGTGAGCGGCCGGGAACTGAAATCCCACGAAGTCGCGATCGTAGCGGACAAGCTCCACGCAGCAGCCTCCGGGGAGGAGCAGTCATGAGACCCATTCGCCTATCGCTTCAGGCCTTTGGGCCGTTCGCAACAACTGAAATAGTGGATTTCCGCTCTGCGCTGGAAACAGGGCTGTTCGGAATCTACGGCCAGACAGGAGCTGGGAAGTCGAGGTTGTTTTCGGCGATGTCTTTCGCGCTTTTCGGGGCACCAACCAAGACCGATCAGGAACCACGTTCGCTCCGTTCGGATCACTCGGCGCCGGATCTGCCCACCGAAGTCGAATTTGTTTTTGAGCTGGGTGCCAAGACCTACTTGATCCGTCGTCGTCCGGCGCAGGAGCGTCCGAAGGCGCGCGGTGAAGGGACCACTGAGGACGCGGCGGAAGCCTCGCTGTTCGATGTCACCGGGATTCCGGTGGACACACTTGGTCCGAGCCAGTCTGGCCGTGTCATTGCTGAAAAGAAGGTCTCGCTAGTCGGGCAACATATCGAGCAGCTGTTGGGATATGGGGCAGATCAGTTTCGACAGATCGTGCTCTTGCCACAAGGCAAGTTCGAGACGTTCCTGGCTGCAAAAACGGATGCGCGTGTCGAGATATTGCGGGATCTCTTCGACGTGAAGATCTATCGCGATCTCGCCGCACGGCTGAAGGAAGAAGCCTCAGAGGCAGAACGAGCGTTGCGCGACCAGCGCGCTCTCTACGTGGCTCGACTCGAGGAACGTGGCTTCGAGAGCGCCGAGGCGCTGGAACTCGGAATTGCCGCAGCCGAAGCCAAAGTCGAAGAAAAGCAGGGCATTCAGCAGGGGGCGGAGACGAAAGCCGAAACTGCGCGCATAGCTCTGACCGAAGGAGAGCAGATCGAAAGGGCCTTTGTTGCCGTTGATACGGCGCGGAAGGCACTTGACAATCTAGAAGCGAAAACGGGCGAGCTCGAAGAACTGGCCAAGCGGATTGAGGCCGTCGGGAATGCCTTGCAGGCCCGTGATCTTGAGGCGGCTTGGCGCGATGCGGAGCAGGAAAGCCGGAATGGGGTAGAGGCTGTCACGATGGCCGAGGCGGAACTCAACATCGCCAATGGGGCAAAGAAGCAAACGGCGCAAAAACTGGTCGAGGCACAGTTGGGCGAGGAGCGGCGGCAGCAAGTTCAGGCTGACCTGACAAGATTGGAGGCGATCGAGAACCAGGTCGGGCAGGCAGCCGATCTTCGAAGCGCGTTCGACGACGCTGCGAAGGACGAAGCTTCGGCGAAGAAGGCTCTGGCCGAGGCCGCAGATACCCGCGAAAACCTCAAGTCTCAGCGCGATGCGACCGATCTAGCGCTAGAGCAGGCGCGAAAGACCGAGGCGTCGCGAGGCAAGCTGACTGGAGAACTGGCCGATGTTAGTCGGGAGCGGATCAAGGCAGTGGCGCATGCTAAGGCGCAAAAGGCTGTCGCGGAGGCCGAACGAAAAGTCGAAGCGGCATCTGACGAACTGGCGACAAAAGCCGAAGCGGCGAAAGTCGCCGACGCGGCCCTGGTTGATGCGGAGGCACGGCTTTCTCGCACGCAAGCGATTATTCTGGCGGAGAAGTTGATCGAAGGGACGCCGTGCCCTGTCTGTGGTTCTCAAGATCATCCTACGCCGGCCCATGGTACACCCGAACAATCTGGTTTGACCGAAGCGTTTCGGATCGCGCAGGTTCAGGCGAGAAATACAGCCGAAGCCAAGGTTCGGGCCGAAAGTGAACTCGGCAATTTCCGAACGCGGCTCGACGAAATGAAGCGGGCGCTGGAGGAACAGGAACGCCCTGAGCGCACATTGGCGGAACTCGAGGCTGAAATCGCACGGCTTGAAGGCGACGTCGCCACGCTTGGAAAAGCGGTCGATCTAGACGCGATGGCGGAGCAGTTGGCCAAACTCAAGCGGAAGGTGACCGAGGCAGAAACTGCCGAGGCTACGGCGCGAACCGCTGCGGGAAAGGCCGAGACCGCTCTTGCCGGCGCGCGCGCCAAGCTGGACACAGTGATCGAGGCCCTGCCGGAAGGTCTGCGCACGCCCGAGGCGGTTGTCGCTCGGCGGGAGGCTTTGCAGAGAGAGCAGAGGCAACTCTCCGAGGCGGTGGCAGTGGCGACGCAACAGGACCGAGCCGCCAGCGAAGCGCTCACCCGTGCGCAAGAGCAGCTTGAAGCAGCGAAGCGGGCACGCGACGCGCAGCAGCAGCGCGTGCTAAAGGCGCAAGGTGATTTTGGCGCTCGGCTTGCCGAGGTCGGGCTGGACAAAGCTGGATATGATGCTTGCAAGGCGCATTTCCCGACGCTCGACGCCGACCGCAAGAAGGTGACCGATCACCGCGATGGCTTGATCGCTGCTCGCACGACATTGCAGAACGCCACAGCCGCTTGCGCAGATCGTGAACGCCCGGACCTTGCCCCGCTTCAGTTGGCACTCGACAACGCTACCCAAGAGTTGAACGCCGCCAACGATGCGCTTTCAACGGCAAGAACGGATGTATCGTCCCTAACCAAGTTCACGGAATCGCTGGCTGAGGCCTTGGCCAAAACCGAGAGGCTTGAGTCCGAAACCGGGCCGCTCCGGGGGCTGGCCGATCTGGCCAACGGCAAGAACGATTTCAAGATGACACTCGAGACCTTCGCGATCGGTGCAATGTTCGACCAGGTTCTCGAGGCGGCGAATATGCGGCTCGAACCTATGACACGTGGTCGCTACCGGCTGACGCGTGGGCTAGAGGCATCTGGCGGTCGCGGCAAACGTGGGCTCGAAATCGAGGTCTTCGACATCAACACCGGCAAGGCGCGTCCGACAGTCACGCTGTCCGGGGGCGAGACCTTCATCGCGGCACTGGCACTGGCACTTGGCCTCGCCGATGTAGTCGAAAGCCTGTCGGGTAAAATCCGGATGGACACGATCTTTATCGACGAGGGTTTTGGCAGCCTCGATACCGAGAATGGGGCGGGCACGCTGGATCAAGTGATCCAGGTTCTTGCTGCGCTGACAGAGGGCAGCCGAGCTGTGGGTCTGATCTCGCATGTCGGGCTGGTGCAGGAGGCTATTCCACAAGGCTTCTACGTGCGATCGACCCCAAGCGGCAGCCGGGTCGAGGAAAGGAGGGGGCTGGGATGACGAACCGTTGGTATTACCGCAAGGCGCACACCCGCCACCTGTCGACGGGGCGCACGGTATCCGTCCGCGGCGGTTGGGCAGTTCGGGGAGATCGTGAAAGCAAGAAGAGCGCATCCTTCCGGCGGACTTGTCCAATATGCGGGGCGCTGATTGTAAGTGTAGGGATGCCCAGAGGTGGATGGGTCCATTTCGAGGGCGGAAAAGGTCTGACACGCATTAAACACCCATGTTTGCATCTCGGCGACGGCATGGGCAGGCGGCGGGACGAAGACACGCCGGATCTTTTCGAAATGCTGCCATAGCTCGTTGCGGGATCACACAAAGCGATTCTGACCGAAACATTCAGATCGATATTCAAACCAGGATACTTTGGCGGCATCGATGAGCGTAGGCATCGACGCCAAGCGCCCCACCCTCAATGAACTGATAAGGCCCTTGTCGCTGGATCTGGTCACAACGGTCTAGTCCTTGATCCGCCACATCCTGAAGCGTCCTTGTTGCGTCACTTCTCGGATCAGGCCTCTCTCTTCCATCCAGGCGAGGTTCCTTTGAACAGCCGCGCGACTTGCGCCTGTTATGACCTCGACCATCGGGGCCGACACCAAAGGCCACTCTGTCAATGCCGAGCGAAGAGCGGCCGGAGTTCGCCCCGAAAGCTGAGACATGGCTCTTTCCGCCCGAGCACTCCATGTCTGGGTATCATCTAGATGACGCATCGCCGTTAGAATTGCGCTGTTCATTCCATCCAACCAGCGGTCCAAGCGTTCGGGTGGCAAGCCCGAAACACGCAGCCCCCCTGCCCCGCCCATGGCGAGCGGTGCGAAGATGGCGCCGCTTCCGTCGCTGGCCGCGATCCTGGACGCGGTGACGGCGGCTTCTATCTGCTGGCCGTGCTGTCCGAGACCCGCCAAGTTCCAAAGATGAAAGCCCATGCAAGCCCGCGTGATTGGATGCAAGTCGCCGGCGGCTGCCATGACATCCAGCCATCCGCCCGCGCGATCCTCGAAACGCTCAGCGCTGTCTTCAATGTTTTCGGGATCGCGGCGATCTAGGAAGGCGGCCAAATCAGCTTTTGGTCCGGGGCCGCCTGTCAGGCGCCGAACAGCCCATCCAACTCTTGCTAGGGCATTTGTGTCATCTTGTGCGCCCGAGAGCCGCATCGATACCCAAAGCGCCAGACGATCAGAACTCACTCGATCCCCTGCGAACCAGCTGAGGTTCGCTGCCTCGATCAAAGCGAGGCGGTGCCGCCAGCCTTCGGGGCCACGCAGCAGCCGGTCATCCAGAGCTCCCAGGCGTCCAGCCACTCTTGCCAGTTGCGCAGCGTGAACCCCCTCTGCCTTTGCCCAGTCGTCGACGACAGCGGTGTCGGGCGGTTCCGCCCGCGGCCCTGGAGGCAAATCATCCGATTCTTCCTCGAGTGGCCCAGGCAGAAACCAGAGATCCTCTTCGTGAGCCTCTTCATCCTCCTCGATTGTGATGAGGGGGTCGTCGAAATCATCAGTCAAAGCGGATACTTGGAGCTTCATATGTGCAAAATACTAATCTTTTGCACATTACCCAAGTGATTTTGTGGAGGGAGCAGACGCTCTTTATATAGTATGCGCGCGCGACTGCCGGTGGAACCTCTCAGATCGCGCTCAGCGCTAAGAAACCAAGGGATTTTGGACGAACACGACGAGAGAGCACTTGCTTGCATTCGTTTTCAAACGGTCGTTTATTAGTATTACATGAAATTGCAAACGGCCCTTTTCCATGCCCCTGATAGGCTATGCGCGCGTATCCACAGAGGATCAGACCCCCCTGCCCCAATCGGAAGCCCTTCAATCTGCGGGTTGCGTAGAGATCTTTGAAGAGCACGCCTCAGGCGGCAATCGTGCGCGGCCGGTGCTTGCGCGCGTGTTGGAGCGCATCAGCAAGGGCGACACGCTGGTTGTCGTTCGGATCGATCGGCTTGCGCGGTCCCTGTCGCACTTGCTCGAGGTGATAGAGCGGCTGGAGGCCAAGGGTGCCTTCTTCCGCTCGCTGCAGGACCCGATCGACACGTCCTCGCCGCAGGGCAAGTTCACTCTGCAGGTTCTGGGCGCCGCGGCCGAGTTTGAACGCGCTCTGATCCGCGAGCGTACCAAGGCGGGTCTTGCCTCTGCACGCGCCAAAGGGCGCGTTGGTGGCAATCCTGGGCTTCGCACCAAGGACCCCGCCGCGCTTCGAAAGGTAAGGCTTGCCCGGCAGGATGGCTACATGGAGCGCCTCAATGAGACCGCGCAGGATTGGGTCCCCCATGTGCGCCGCCTGCGCCCCGATATGGCTTGGGAAGACGTGCTGCGGATCATCAATGCCCCCCTGCCCCACGACCGCCACTGGACCCAAAGCCGTTTACTCCGCGCGGTGAAAGCATATGTGCGGGACGGGTTCCTGCCCGCTGAAGTGCTTGGACGCGCTGGACGTCGCGAAACAGAAGATCGCCTGCCTGCGATTGTCGCAGCAATCAAAGGTGCTGACCCCGAGATCACCTTGCAGGCAATCTGTGACCGACTGGAATCCATGCGTGAGCGCACCCCTCGCGGTCGCACCAGCTGGCAGCCTTCCTCAGTCAGAATGTTGCTGGAGCGGGCTGAAAAGCTGGGGCTCCTTTGAAGACGGCGCTTGTGTTGGCCTAACCGATTGCCACTAAATCTAGAAAGTGCTTGCACGAATCTGGTTGGTCGGGCAATAGTCTCGAAAAATAACGCGCGTTCACATAAAAAACGCGCCCACGGATCGGGACAGACATGAGCGAAACAGAGCAGGATCTAGACATCGCCATCGGGCACTACGCGGAACTTCTCGCGTCGAACCTGCATGCTCAGCGCGCTGCCCACTTCCCGCCGGATGCAAAGAAGGTGATGCGCACTTTGACCAGCGGCGAAGCTGCTGAACTCCTTGGCGTCGATCATACCTATCTTCGGAAGCTTCATCGAGAAGGAAAGATCGTTGACGTCGAGACGACGGCTGGAAGTCATCGCCGCTATACGCTCGACGATATCTGGGAAATCCGTCAAACTCTTGAAAGAAATGCAAAAAAGTCTGGAGCTTACGTTCCTGGGCGCCGTGACGGCGACGAGCTTCAAGTCGTTTCAGTGGTGAACTTCAAGGGCGGCAGCGGCAAAACGACGACGTCTGCTCACCTCGCTCAACGCTTGGCGCTTAAGGGGTACAGGGTTCTTGCGATCGATCTCGACCCTCAAGCATCCCTTTCAGCCCTTCATGGAATCCAGCCGGAACTCGACCTTATGGAGGGCGGAACCCTCTATGATGCCGTTCGCTACGACGATCCGGTTCCGATCGGCGAAGTGATCCGCAAGACCTACATCCGCGGCCTTGATCTTATCCCGGGCAACCTTGAACTCATGGAGTTCGAGCACGAGACGCCTGCTGCTATCCAGCGAGGAGGAGCGAAGGCGTTTTTTGCGAGAGTTCATGATGCTCTCGATAGTGTTGAAGCAAACTACGACGTTGTTGTGATCGACTGCCCACCGCAGCTTGGTTTCTTGACGATGTCAGCCCTTTCAGCGTCCTCGGGTGTCCTCGTGACGGTTCACCCGCAGATGCTTGACCTCATGTCGATGTCCCAATTCCTGCGAATGACTGCGGATCTCCTGGGAGTGATCAGGGATGCAGGCGCAAATCTGCGCTTTGATTGGCTGCGCTTTTTGCCAACGCGATACAAAGTCGGCGATGCGCCACAAACCGAAGTCATCGCCTTCATTCGCGGGCTGTTTGGTAGGTCGGTTCTGACCAATCACATGGTTGAATCGACCGCAATTTCTGACGCCGGCTTGACCAAGCAAACACTCTACGAAGCTGACAAGAAGGACTTCACGCGTCAGACGTTTGATCGTGCGATCGAATCCATGAACGCAGTGAACGATGAGATCGCTGAAATCATCCAGAACACATGGGGGCGGAATGGCAAGAAAGCCTAAACTTGGCCTGCCACTGCAGACCCTTCGCAACGCTCCTGACGCTCTTGAAGGGCGCCGACTGCGTGGAGGTGTGTTTGAGATCGATCCGGCGCAGATTGTTACCGAAGGACGGTTGGATGACAGGCTTCAAATTGAAGTTGAGGGCCTGAAAAACTCTATATCCAAGAACGGTCAGCGTGTGCCTGTCTTGGTCCGCCCACTGGAAGGTGATCGCTACAACCTGATTTATGGCCGTAGACGCCTAGAAGCATGTCGCGAACTCGGTATCAAAGTTAGAGCCATCGTCACTGAGGTTGAGGGTGATCAAGCGCTTCGTGATCAGCTTCTCGAGAATCAAGAGCGTCGTGATCTGAGCTTTATTGAGCGTGCGCTTGTTGCGACGGCGCTTCTCGACGGTGATCATTTGGAAGGGGCTGAGCGTACAAATCGAGGTGTCGCCGAAGTCCTTAACCTCCACGAAGCTGGGGTATCACAACTCTTGAGTGTCGTTCGGACGGTCGGCGAGGAACTCATCCAGGCAATCGGTGCAGCTCCCGGGATTGGTCGCCCGAGATGGGAAGAGCTCAAAAAGGCTTTGGGTGCTTACGACGGTGATCGAGACCAACTGCAAGCCGTAGCTCATGCAGCCAAGTCCGAAAGTTCCGGCTCGGTCGATGAGGTTTCTGAGCGTGCGTTTCTCGCAGTGCTGGCAGCTGCGAAGAGCGCAGAGAAGAAAGCAAGCCCGTCTAGAAATGGCGTGCCTGCTTTGGCGATCCCCGGCGTCGGAGCGGCAACGGTCAAGACGGGTCGCCGAGGCAAGCAGCTTAAACTCGATCTGACTACCGATGAACCTGATTTTATCAGCTGGTTGGAGGGCAATGCCCCAAAGCTGATTACCGAGCTTCATGAGCGCTGGAAGCGTTCAGGAGACTGAGGAAGAGCAACCAACAAGAAGGAGGCACGATACAGGCAAAAAAGAAAAAGGCCCCGAGAAGCTAGCTTCACGAGACCTTTGTAAGGTTTCGCACCGGGATCAGCCCGCTACAAAATCTCAGTTTTCGCACTTCTGAATGTAGCGTTCTGGTCCCTACCCCGCAAGCGCAAAGCGATTCGCGGGCCGTAGAAATTTTGCCTTCGTGAACGTTTTCATGGAGTACACACCGATTTCGCCGTTTATGCGGCCGATCTCGCACGCCCATCTGCGCGTCATCGAGCGACCCGAGGCATCTGTTCCGGGCAGACCCGTCAACAAGTGGGAACTCCTGCGCGAGCTCTCCAAGGCGCAAGCGGCCTTTGGCGTGTCGGAACGTGACTTGACTGTTTTGCAGGGGCTCCTCAGCTTCTTTCCAGACGATGCACTTGGCGGGAACGCCGAGATGGTAGTCTTCCCCTCGAACAAGGCGATCTGTGAGCGCCTGAATGGCATGCCGTGCTCAACGATGCGTCGTCACCTCGCGCGTCTTGTCGAGGCTAGTTTGCTCCAGCGGCGCGATAGCCCCAATGGGAAGCGCTACGTCCGCAAGCACGGCGAAGAGCGCGTCGCCTTTGGCTTCGATCTTTCCCCGCTCTACTGCCAGTCCGAGGAGATCGCCCGGGCTGCAGAGGCTGTACGTGAGGCTGAGGAGCGCGTCAGGCGTCTGAGAGAGGTCGTAAGCCTCATGCGGCGTGATCTCGCGGCCCTCGCGGAGTTCGGAGAGGAGATGCAGCCAGGCCTACGCATCTGGAATCAGCTTCGCGACAAGGCTGTCCTTACAGCTCGCGCGCTTCGCCGCAAGCTTTCAACTGAGGACCTCGCGGCCTATCGAGCCGATCTTGAAGCACTCCTCGACCAGGCGCGCAACATCATTGATGGACCTGAAACAGAAGAAATGAACACCAATGATGCCCAGTCTGAGCGTCACCTTCATAATTCAAATAAAGAGTCTATAGATCTTGAACCTGCTTTAGAAAAAAGCGGGGCGGCGGCCGGCGTGCCAGACTTGAACACGGATGAGCCTGTTGCTGAGGTTGATGAACAGGACACAAGACTCCTGCCAAAGATCCCGCTGCACCTAGTGATCGCGGCATGTCCCTCGCTCAAGACCTTCTACCAAGGCGAAATCCGGCATTGGCATCAGCTTTTCGACGCGGCTTCCCATGTGCGGCCAGCCATGGGGATCAGTGCGTCTGCATGGGAAGAAGCGCAGCGATTCATGGGTCCGGAGCAAGCATCGATCGCTGTTGCTGCCATGCTTGAACGCTTTGAGGACATCAGATCGCCTGGTGGATACTTGCGAGCTCTGACTGCCAAAGCTGCGGAGGGTGAGTTTTCCTGTGGGCCGATGGTCATGGCGTTGATTGGGCGACGATCTGCAGCTTAACAGCTGTTAAAGTGGTTCTTCCTCACTTTGTGTGGTTCATTCGCCGTTAGCGAGGTTTTGGCTATGGGCGGGCATGCGAACGAAATCGAAATGGTCGCCCGGCCCAGGGGTCAAAGTACTGGGTGTCGCGCTCACCGTTGATGACGGTTGGGTTGTTTCCGCAGCTGGATCCAAGATCGGAATTTGCCCCGATTGTGGATGTCGAAGCCGAAGTCGGCATGGCTGGTCCTGCCGCAGCCTCCAGGATCTGCCAGTCCAGGGCAAGCCCGTCACAGTGAAGCTCCTGCTGAGCCGCTGGCGATGTGCACATGGGGAATGCGCACGACGAACGTTCACCGACCGTCTTCCGACGGTAGCTGATCCATACGCGCGTCGGACGAGAAGGGTCGGAGAGATTGTCGGGCTGCTCGGGCATAGCACTGGCGGCCGTCCTGGCGAGCGGTTGATGCAGCGGCTCGGCATACCGGTCAGCGACGACACCATCCTGCGGCAACTGAAACGGGATGCTGCAGTTGCCCAACGCAATTCCAAGATACGTGTAGTCGGTATCGATGATTGGAGTTGGCGGCGCGCGACGAGCTATGGGACCATCATGGTCGACCTCGAGCGCCGCTCGGTCATTGACATACTGGATGACCGTAGCGTCGAGAATGCGGCCAAGTGGCTTCGGAGTCATCCTTCCATCGAGATTGTCAGCCGCGACCGCTGCGGCCTGTATGCGCAGGCCACCCGTGAAGGCGCACCGCAGGCCCGGCAGGTTGCCGATCGGTTTCATCTGGTCCAGAACCTTCGTTCGGCCATCGAAGAACAGATGAACCTTTCTGGGCGTGCCACCGGCAGGGCCATTCTTTCGGAGGACGCAATTGTTGACGCTGCGACACATCGCCGGCGCGCCCGTCTCGCGCATAGGCAATCTCGCCAGGAGATATTCGACATGCTCCATGCCTTGCGCCAGCAAGGGCTGTCCTACAGCGAGATCGCCAGACGGACCGGCTATGAGCGTCGCAGCATAACGAAGTGGCTCAAGTTCGAAGCTCCACCAGACAGGCGACGAGCAGCACTGAACCCCACATCACCATGGTATTTCGAAGCCTTCCTTGCCCAATGCTGGAGGGATGGGAACCGGCGTGGACGGCATCTGTTTCATGACGTCAAGCAGCGCGGCTACACCGGCAGCTTCTCCAATCTGGAGCGGTTGCTCGGAGCTTGGCGGCGGGCCGAAAGGCGACAGGCCGATGATGTACCGCCCGCCGCGTTGAAGTCGGAACCGGTTCGAGATCCCGAAACCGGTCATGCAATCTCTCCGGTGGTTGCCGCGGCGCTATGTATCAAGCCGCGAGGCCTGCTGACGGACCGGCAGGCAAGGAAGGTCGATGCCCTGAAGCAGGGATCTGAGGCGTTTGCCGAGATGCGACGCCTGGCGATGCGCTTCAACGGCATCCTTCGCGGCAAGAGATCGGCACCACTGGATGCATGGATCGACGATGCGATCGACTCCGACCTCATTCCTATCATGCGGTTCGCTCGCGTCCTCCGCAGAGACATTCATGCCGTCAACAACGCGATCGAGCTTCCCTGGAGCAACGGGCAGGCCGAAGGCCAGATCAACCGCCTCAAGACCCTCAAGCGAGCAATGTACGGTCGGGCAGGCCCTGAATTGCTGAAGGCACGAATGCTGCCGCGGCTCCACACAAAGTGAGGAAGAACCCACAAGGTCTCCAAAAAGGCACTCGTAAGATGGTGTGAGGAAAAGCATGGCGCGTCAACCAGCCGACCGAAATAACTCTGCCGCCACTGCGGCAGCCTTCTGCCGTGTGATTTGCAACGGCACGACCCAGATCAATGAGGAATCATTAGAAAACCGTCTCGGATTCAGAGATGACTGAGCCATCGACCTGATGAGCGGGCATTAACCATGTTTTACTTTTGCGGGTTGAAGTGTTTGGCGGTACCGCCTTATGTTGTACCCATGCACGACCAGTGCATCCAAAGCGGCCTCCGCCGGTGCTCGTAACACCAACGAAGGCCTGACCCACTCACCTTCTTGCGAAAGGCAAAGGGCTACCATGACCCATATCCAGATTCTCCTCTCGGGAAAAGCTCCCGTATTCCATCCTGTCCTTGATGCGACAGACGTAGTGCCTGCGTTCGGCACCTTCTCTCGCACCATCATCTGAATTCAACGAGTCAGATCTTTCATGGCCATCGGCATGTTGCCGATTGGCTTTGCGTCATTTCGCGCCATCGAGAGAACAGGATCATTCTCCATGAGTAAAATACACAACGGCCGATCGGCCGAACGCTCCTCCGTGCCCGGAACCAGGCTTCCGGCAAACCTTGAAGCTCTCGTCACCCTCGCATGTGACCGGGCTATTGACCCGACGCTAGTGCGATCTGCGGCAAGTGGCGATCTCGATGCCATAGAAGTAGTCGGCAGGACGCTCGCAAGCGAGGAGGGTCGTCTGCTTGAATCAGTCGTCACCACACTGGCACGTACCAACACTCGCCAGGACGTGCTTACTGGCATGAAGCTGCCGGTGCTGAGGATTGCTGCGGAACTCGCCGAGCGCAACACACTCGATGCCTACAGGCGTTTGTCTGTCGATCCAGAAAGCCAAAGCAGCACCTCCTATCATCCGGACCTCGTGCTCGTCGACCGGGCGAGACGGAGTGCGATCATCGTTGACGTCAAACGATCGCTTGGCGGCTACAGCGGTGGTGGCAGCCTCGGCAAACTTCAGAAGCGAATGGAAGCGGCCGCTTGCGTGCTACCGGAAATTCTGTGGTGTCACCACCAGCGGCTTGCTGTCGAGTCAGTGGGAATAGCCATCATCGACGGAGCAAGAACATCTGCAGATATCGACGAAGGCCTCTGGTCGCTCTCACGTCTCGACGATCTTTTAGGGGTTAGCGGGGCTGGGAGCGCCGCCCAATCGGCTATCGAGGCCTTTCGCTCCATCTTCCGGGACCGCTGGCTGGCTGCAGCGCCTTCGACCGGAGAGAAAGCGCAGATCGCGGCAGGCCCAGAAAAGCCTCACCCTCCGCGTTCACTTGAAGAACAGCAGCCAAGGAGACGGGGTCGGCCCGCAAAGCCTCGGCCGTCAGCAGCGGTCAAGATAGGCTTCTTCCGCCCGGACGCAGAGCGCGTCCACTAGTCCCTCTCAATCCCCCTTCTCGCCAATGGCGTCCGGACACTCTCCGGCGCATGGAGACCTATTGCCATGTCATCCGATACATCACGACCGAATCCCATAGCCACGTCCGTTAGCCCCCCAGTGCAGCGAACAACGCATCCGCCCCGCAACAAGCCTGCGCCATCGTGGAGCACTCTCGTACGATCCCACCATCTGCCGGAGGATGAGAGTGCTGTCCTTGCCGCGTTGATCATCCGCCGTTGCAGACGACTTGGCCGCACCGAAAGATCACTTCCTCTCCTGGTCCAGAGGACGCTGAGCGATTTATGCGCAGAAGGCGATCCGACGGCATGGCTGATCTGGCACTGGCTACAGGGCACTCCGGCATCCGGTACAGCCTACATTCCATTCGAAGAGCGTCGAGAGCGGCGCTGCCCTTCCGGCGGCAGACCCGTCCGCTGGGGGGACCGGATCTGGCGGCATGGCCGTCCCTGGCGTCCCGGTAACCCGATCCTGCTGCGGCGCGACGAGCAACGTCGTCTCAAACTCTTGTCCCTGCTGCTGGAGGAGATCCAACATGCCTACCAGTGATCGTCTCAAGACCCACCTGCTCCGCCGCCTCCGTCGACACTCGCTTCGTATGCTCTTCCGGCGCGCCTGCTCCGCAGACCTGCTGATGCCGGAGGATATCACGGTAGGAACGGTCAGCGTCCGAAGGTATCGGGTGGGGCCGCTCGCCGAAATTGCCACTGGCCCCACAGGCAGCGACAACGTGCGCCGTCGCCTTGCACGCGTCCATACCTCCTCGGTCCAGATGCCCGTCGATCCCCACGCGGAGGTGGTCAAGGCGCTTATCGAGGAAGGCTTCGATGTAGGGACCGCAAATGAGTTTGCCGCCGAGGGGACGGCACCACCAAAGACAGACGGGAAACAGAAAGGGCCGAAGTTGCGAGCCCCGTCAGCGCCTCTCCTCGCTCGGCCGCTGCTCGACAATCTGAAGCAAGCGGCCTTGCCCCTGCCGGTCATGGACGTTGCGATCGTGATCCTGCTCGCCGAAGCACTGCGTGCGCCCGGATGCTCTGGAGCCATGCTGTTCACGGCCCTCAAGTCGTCCGCGCCACTGATCTGCCTGCGCCTTCCAACGCGCGAGGCAGAGGCGGTGGTCAACCAGCTGTTGCAGCAAGGGGCTATCCTGCCTCACCCAATCCATCTGGTTGACGGACTCCATCATTCGTTCAATGATCGCTGGTCGCACGACGATCAGTCGGCTTCGGCCAGAACTGTTCTGTCCTACCCGCTCACCCAGCTATTGGCCGTCAGCGCTGAGCGGCTGCGCCGAACTCTGGCAAAGGCAACACGCGCAGGTGCACCCATCCTGGTGCTGACAGAAACCGAATCTCTTTGGCCACGTCGTGTCGTGAGCAGCGCCGATATCATCCTTGATGCGCCGCGGCTGGACAACCATATGCTCGCCGAAATCATCGAGACCTGCCTTGGTATTCCGATCGAGAGCACACTTCATGGGCTGGCCACGCGGACGATCAAAACCGGGAACCTCGGGCTTGATGACCTCGCGCTGTCCATCAGACCGGATCGCCACCTCGATACGGTCCTTGACCGGCTCGAACAGCTGTCGCGCGATAACATCACGATCGACGGCGATGATGAGACGGAAGAAGAGGGCAACGCCGGGACCAGGACGGAGGCAAAGGATGAGCCTGAGGGCAAGACTGAGACGACCTCTCGATCGACTTCTTCGGGCCGATCAAGGGGCAAAGACGGAAAGTACCAGGTTGAGCTGATCCTCCCGCAGAGAATACGAAAGAAGCGGAGCTCCCAACAACCTTTAATCCTGGAGACGTTGGCGGGCTACGGCGAGGCGCGGCAGTGGGCGCTGGAGCTGAAAGCTGACCTGAAGCTGTGGATGCGGAAGAAGATCCACTGGAGTGACATGAGCACGAAACTGCTCCTATCGGGACCGCCGGGAACCGGGAAGACTACCTTCGCCCGGGCTCTCTGCAATTCACTCGAGATCCCACTGATTGCTACGTCCGTGGCGGAATGGCTTGAGCCCGGGTACCTGGGCGACGTGCTTCGAAGGATGAGCTCCGTCTTCGAGGCTGCGCAGGCTCGGCAGCCCGTGATCATGCTGATCGATGAGATCGACGGAATTGGCCGACGCGATGCTGGAGGAGGCCGCTCCTATGATGATTATTGGATTTCCGTGATCAACCGATTGCTTGAGCTTCTGGACGGGGCGCTGAAGAGCGAGGGTATTATCATCATCGGAGCAACCAATCGGCCCGATGCCATCGATCCTGCCCTACGACGCTCGGGAAGACTTGAGACACACATCCCGATACAGCCGCCAGACCTCGATGCCCTGGAAGGCATCCTGGCGCACCACCTGGGACCGGACCTCAGACGCGTAATTGGGAGCCTCGTACATGCTCCGGCTTATCAGGCAAGCCCGCAGGAGGCGGCCCATGAATAGTACGCAAACGAACACTCGGAACAGAACATCCTCAGTGATCACCCCCTCGCCGCTTCGCCGCTTGGCGTTGGCGGCGCAGGGGATGACGGGTGCCGATATCGAACGGATCATTCGAGAAGCACGACGGAAGGCGCGTCGGGCGCGACGCCCCCTCGCCTACAGCGACGTCCAGTCTGCAATCGCCGGTTCAGCGGAGCGCCCCTCGCCCGAGCTGAAATGGCGGATCTCGGTCCACGAGGCAGGACACGCTCTGATGTGGTCGCTCACGGGTGTCGGCACGGTGGTGTCCATGACAACCGGCCAAGCTCGTGGTGGCGACACACGCGTTGAGATCTCCACCGAAGCCACCCAGACCGAAGCCGGGATGATGTCGCTGATCGCCTGCATCCTGGGTGGGCGTGCGGCGGAGATGACTGTCCTGGGCGAGACCATGATCGGTAGCGGCGGATCCGAGCGCAGCGACCTCGCATTGGCAACGGCCCATGCGACGCACCTGGAGACTATGCTTGGATGCTCATCATCCAAGCCACTGCTCTACATGCCACCAGAGCGCATCTCGCATGACCTCAGATTCGATCCGAATCTAGCGACACGCGTTCATCAGCGGCTGGAGACGGCAATGGGCATAGCTCTCGATGCGATGCGCGAGCACAACCACGCGCTGTTGGAGCTTGCGCGAGCTTTGGATGCAGAGACTTACCTTGAGGGTAATCGCGTCTCAGAATTGCTGACCCGAGCCACGCGTCCGGCCGAACCGTCAGTACTCGGTAGCCCGAACTAGCTGCAACTTTCCCCCGTGAGCTTCCAGTTCGCGGAGGAAAGCTCCCCTTATTCTGGCTCCAGCCTATGCTTGCGTATGATTTCACGAGCCCAGATAATGTAGTTTTGAATACTCACATCACCGTTATACTCGCGATAAGCCATGTTCATTGCTTCATACTCGTCCAGCTCAAATTCCTCTGCAAGCTCGACGGCATAATCCTCTATCGTGGCATCATGCGCGACAGCAGTCAGAAAATTCACGACATCCTCATGTAACCCTTTGTCTACTTCGACTACATTCATTGCAGGTCCTTCATTAATTGCGATCTCTTGCGATCTGTTTCGAGAATTCAATTCTGCGGGTATATTTTCGTCGGCGTCAACAGCCGATAATAAGGAATAGCTTAGTCCGAGAATTTTCTGTTAACGAACCCACGAGCGGCGTTTAATCCCGGCGATGATGCCAAAGATTCAGAAGAAATGTTGACACTGCGGACAAATCTACTTGCAACGGTATCGCGATGGCGACGAGGGAGACTGCCCAGGGGGCGCTCGATCAGACAACTTTCACCGGTGGTCTCAGGCCGCGTCGTCATTTGCGCGGCCATTGGGGTAAAGTGGTTCAATGGCAGGGTGCGCGGTTTCAACGTGTAGGCGAAGCAACGCGAACTAATATAAGTTGCGCTTCGACGATTCAGAAGTCGACATTGTCGATTCACGCGAGGAGCATGCCGTTGCACGGTGGTACGACGTTTACCGGTGGCCACATGTGTTAGCCGAAACCGATTTGCTCTGCGCCAACGGGTGTCGGCGTCCTGCGGCAACAGGAAACGTCTCCGTCACGTTCACGTCAGCTCATGGCACGGTCGCGACGCTCCGGCTTGGACACTATGGTAGCGTCCGCGCACGTGGTGTAATTTCGGAGGCGCGTTGAGGTGGAAACGGCGGTGGAGAATGAGCTGCCGAATTCGTTGAGCGCAAGGTGGGCACCGGGCCTGTCGGAGAAGGTGGAGTTGCAAGACTTCAACCAGCCGAAAGGAACCCCGATGACCGACGACAGATTAGCTCTTTCCGAACTTGCCGCGAAGAGCGGCGACAGCGATTTCCTGCGGACGATTGCCGAAAGCGTGCTGCAACTGATCATGGAGGCCGATGTTGACGGCCTGATCGGCGCTGGCCGCTATGAACGTGGCGACGGCCGCCAGACCTGGCGCAACGGCTACCGCGACCGCTCGCTCGACACCCGGCTCGGCACATTGAACCTGAAGATACCGAAGATGCGGCAGGGAGCCTACTTTCCCGGCTTCCTGGAGCCGAGGAAGATGGTGGAGAAGGCGCTTGTCGCCGTCATCCAGGAGGCGTGGATCAACGGCGTCTCGACGCGCAAGGTCGATGAACTGGTGCAGGCCATGGGCATGACCGGTATCTCCAAATCTTCCGTTTCCAAGCTGTGCAAGGATATCGACGAGCGGGTGAACGCCTTCCTCAAGCGCCCCCTTTCCGGTGACTGGCCATACCTCTGGCTCGACGCCACCTATCTGAAGGTGCGTGAGGGCGGTCGCATCGTGTCGGTGGCGGCGATAATCGCGGTGGCCGTGAATACGGACGGGAAAAGGGAGATCGTCGGCCTGCATATCGGCCCTTCCGAAGCCGAGCCGTTCTGGACGAGCTTCCTGCGCGACCTCGTGCGCCGGGGTCTCACCGGCGTCAAACTGGTCATCTCCGATGCTCATGAAGGTCTGAAGGCCGCCATCACCCGTATCCTCAGCGCGACATGGCAGAGGTGCAGGGTTCATGCGATGCGCAACGCACTCGCCTACGTCCCCAAGGGACAGCATACCATGGTCGCCGCCGCGATCCGGCAGGCCTTCATCCAGCCCGACTATGACAATGCCATGCAGACCTGGCGGCATGTCGCCGACCAGCTCCGCGCCAGATGGCCCAAGCTCGGCACCTTCATGGACAACGCCGAAGCCGACGTGCTGGCCTACATGGCCTTCCCGGCGCAGCACCGCACCAAGCTCCACAGCACCAACCCTCTGGAGCGGCTGAACAAGGAAGTGAAACGCCGTGCCGATGTCGTTGGCATCTTCCCGAACGAGGATGGCATCATACGCCTGATCGGCGCGGTCCTCCTCGAAGCCAATGACGAATGGCAGCTTCTCAGCCGATATATGCAGGTCGAGGCGATGGCCGAGCTGAATCCACCGACAATCGAGGAGGAAACCACACTTCAGATTACACCCAGAGCCGCCTGATCATGACGGCCCGGAACCACACCCGAAATTACACCAGCTTGACGGACGCGGCCGACACTATCCCTCGTCGGCAATTCCCGCCGCTGTTGCAGACGCGGCAGAAGCCGAAGAACGAGCCCCTGTTGCCGCCGACAGAATCTCCGGTGACCCTTTTATTAGACCCACACCGGAGATTGAAATGTGGATTGATTTAGACAAGACAGAAATTGCGACCATACTAGCAGCAACAAGCGAACCATCCATTGTGGCGAAGCTCATCCCCTCGACCGAGCATCCCGACGCGGGTGCGTTCATTGAAGCCGCAGATCGTTTTAGTAATTACCTCCATGTGGACGATGACGCCGTTTTCGAGCGGACCCGCAATGGGGCCTATGTCATGGGCTGGCTTTGGGTTCCCAATCAGCTAGCTGGTTTCGATGAGCTAAATGATTTCGATGATTATGACATTTCGCGTGAGTGCCGTGAACTGCTGGAGGCCGCCCATCACTTTGATGTAGAGACGCTGGATGTCCACTCGGAGACTGAGTTGGGCGAAGGCAGCCTTGACGGCTTTCGTTGGACGCTCCTCTTGGAAGAAAATAATCTTCTCTTGTCCATCCGGGCGCAGGATCAGTCATTGTCATGGTCCTACACGGAAAGCCGCAGTACCGATGGCGATAGCGCATCCTCAGTTGACGTGACCGACGAACGCTGCCTGCGGTTTATGCTTGAGGCAATAGGGCAGTTCAGGAGCAGGTCCGACTGAAGATCGCGCGCCGTAAATGCTGACGCAGAACTCGCATCAGACGAGACAGCGCTTGTTGAGCCGCGTCGGGGCAGCCATTGGGATACCGACGCGCCGCCGACAACGGAGCCTTGGCCCAGCGTTAGCCAGCGCGATGACCTCAAGCCGTGGAGATTGGCAAACGTCCGCCCCTTCAATTTCGCCTGAACGACCTTAGCGAGAGACCGAGTAGTCGTGCCCTACACGTTGGGCAGAATCCGTCATCCGATCTCCTTACCGGATGATGAAAGCCATTTGCTGCTGATCAGCGCATCCAGAAGAGACTGTCCTAGGGTCGAAACCCATTGATCATGTTGATTTGCTGCGGCAAACCAGATTCAGGATTCCCAATCAATGGATTGGAGGCTTGAATGGGTCGCTTGTTTTGGCTGTCGGACGAGCAATGGGCGGTCATTGAGCCCCTGTTGCCGAGGAACAAGGGTGGGGCTCGCCGGGTCGATGATCGTCGAGTGATCTCCGGCATCATCCACGTTCTCAAGGTCGGCTGCCGGTGGTGCGATTGCCCGGGCGACTATGGCCCTTCGACCACGGTCTACAACCGCTTCAATCGTTGGTCTCGCAAACGGTTCTGGACTGAATTGGTCGAGGCGCTCGCGACGTCTGGCGCGGTCACCAAAAGCACCTCCATCGACAGCACCTACGTCAAGGCGCACCGCTCGGCCCATGGCGGCAAAGGGGGGCGAAAAATCAGGCTATCGGACCTTCGCGCGGCGGGCAAACCACCAAAATCCACGTCCTCACCGACGTGATCGGTCGCCCTTTCGCATTCATGCTGACCGGTGGCAATGCGGCAGACAGCCCGGTCGCGCCACACCTGCTGGCTGGTCTGAAGGGTGCGCGATATCTCCTTGCGGACAAGGGATATGACGCCAACAGTCTGCGAAAGCGACTGCGCCAGTCCGCAATCGTCCCCGTGATACCTGGCCGTTCAAATCGCACAAGGCCGATCCGATACGACGCCGAACGCTATAAGAGCCGCCACCTCATCGAGAACGCCTTCTGCCGACTGAAAGACTTCCGACGCGTCGCAACGCGTTACGACAAGCTTGCCAGAAACTTCCTCTCCGCAGTCGCCTTGGCCACCCTCGTCGCGTTCTGGCTATGATTGAGTCTAAACCCTAAGGTAATCTTTGCCTGCCGCAGTTGAGGCTTCCGGCATGCCCCTGGCTACTTTGCCTGTGGCGCTTTCGGGCGCGCAGATGTTGACACCCTAGACGATTGACCGACGAGAGACGGCGTTATCCGCTTTTGCAGTCTCGTCAAGGCGGCGGTGGTCTATGGCTCTAACGCCACGACAGCCAGCGGCACCAGCGTGCGCGGCCTGTCGCTGGCCTCCCAGGAGGAAAATGGAAAGGCACGTAGGGTCGATCGCCGGTGAAGCATGTTCAATGGCCCGCACCTCGACCCAAAGCGCCCGCACTTTACTGCAAGTCGAAACAAATTGCGCATCTTCGATTCCGAGTTCGATAGTTTCGATTCAAACTGTCCCGCGCTCGATTCTCATCAAACCGCCGTTTCCATAGCATCTTTGATGCTTCTGTGCGTTGGAAGGCCGAGATTGGACTTCGCCAAACGCTTCGACAACGGCTGCCGCGCGACAGGACTTCTTTTAACGGGGCGGGACAGGGTGTCCCGGCCTGCTACGGGGTAATTCAGACACGTTCGATTCTGGACCTCACTTATCCGATTCCATGACGAACGCCGTTTGCGACACAGCGCACGAATGGCGCTTGCATTGGAGCTGGGGCTAACCGCTCAGCCGGAATAAATCATCTCCCGGTCGCCAGACCTGGCTGAGTAGCAGCGCCCCCCCCAGATTCATTTTCTTCCTCACAAGATAATGCTTGACGGCGCAAAAATATCACCCGAGCCTTTTATCAGTATCAACCGGAAACTTCCCACACATGCTCGAAAACTACTTGACGCGGCCAGCGCTGGCCCGCGCACTCTCGACTATTGCCGACACGCAACCCAGCCTCTCGGACGTGCTTGCGCCTGGAGGCAGCGCTTGGCTGAGCCACCTGGTGTTCAGGGGCACGAAC
Source organism: Pseudorhizobium banfieldiae (assembly GCF_000967425.1). NCBI lineage: Bacteria > Pseudomonadati > Pseudomonadota > Alphaproteobacteria > Hyphomicrobiales > Rhizobiaceae > Pseudorhizobium > Pseudorhizobium banfieldiae. The sequence goes on from NZ_FO082821.1 coordinate 299,073, forward strand.
CTTTCGATCAGCGTCTCGCCTGATGCCGTCACTCTTTACAGCGATATCGCAGACGCTGAGCATCTCGGATACGCCAAGTCCGCATGCGACGAAGCCTTTCAGCGCTTGCTGCTGCTGCACCAGGCCATCACAAACAAGCTTGGCGTCGATAGCATCCGCCTCGACGGCCGCTACGTGCAACGCCAGCCAGACCTGCCCGGGTTCATTGACATCCACCGGATAGTGGCGTTGCGAGAAGGGCAACTGCGTCACGAGCTTGTCTATGACGAGCAGATTTTCGTTTGCGACAGCAGCCAGCAGCCGCGCTTTCTGGCCCTGCTGACGAGCGAGCGACTACCGATCATGTCGGCCCTCATGATGGAGGCGACACAGATACTCATCAGCGCAGCTCACGAACCCGGCATCTTCTCAGGCCTGATATGGGTGCCGCTGCGAACCGACATGTATCGGCCCAGCTTCTTTACGACCGCTCCGCCATTGGACCGCGGCTCAGAGGAACTCGGGGCGTTTCAGCGCCGCCTGGCAAAGCTGCCGGAGCGGTCGATGTTTTCATGGCGAGGCTCCACCGGCCTTGCATGGCTGGGAGGTCGAGATGACAACTGAGAGAGAACCTGCAAGCGCGTTCCAGAGTGCTGCCCGTCGCGTTCCAAGCAGTCAGGTACGGTCCTGGAAAACGTCGGGCTCCCGCCCTTCCCTCTTCGATCTGATCCAATCTCTCGATTCAGAATTCGACAAATTCGATTCTGGGAGAAACGCCGTTTGCAGGAGGTGGTCATGAGCACGCGTGGCGGCGGGCGAGACAGGCAACGCGGACGTCAGCGAGCCTATCGGGAGCGTCTCAAGAGGGAGCGCCGCCCCGGTCGTGACGACGTCGCCCGCATCGCGCTCCACTGGCTGATCGTGAAGACAGCAAACCTGGCAGTAAGGACGAGCAACCCTGCACGCATGCATGTCGTGGAGGATGCTTTACTCGATGGACTGGTGGCGCAAGGTTTCAACGCGAGGGCTTCTGAGGAGGTGCTGGATGAGCTAATTGACAAATACGTCGATGGCGGCTGGAACTTCCGGCGCAAGCTCCATCTCCAGGAGGAGCCTCCTGCCTCGGCACGCATCCTGCTGGACCGGGATGCCGACTGAACGGCGTTTGCTCATCAACACGGCCACTCCCCCCATTACTCCATCTAACGCCGTTTACCAGTGAATCAGAACGGGCCGCCCTCCTCAGGGCGGTTCCGCACACACCGGCTTGTAACCGGCCCATTTGGTTTTAGGTAGTGAACTGCCCCCGTTCGACCGGACATTCGGCATAAGCAGAAAGGCTCAAGCACAGGCTTGGGTATAGGCTTATGCCTAACGAGTACCGACACATTGAAGTGCTGACGGGTGATGTCCGCCGCAGGCGGTGGATAACCGAGCAGAAGCTGACAATCATTTAGCAGACTTTCGAACCAGGCGAGACGGTATCGTCTACCGCTCGCCGCCATGGCGTTGCGCCCAATCTGCTTTACCGGTGGCGCAGGCTCTTAAACGAGGGAGGTGCTGCAGCCGTGGGTTCTGACGAGCCGGTGGTCGGCAATTCGGAAAGTGAAGAAGCTTGAGGATCGCGTTCGCGAGCTGGAGCGCATGCTCGGCCGCAAGACGATGGAGGGGTGTTGTCACATAAACCTGCTGTCAGTAAGTGGGGTAGAGATGGTGGGATGAAGAATCCAGCCACCAGCTACAAGCGCCACCGTTTTCCGCAGCAGATTATTGCCCATGCAGTCTGGTTGTACTTTCGGTTCCCGCTGAGCCTGCGCCTGGTCGAGGAATTGCTGCTGGAGCGTGGCATCGTCGTTTCGTATGAAACGATCCGCCGATGGGGGCGGAAATTCGGACCGGCCTACGCATAGCAAATCCGTCGCCGGTGGCCATCACACCGCGCCGTCTGGCATCTGGACGAGGTGGTGGTTTCCATCGCTGACCGTAACACTGGCTTTGGCGTGCAGTTGACCAAGACGGTTATGTTCTCGATGAGATTGTTCAAGGCCGGCGCGATACGAAAGCCGCGAGGCGACTGCTGATCAGGCTACTAAAGAAAGCAGGCATGCCGCCCAAGCGGATCGTCACCGACAAGCTCCGTTCGTATGGCGCGGCCAAGCGTGACGTTATGCCAGCTGTCGAGCACCGGTCCCACAAGGGGCTCAACAATCGAGCGGAAAATTCTCATCTGCCGCTCCGAAAACGAGAACGCACGATGCAGGGTTTCCGATCAACTGGTAGCTTGCAGCGGTTCATATCGATCTTCTCAGCGCTCCGAAATCTCTTCGTCGCCCCACGTCACAAACGATCCGCCCTGACCACACACATTCACCGCATCCGCGCAATAGCGCATTGGAAAGCCGTGACGGGCGCGATTGTCTGATCTCAGAGAGCCGCAGGCGTATTTCGATTACCCCTCGATAACGTGACAATTCCGGCCCGACCGTAGCAGCGCCGGGTCGATGTTGTCCGGGAGGTTAGAGGTGGCTCGGTTTGTCTGAACAGTTTCGGGCGTTTTGCTAAGTGGATTTCCGCCTCGATTATGCCGCCACCATCATTGGTGCCAGCGCGTTGAAGTAGGCCTGATCCGGCGTCTGCCGGTCAAGGGATGAATGTGGGCGTCTGGCGTTGTAAAAGGTCAGATATCGGCCAATGCCGACGCGGGCCTCGGACACAGTCTTGTAGGCATGGAGGTAGACTTCCTCATATTTGATCGAACGCCAGAGCCGCTCGACGAAGACATTGTCCCGCCACGCGCCCTTGCCATCCATCGAGATGGCGATCTCCGCCTTCTTCAGCACGGCAGTGAAGTCGATGGAGGTGAACTGCGATCCCTGATCCGTATTGAAGATATCGGGCTTGCCATAACGAGCAAGTGCCTCTTCGACGGCTTCGATGCAGAAGGCTGCTTCCATTGTGATCGACAGCCGCCATGACAGGACCTTCCGGCTGAACCAGTCGACGACGGCGCAGAGATAGACGAAGCCCCGCGCCATCGGAACATATGTCAGGTCCATCGCCCAGACCTGGTTGGGTCTCGTGACCGCCAGCTTGCGCAGAAGATAGGGGTAGATTTTGTGCCCAGGCGCTGGTTTCGAGGTGTTTGGGCGGCGATAGATCGCCTCAATGCCCATCTTCTTCATCAGCGTGGCGACGTGCAGCCGCCCAGCTTCCAGCCCTTCTCCTCTTAAGAGCCCTTGCAACATCCGACTTCCCGCGAACGGGTAGTCGAGATGCAGTTCATCGATCCGCCGCATCAGGGCAAGGTCGCCATCAGGCGCCGGACGTGGAGAATAGTAGACGCTGCCACGGCTGAAGCCGAGAAGCTTCGCCTGGCGCACCACGGATAGCTTGTGCTCGCGGACGATCATTTCTTTCCGCCCAGCAATCCCGCCTTGCCGAGCGCACCGGATAAAAAATCATTCTCCAGTGTCAGTTCGCCGATCTTGGCGTGCAGCGTTTTGACGTCGACGGTCGGACCCGCTGGTTCCGTCCTCGTTCCATCGCCGAAAACGCCTGTCGCCCCCTCAAGAAGCTGGTCTTTCCACTGTTTGATCTGGTTGGCGTGCACGTCGAACTGCTGGGACAATTCCACCAGCGTCTGCTCACCTCGAATGGCGGCGAGCGCCACCTTTGCCTTGAAAGCCGGGCTGTGGTTCCGGCGGGGTCGTCTCGTCATGGTCTCTCCTGTTCCCGGCATCTAAGCCGAAGTCAGGCAGAAATTCCACTTATCCTAGCTGTGCAGATTTCCCGAGCCACCTCTGTTAGTGGCTCCGACGACGATGACACCTTCCGTCTTCGCCGCACCGTCGAGGAGTTCGAGAAGCCGGTTGATCAGCGAGGTCCAGTAGTCATCATAGTGCTTCCCGGTGTTTCTGCCGCGGCTGCCGATATTGTCGAGCTCGTCGATGAAGAGGATGCAGGGTGCCCTCCTCGTCGCCGCCGCGAAGGTCGCGGTGATGCACTTCAGTACATCGCCGAGATAGCCCGGCTCGAGCCATGTCGCGACCGAGGTGGCGACCAGCGGCACCTGGAGCGAATTGCAGAGTGCTCGCGCAAAGGTCGTCTTGCCCGTGCCAGGCGGTCCGGAGAGTAGAAGTCTTGTGCTCATCTCCGACCAGTCGAGCTGACCCTCCCGCCAGAGGTTCAGGTCTTCCTTTAGATCGACAGCCCACTGCCGCGCTTCGCCGTACCCGGTGAGCTTGTCGACGCGTAGCGGCCGCCGGGGTGGCCGGGGCTTGAGGCGCTTTCCTGTCCCCTGCCCTTCCGCTTCCATGACCTCCAGCGGTTCCGGCTCGATCACCTCACCCGCCAGGGCACCTGCCTTCCCTTTACCCGACGCGCCTGATCTGCCTGTGGAGGATAGTCCTTCGGTCCAGCTTTCCTCGCCGTCCTCTTCCTTGACGCTGCCGCGGTTTCTCTCCGCAAGCTCGCCAAGCAGGCGGACCACCTCCGCAACATGTCTCCCCGGTCGAACTGCCAGCGCCAGATCATCCAGCCCAAGTCCCATTGGGTCGAACTTCATGCCCTCCATGACCTTCAAAGACCGCTTTGGCGCAATGCCAAGGCAGACCAGCAGGAGTTCGGCGATCAGTTCCCGGTCGATCGGCGGGCCTACCAGAGCCAGATCAGGTGTCCGCGCCACCAGCGGAAGTGCCGTGCCCGGTGCCTCGTCGGCAATCACCAGTGGCCGGTCTGCCGCAAGCAGGACATCCGCGATGTAGCGCCGCAGGGACAGCTCGTTCGCCTTGCGCGCCTCCTGCCCCGACAGCGTCGCGATCTTCCTGTGCGGGCGCGATCGCCACTTCTCGTTATAGCGACCGGAAATCCCTGGACCCTTCATCACGTCGGATAGGACGCATCGCGACGGGATGATCAGGCTCTCTTCCAACTGCATGCCGAAGCGCCGCTCGAACTGACCGATCGGAACGCTGATGGAGAGGCAGGGTGACGAGCCGCGCAGAACCTTCAGAAGCGCCTGAACGTCATCGACGCTGTTCCCAACAGCTCGAGCCACAAGCAGTGCCACGGCCACCTGAACCGGATTAGGCCTCGGCAGATGTTCGCGAAGCAGCGCCAGCAGCCGGATCGTTGCCAGCCGGCGTTCTCGATCTGCCAGTCCATCCTCCACCGACGCTCCTGCGGTAGAAGGCTCGGCATCACAGATGTCCTGCAGCGCCCGGACGACAGGGTGTTCGGTCTGATGGCTGAAGTCATACATCTCCGTCTCGTCCGGAGGCGCGATCGGTCTTGCCCGCTGGAGTGCCCTGGCGACCGCTGCTCGATCCTTGGCCGGATCGCCGGTGAGGAGAGCCATGGCAGCGTCGGTGATGCTCCAGGCGGTTCCGCTGTCCTCGCTGTCATCGACGAACCGTGACGTGAGGAGCTCCACCACGGCGGCGCTCTCGTAGAGGTCCAGCGCGGCCCGGCGACGGATACGCCTGAGGAGATAGCGGCTGATGCGGTCGGTGACGGTTTCCATTACATCCCCTCCCCGTCCCTGGTCGCCGAACCGACGATATGGAGACGGCCGTTCCCCTCCAGCCAGTCACGGACCACCCGTGCAGTGGGATCACCCTGGTCGCAGAGTTCGAGCAGCCACTTGCGCATCTGCGGCGGCAGCGACGTGAGCGAACGGCCTTTGCGCCGGGCAAAGCGGATGGCGGTGCCGATGACCGTCTCGGCGAACTCCTGCTGCGCCTCGGAGGACGCCCCACCCGACGGTGTTGCGATGGCCAGAGCGATTGCTTGCGCAGCCGGCGCAGGTGCTGAGGAAGGACCGGCTTGCTTCCTACGAAACGAATTCGGTTCGGAGCCGGTGGCTCCACGGCGGGGAAATGCGATGATGTTCGATGTCGTCACGGCAGACGTCTCCCTTGCGACCGGCCCAAGGGGGCGGCGCGATCATGTCTCAGTCGTTGTGGGTTCAGGTGTGGGCGAGCTTGCACGCTAACCGGTCCTGGCAATGGGGATGCGGGCAAACCCGAAGCGGACGATCCCGTCGGGAGGTGGATCGGTGTCTGATCCAGCCGTGGCAGGCGTATCATTTGCCTGGGTCGGCGAGGCAGCGGCTGCGGACACTCCCCTGCCCTCAATGCCACCACTCACGCTCTGGAGCGCCTGCTTCCAGTTCTGCTCGATCCGGTCGCGGAACGCCTGTTGGAGAGACTTCATCATCTCGCCTGCACCCGTAACTTCCAGCAGGTGATCGAGATGCGAAAGCGGCCAGACGCCACCCTCGATGTCGGTCCGCTGGTTCTCCGCATTGAGGATGACGACGCGGACGTCCTCCGCAACTAGCCGGCGGTGCTCCTTGTAGAGGAGGTCTGGCACGATCAGCGACGCCGCCAGCATGCGGGTCTTCAGATCAGTGATGCGCGAGGTCTCGTAGGAATTGAGGCTCCGCTTGACTTCCACGACATGCGCTACATGCGTTTTGCGGTTGAGGACGATGAGGTCGGGCGCATAGCTCTTGCGTCCGCTGCAGTCGGCGTCGAGCGTCAGCGACCGGTATTGAGCGGGTCGGTTCATCTCCACCAGCTCGACGGCAGCCTTGCTCACCGGCAGCCGGATATTCTGCGTCAGCACCACGAGGTCGGGATTGAACCCGGTGAGCATGGCGATGCCGCGCTCGAGCAGCCGCCCCTCATGCGATGGAACGGATCGTACGATGGTCCCGACAGTATCGAGGCTGGTGTTCAGCCCAGTCGCGATCGCGTCGACAGAGAAGACGGCATGCGCGAGCTCCTCAACGAGCGCATCGAAGCGAGGCCTCACCTCATCAGTGTCGATGCGGTGGGTATAGGTGGGCGTGTCTGCCTGCGGCAGCTTGGTGATGGTCATCTATGTCTCCTGGATATGATCGAAACCGACAGCCACACAGGACGAGCGCCGTCATCGATGCGGAAATTATTTCCGCCTACGGCTCACGAGAACGGGGCTGCTCGAAGGTCGCGCTTGCTCGCTACCGGTGGATCGGTTGATCCGAGTGGTTACGGATGCCGCAGCTCGCGTGGGAGCAGCGGGCCGTCAGCGATCGGCGAGACGCCTGCACAGGAACTCCGGTTTCAACAGGAGATGGAAGTGACATGGCTTCCCCAATGTGCGGGGAGAGGTTAAGCGTCGACATAGCCCAAGGCCTTTCATGAGAAGGTTGCGGGTCAGGCCCTCGTTGGTGTTCCTAGCACCGGCGGGGGCCGCTAAGTGTCTGCTGTGACTTCAGTTTCAGTTGACAAATGATACCTAGTCCGGAACAGAGCCTGCAGCAAGTCGACAGAACACACCCGGAACGGAAGAGCCCGCGTATGGTTAACGGGGGACGCGCGTTCATTATCCTGAGTATATTGCAAGGCTAATCTGGCGTGGGATGACGACCACGCAGCTTGTGCCTATCTAGCGTGGAGCGGCCCTCTCTGGGTGGACGCGGAGAAGGTGATCCGCTCCAAGTTTGACAGCCGTGCACTTTGGCGCAAATGATTGATCGAGCAGTCTATTTTTAATTCAACGGGCTAGGCGCCCTTACTCGAACCATGTCAGCCTATAGGGTGTTCTATAGCGCTATGGCGTTAGAGCCCAAACGACCTCAGCTGCATAGGTGCTGGAGAATGGGTTTTTGGTACCAAGGGAAGTTGAAAGCTTAGGTGCAGGCGGAGAAAGGAAAGGGTGCGGGGGCTGCCATTGGCATGTCGCATTGGGCCGGACCATCAAGGTAAATGCGCTCACGGTGTCGCCGGTAAACCGCGCAGTGGTTTCGGCGTGGTCGGAGACGTATCGGAAATGAGGGTGAAGCTCTGCCTCCGCTGCCGCGGGTACGAGGCAAACCATTTTCGCTCAATTCTGCGAAGCCAAAACACGATTTGGTTGAGGAAACTCCGAGCCACGTTAGAATAAGAAACGCAATAAGCACCGCTAGCGCGTCGAGACATGTTCTCTGCCTCCTGGGAAATATGGCGCGTAGCCTAAGCCGTGCGTAGCCACTTCTCTTCTGCTATGTTCGCAGAATTGATTGCTACTGCGACTACCGGCCTGTGCGCTTGCCAGGCTTTACCCTCTGTTAACGAAAAACTTCTTGCTGAGAATCACAGAATCGGGCCTTAATCCCGGTTATGAATGGATTTGCTCCAAAAAAGCGTTATTCCGGATGCTGAGAATGAACCTGATGCCCGAGCACGGATTCGAGATGGACTTCGACGAAGAAATCCTTCGGCAAGGTGAACTGATTTCGGACAAGCTCAATTTGCTCCGCCTTGAACAGTATCCGCCGAATGCGGAGAAAGGTCTACGTCTGTTCACGTCAGCTGAAGTCGCGGACTTTCTAGGTGTTACGCAGAACCATATAAAGAAGCTTCATCTCGAGGGGAAGGGGCCATCCCCCGAAGTCTCTTCCTCTGGGCGGCGGTCTTATACCGCCCAGCAGATGATGGAGTTGCGGCATTATCTCGACAAACATGGCCGCTCTGATTTCAAGCGTTATGTGCCTCACCGGCGGCATGGTGAAGCGTTGCAGGTTGTCTCTGTGGTCAATTTCAAAGGGGGCTCTGGTAAGACAACCACAGCGGCGCATCTTGCGCAGTATCTAGCGCTCACCGGTCATCGGGTTCTGGCGATCGATCTCGACCCCCAAGCCTCCCTTACGTCGCTACATGGCATTCAACCCGAGCTTGACAAGAACCCGTCGCTCTATGAGGCCCTACGCTATGATGATCGGAGGATCTCAATCAAGGAGGTCATACGATCAACCAATTTTCCCAACCTTGATATAGTTCCGGCGAATCTTGAACTTCAAGAGTACGAATATGAGACGCCCTTGGCGGCCTCGAACAGGAGCTCGCCAGAAGGCAGGTTGTTCTTCACACGGATATCGTCGGCACTCAATGAGGTCGATGACCGCTATGATGTCGTTGTCATCGATTGTCCGCCTCAGCTTGGCTATCTCACGCTAACATCGCTGACCGCCTCGACTTCGGTGTTGATCACCATTCACCCGCAGATGCTAGATGTTATGTCAATGAGCCAGTTTTTGCTCATGCTGGGCGGCATCTTACAGTCAATTAAGGGTGCGGGAGCTGCGGTCAAGTTGAAATGGTTTCGGTACTTGGTAACCCGATACGAGCCGACAGATGTCCCTCAGCAGCAGATGGTCGGTTTCCTTCAGGCGATGTTTAGCAAGAATATGCTGAAGAACCAGATGTTGAAGTCTACTGCGATAGCAGATGCTGGGATAACCAAGCAGACAGTTTATGAAATCGAGAAGTCACAATTCACCCGTTCGACTTACGAGCGAGCTTTGGAGAGCCTTAACGCCGTGAATGGCGAAGTCATGTCACTGATTCATAAAGCGTGGGGCCGCAAATGAGCTTTTGCACGGCTGTCAAAAATGACATTTTCTCCATTTACTTCAAAGACCTAATGTTTGCAGGAGGTGGTGATGGCTAGAAAAAATCTACTGGCAAGCGTGACCGCTACTCTCGGCGGAGAGGTTGCGCCGTCGGAAGCACGTTCTGACTATACGAAGCGCGGGGCATCGCGATCCATGCTCCAGTCATTGGATGAGATGGCTGAAGCGAGCCTGCGCCTGATTGAGGGTGAGACCGTCGTTTCTATCGATCCCGGTCTTCTTGAGGGATCGTTCCTCGCAGATCGAATTGGTGAGGAAGCTGAAGAGTTCCACGCTCTCAAAGTTGCGATTGAGACAAGCGGTCAATCCACGCCCATCTTAGTTCGGCCACATCCTAATGACGCCGGCCGCTATCAGATCATCTATGGTCATCGCCGAGCCAAGGCTGCCCGCGAGCTAGGTATTCAGGTTCGCGCGGTCGTGAAACAGATGGCCGATATCGAGCATATTATTGCTCAGGGTCAGGAGAACACCGCTCGAGCAGACTTAACCTTCATTGAGAAAGCTCTCTTTGCGAAGAAACTGCTTTCACGAGGTATGAAAAAAGACGTGGCGAAGGCGGCACTGACCGTCGACGACACAGTTCTTTCTAGGATGCTTTCGGTCGTCGAGATTGTACCCGAGCCGGTTATGGAAGCTGTTGGAGCAGGGAAAGGTATCGGCCGGGACCGGTGGGAGGAGCTGAAGAAGTTGGTCGCGCTTCCTGCTGGAGCCGCCCGAGCTATTGAGTTCGTGGCCACTGACGAGTTCAAATGTGCGCAGGGGGGAGGAGAGGCCTTTAATCTGTTGCTCGCTCACCTGAAGTCGTCTGGACGGAAGCCGAGGAAACTAAAGGCGGCGCGAGCGGTCCAAGCTTGGTCTCATCCTTCCAATTCGATCATCGTGACTCCTAAATCCAAACCGAACGGCTTCGTACTAGATCTGTCAGAGAAGGACGCGAACCCTTTTGGCGAGTGGATCACGCAGAACCTGGACGGCCTCTACGAGGCTTTCAGGGAGTCTAGGAAAAGTTCAACAGGAGACTAAAACCGCAAAAGAAAAAGGCCCCCAACGGCGTTACCCGTGGAAGCCCTTCTCGATCTGTAGCAAGTTGAGAATCGCACTTCCTCGAATCACAGTCAAGAGTCTTGGCGCCGTTTTGGTGAGCGGATTTCTTTTGCCCAACTAAAGGTGAAAGACAATGCAGGTTGGAAGTGTGACGACGCCCTTTGGGCGGCGGCCGATGACGCTTGCCATGCTGGCAGCGCAGGTGGCGACAAAGGACGTCAGGGACGACGCTTGCGTCGACAAGTGGAAGCTTTACAGGGCGCTGTGTGAGGCACGAGGCAAGCTGGGGATCACCGATCGGGCCCTGACGGTCTTGAACGCGCTCCTTTCGTTTTATCCTAAGCAGGAGCTGAGTCAGGAGCAGGGACTGATCGTCTTCCCTTCGAACGCCCAGCTCTCGCTGCGAGCGAACGGCATGCCGGAGGCGACGCTTCGGCGGCACCTTGCTGTGCTGGTAAGCGCGGGGCTTCTGATCCGCAAGGACAGCGCCAATGGCAAGCGGTATGCAAGACGTGACGGAGAAGGCAGACTTGATGAGGCTTTCGGGTTTTCGCTGGCACCGCTTGTGGCGCGTGCAGAGGAGATAGAATTCAAGGCTGCCGAGGTCATTGCGGAGCGCCTGCAACTACAGCGGCTTCGTGAGCAGTTGACGATCTGCCGCCGCGACGTGGTCAAGCTGATCGAGACGGCTTTGGATGAGGGTGCGCCTGGCAATTGGGATGCAATCCACCAGGATTACAGAGCCGTCATGGCCTCGCTGCCGAGGAATTCGGGTGTGCAACAGGTGACAGAAACATTGGGCCGCATGGAGGAACTACGGAGTAACATCGTCATCCGATTGGAAAAGCTGGCAAATGTTCGAAAAACGAGCGGCAATGCCTATCAAAGTGAGCGGCACATACAGAATTCAAAACCCGACTCTATTTCTGAACTTGAACCAAGCTCTCGAAATGAGCTGGGGGCAAAACCTGAGGAAGAGCCGCGGCGTGAACCCGAGCCGTTGAAGCCTTTTCCCTTGGGTATGGTGTTGCGTGCTTGCCCCGACATCTCCGCCTATGGACCTGGCGGCGCGATCTCCAGCTGGCGCGACATGATGAGCGCGGCGGTGGTGGTGCGATCAATGCTGGGTGTTAGTCCTTCAGCCTATCAGGAAGCCTGCGAGGTGATGGGTCCCGAGAATGCGGCGACTGCGATGGCCTGCATCCTGGAGAAGGGGGGGCAGATCAACTCGGCCGGCGGCTATCTGCGCGACCTGACCCGTAAGGCGAGCCGCGGCGAGTTTTCGCTCGGACCGATGCTGATGGCATTGCTGCGGACTGCAGGCCTCGAAGTCAGACGCGTCTCATGATCGCAATCTACTCGTCCCTGGCCCGTAGCTCACCCCGGATGTTTTTCGCGTGGGCACCCGTACAACCTGCTAATTTAGCTGCTGCGATGACCAGGCGAATCCTGTATTCATCCGGACGTGAGGCTGGTGAGGTGGGAGTTCAGCATGACGCCTGAACGGCGCAGGGAGATCTTTGATCGCGTTGTCGATCGTTGGGCTCAGCGGGGTTTTCAGTTCGAGACCAGCCCGATATTCCGCGCCAGCGTTGAAGACTGGATCGAAGGCCGGATTTCAATCCAGGAACTGAAACAGCGGTACTCGGAGTTCCTTCGCACTCAATCCCACCGGGGCTCTGGTCTTCCGCTAACGGGAACGGAGTTGTAGGCGGCAACGTCCAAGCGGAATGATTACTCCTCCTCGAGCAAGCCATCGAAAACCTCGAGCAGGGCATCGACAATCGCCTGACCGAGCGCATTACCAGTCTCGGCAATCTGTTCGTCATTCATGTCGCGTGCCGCCAGCGCCAGGTTGCTCCCTTGTTCAGCAACGATGGCACGGGAACGTTCGATCGCCCACTGAGCGAATTCTGCGCGATTGCTGATCGTTGTGGTTTCCATGCGGATCCAATCTTAGATGATCGTCAACGATTGCCGGTTAACGTCTCTTCGCGCGAGAAGTTGTGCGTTCGCGCTTCGTTAGCCTAGTCCATACCCTCTGAACTGCAGGGGGCGCAAGCCGACGTATTCCGCATTCTCAAGGGTCTCAAGGCCAGAACCGTGGCATTGAGACCATCTTTGTCCCGCGGCTGTTAATCGAGAAGACGCGCGGCGCGTCCAGTCCGTCTGTGCGCATTGTTGTAGTAGCTCGACGCCTGCTGCACGGAACGATGGCGTGACTGCTCCATCGCCTCGGGGAGCGGGATACCGCGGTTGGCCGCCTCGGTCAGAAATCCGGAGCGCAATCCGTGGGCAGAAAACTCTGCTGGCTCCAGGCCTGCCAAAGCGGCGCGATGCTTGACGATGTCGTTGATTGCCTTCGGATCGAGCGCTCGCTGTGAGACGTTTCCCCAGCGATCGATCGCCCGAAACATACTGCCGCTTTCGATCCGGGCGGCATCAAGCCAGGCGTTCAGTGCCTCCACCGGTCGACCGGTTAGGTAGACGACCTCGTCATTCTCCACGCCACTGGTTTTGGTCCGGCCAAGATGGATGGCAATCGAGGGAAGGGGAGGGCGGCCCTCCAAAATGATTGGTGCCTCCGCAGTCAGCTGCTCCGTGCGCATCCCGGCGATCTCGCTGCGACGGCGGCCGCCGGAAGCAAAGGCGACCATCAGGATCGCCCGATCGCGGGTGTCGCGCAGGCTGTTGGTCCTGCAGGTCGCCAGCAGCCTGGCCAGGACATCACCGGTCACAGCCTTGGCGCTTCTGCGTTTCCTCGGCCGTGGCGTTGCGCGAACCGCGAGCCGAAGAGCGGATTTGAGGGCAGGGGAGCTGAAACTGCCGTCAAGGCCGCGCCATTTGGTCAGGGTCGACCAGGTAGCGAGCCGACGGCGCACCGTGTCAGGCGCATGCGGCCCGGTCGACCTCAGGAACCCTTGGATGCGTAGCCTGTCCTCCACGTCCGTCGGCATCCCGTGCTGCGGGTTGATCACGCGCCGTTCCGGATCCCAAAGATGATGAGCGACGAATTTGAGCAGCAAGGCTTCCGGTGCCGGCCAGGCCAGGGAGGATCCGTTGGCCGCCAACGACCAGGCCTGCAGATAGGCCAGATCGGAGGCAAGCGCGCGGAGCGTGTTCTCGCCCATCCCCTGGTTTACGAGGTGGCGGAGTGTCTCGACGTCCTGGTCGGTGAGCAGCTCGGCGAGTTCGTCGCGCCGCTCCAGCGGCAGCACGGCGGCAATGGTGTCGAGGCTTTCTACCCGGCGATCAACCGCATTCCTCCCCGGGCGATCAGTCGCCATGGGCGAAGGGTCCAAGCACAGTAATGCCTTCCTTGCGCGCGGCAGCGGCAAGCTTGCGATCGAGCGTTGCCAGCGGGACGTTTCGATTGAGGGCAAGCGCCAGATAGGCGGCGTCATAGGCGCTGAGTGCGTGATTGGCAGCCAGCAGCAGGACAAGACTGTCGCCGCCAATGCCGGCATCGTCGAGCGGCAGTCGGCGGACCCGCTCCATGTATACCAGCGCACCACCACCGCCGATCCGGCCACGTCGCTCTGCCATCGCCAGGATGTTGCGGATCTCGAACCAGAACAGCGACGGCACCGGGCAGGGGGCGTTGATCGTTGCGATGACCGCTTCAGCTGCATCAGAATACTCCTCCGGCAACAGCCAGGCAGCCGCCATCGAGGCGTCAATAACAAACGCCATCAGCGACGGCCCTCGTCACGCCAGGAGAGGATTTCCTCATGGGTGGAGGCGGCAGCTTTCTGTCGGGCGGCGCGTACCTCCGCCAGCAGCAACTGCATATCGGTTTCCTTGGCGATACGCGCCAGGCGAATGATGGGGTCGTTGCCGCGCGCGATAACAATATCTTCGCCAGCTTCCGCGCGAACAAGCAGATCCGATAGATGGGTTTTGGCTTCAGAGATTTTTACCGTCGTGGTCATCGCGCGCCTTTCGGAGTGAGTTCCCGTAAAAATACGCGCACCCTCGCAGTTGGTCAACCGGTTGGTCTGCTTACTTCCGATAAGCATTACTTATCGCATGCGAGCCGCGTGGGGCTTCTTTATGTCATGTGTAGAACTCTTGTCGCACAGTAGCTTTCGTTTAAGACATCGTTTACCATAAAAACAATGCCTTACGACCTCGCCAAATTGCCCATCTCAACCCTGCTGAAACCCGTCGCCGACGCCAGCAGCGCCCTTGCCCGTCTCGACGAACGCATCGCCCGCTCCCCCGTCGGCCCAGGCTTCCTAGAACGGCAAAACTTCACCGACGCCTGCGCCTCCCTCTGGATCGACGGCGAACTCGTCCATCTCGAAGACCTCGTCCTCCACGACGCTCTCCGAGACATCCGTACCCCAACCCACGAACTCACGATCGCCCGCGACGTTTTACGAACCCGCCGGCGCATCGCCGACCACCCACCCGCCTGGGCTTTGTCGGAAGAAGGCCTGCGCGGCCTGCGCCGGCCGTGGGCCGGGGCATCTTTGGGAGAGGGAGGCACCGGCGTGGCCGACCAGCCCACCGCGGGTGAAGTGGTTGACGGGGGAGGGGAGGGGCTGGAGGACAGGGAGGAAAACGGCGAGGCCGGCGAAGATGTGCTGGATGCCGAGCTCGCCGCCATTGACGCGCTGCTCGCCCGCTCCGAAGCCGCCATCGAACAGGCCAGGAAGCCAGGTCCCGCCAAAAGCGCTCCCGGCTCGGGCGCCGGCCGGGAACGCGACCCTCTCGTCTACGATCTCGACTGGGATGAGGATGCGCGGCTGGAGGAATGGCGCGCCGTGCTGCGCCAGGCGCAGGATTTTCCGGCGGTGCTGCAGGCAATCGTCGCGCTCGACGCCTGGAACGAGATCGGCGTGCTGCAGCATGCCGCCTGGATGGGCCGGCTCCTGGCCGCCTCCATCCTGCGCCAGGGTGGTGTGACCACGCAAAATCATCTAGTCGCCATCAACCTCGGCCTGAAAACGATTCCCGTCGATCGCCGTCGCCATCGCAACCGGGAAACCCGGCTGCTGGCCATCGCCCAGGGGTTTTTGGCGGCCGCCGAGATCGGACTCAAGGAGCATGACCGGCTGGCGCTGGCGCGAACCCTTTTTGAGCGCAAGCTGGCGGGACGCCGCGCCTCGTCAAAACTACCCGAGCTAGTGGAACTCGTCATGGCGAAGCCATTGGTGTCGGCCGGGATGGTGGCAAAGACGCTCGAGGTGACGCCGCAAGGGGCGCGGCGGATTGTATTGGAGCTGGGGCTGAGGGAGATGACCGGGAGGGGGAGGTTTCGGGCGTGGGGAGTAATGTAGCCAGCCTGTCTGCGATTGCGCGCGGCGCTGTGCTAAAGGAGCAAGCGGGTCCACACGCTGTTACCGCTGATCGCGGCGTGCGAAAAGCTGCTTGTAACCCGGCAGACAGGTGCAGTATTCGGCATTTTCGATGCCTATGATACTGACAACATGGGACGTGCTTTCTGGAGGAATGCGCATTCGACCGTCGCGCAGTGCCCGGAATAGGGCCTCCCTGTGACCCTCAGCTCCCAGGCTATCAGCAGTAACCGGATGAAGAACGAGATCGAGCGACCATGCCGGTTCGACACCCATGATCGCATTGGCACGAGTACGGCCGCGTTTCTCGTCTATTACCGGGAAGAGGCCTCTCGCGCTTGCGAGCGCGATCGTCGCCGCTTCTCCGTCATCGAGCGAAGGCGAAACTGAAGTGAGTTCGAAGAACATCTCAAATTCCTGATCCGTGAGATCAAGCAATGAGACGTGTCCAGCCGCAGAAAGTGCACCCAGGAACGCCTCCTCGCCGTTGCGACGGCTCGTCTCGTTTTCAAGCTCGCCAGCTACGACGTTCGCGACGATGATCGGATTGGGAATCGAAGTGAGGATATCTACACCGCACCGGGTGGCATGCAGGTTGATCAGCACGCTGGTATCGAGAACCAAGGGGACGTTATTGTCACTCAGGGAATTTGAGTAGGTCATCCGTCTCTTTTTCCTCAAGCTCGATTTCGTCGACGATCTCGCGCAGCTGCAGCCTAGTGATTTTCAGGAGTTCGGCGAGTTGCCCCTCAGACATCAGCTCGCGCTTCCAAGCCGCATGTGCCATCAAACTCATTCGTTGTGAGACCAACCGATCTGCATCGGCCTTACCGGCGTCGCGCCGGTCTGCGGCGCTTCCGAGCACTTCTCGTGCGTGCTCATCCGTGATACCTCCGTTATCTTCGAACCAGGACCACGTTCCCTTCTTCACAAGTCCCAGCTCTTCCAAACGCAGAACACAGGCTTGGCGAGAAATCCCGTATTGGTCAGCAAGGAGGATGACGAGGCGGCGCGTCGTCTTCCCAGTGATCTCCTTCAGTTCTCGAAAGCTCTCGCCAAAACTCTCCGCCGGCGTGACGAAAGCGCGGCCGAAGGCATTTGCGTAGCGCTCGTCCCGCGACAGAAATTTCTCATCCTCTTCTAGGACCTCAGGAATTTGCCGCGTCCCATAGAAATGCCCCGTTTCGTGTGCCAGGGTCTGAACCCGACGAGGCAGCGGATGGTTTGCGTTCAGAAGAATGCAAGCGCCCACGTTTTCATCGTAAGTGAACAAACCCGCTACCCGAGACCGTGAAGAAAGGCGCCGCTGGTAAAGGCGAATGCCAAGCCCCTGCTCCACGATGGAAAAGATATCTGCGATCGGGCCCGATCCTAGGCCGAGCCAGTCTCGAAGCTCTTTCGCATGGGATTCCCCTAAAGCGACTGCGTCACCCTCGTTGACGCCCCGTTCCGGAGGATAGTTTCGGCGGCGCTGTATACCGAGAATGTTTTCAAGCTCCACGTCTGCTTTAATGAGCTCGTTGAGCAGCCGTATTGCCTCTAGCGTATGTTCGTCTTCCGTCTTCCGCAGCTTGCGGAACCGCGGCATCAGGTCCGTATGGACGGCCTCGCGTCGCAGCAGTGCATTTACCGACACGCCGTAGTGGCGAGCCAAGGTCTGGATCTCTTGGATGCGAACGCGCCTTACGCCCTTCTCGATAGAGACCAGCGTCGGTCGAGAGACGCCGATGAACTGCGCAGCGTCATCTTGGCGAATATCGGCGTTCTCACGGGCAATCCGGAGCCGGCGACCGATTTCTTGCGCGCTCAGCTCATTTAGAACGGTCATAGCGGCCTCCGCCCATCCAGCTGTTCAAGAAGCTTTTTTCACCTTGCGCGGACAAGAAAGTCCGCCATTCTTGGGCATGCGTCATCAACATTATTCTCAGGTTTCGAAGAGTTTGCTCATAGGCCTCACCAGTCGCGGCGGCAATCTGTGAAGCGAATGGCCGTAACGCTGCATCTGCCAATGCGGACATCGTGGCGAGGTGGTCGAGATGGCGGGCCCCCACGCTTCCGTATTCAACCATGATGTCGCGATCAGCGTCGTCGGTGATGCTCGCGAGCGCCGAATCAACTTCCGAAGCGGATAGATCCGAGACGACATAGGTGTCACTCGGCTCTACGATTTCTGCGGCGTGAAGACTCATTCGGCGCAAAAGGCAGGCAGCGCAGAGACCGCATTGCCGCCGGTGCTCGGCATTGACGATCCTGCGCGTCTGCCAGCACGAACGGGTATTGATCAAATGCTGGTGTTTCCTGCCTGGCAAACCTAGGAACGCCTTCATCGTCTCACCTTTGGTCGACCATAGGCGTGGCTGTTCGAATTTTATGCTGCAGTCGAGCAAGGCCCGAGTGAACCGCTCCATCTTTCTGAAGAATGCCGGAAAATTCCGGTAATCAGTGTAGATATTGTAGAGCGGCACGAGAACCGGTCCGAGAGCACCTTGTCCGCTCTCGGGCACGATGATCCTGCTTATATTGGAAAGATGCGAAGCAATTGTCGCCATTGCCGCGAACTGGAAACCACGAGATCGGAAGCTACTCTCCTTGCCCTTGAAGCCTTTCACTCGGAAAGGAATCTGAGTGAAGTGGCTGTCGCCATCCATCCGGCGCTGCTTAGTGCTGGCAACACGGATACATAGTGCCTCGGAGGCCGGGCCGCTCAGCGCAGATACTGCACGCGAATCCAATCCGTTGCTGTAGGCGATCGCGAAAGTCTTCGGCTGCTCAAACATAAGCGGGACCTGCCGCCAACCGACTGGGGACGCGTTCGCGGCTTTGACAAAAGTGAAACGCCAGCTGTCGCCGGTCAGAAAGTTCATGGCGCTTCGGAGTGACGACTGCACCTCAGGCCTCGACCAACATGCGTGGTCGATGACAGGGATCGTAACATGCAGATTGCGCAGCCATGATGCCGGTCGCCTCCACCGGCGGTCGGCGAACTCGATCGCGGCTGCCAAGACCATCAGGTCATAGTGTTTGGCGGCAAACCCTTTTACGTCAAAAGTATCAAGAATATCTGGAACGAACTGTATATGTTTGCCTATCTCGGCAACGACAGCTTTATCCAACTCCGGATGTCGAGCTGCCCGGCCTTTCTCAACAGCGAAAAGGTGTTTTTCATGATGGACTTCAGAGTGCGATTCAGTCTTCATCCGGTCCATCGTTCACATCCGTGCGCGCGGTCCGACGGAACGCGTTCTTGTTGCCATTTTCGAGAGCAGCACACACGCCGCCAACATCGATACTCGCGAAGGTTTCTCGATTGCGTTGAACGCCTTTTGCAAAATCCGCTGGGCTCATATCGCCAACATCTCTGGCGCGAAGACATTCCTCGTGAATGCGATTCTCAGCGTTCTCCAGAAGCTCACTCACAGCGCTTCCAAGGGCCGCATCGAGTGACTTTCTCTCCGACATCCCTTCGCGGAGATTGCTGAGTAGATTTCGTTCGAGCGCGTCGCTGAGAGACGAGCGCTCGTAGTTGTCGAAGATGGATTCCGTCGCGGCTACTGAATCCAGATCCATCTGGTCACGAGATGCACGAGAATCCAGCTCACGATAGAGCCGATCGAATGCCTTCATATCGATGGCACTAAGAACGCTGTGACAGGCCTGCTTAGCACGCTCGTCCAGCGAGGCCGCGTCATTGACGAGGTCCCGTCCATACTGCTTCCACTTATTGCTCAACGCAGAATTTCGGAAAGGTCCGTCGGTCATCATCGCCTCCAATGTTGGCAATATTCACTGCAAAGCTGACAAAGTCAATTTACAAGAAGAAAAATCTGACAATCGGGGATTCAATCCATGAGCCAGCAAAGATGGCGGCGAACATTAAGGCCGATAAGCCGAGCCGCCGGGCCTTCCGAGTTCCTTTAAATCGAAAGCGGAGCACGTTATCAGAGGATTGAATAGAATCGCCAGCAATAGATTTGACGGACATGGTTACGTACTCATCGCTGCGTCGCGGACAGCTTGGCGGGGACAGCTGGCACCGACTCGAGGGCTTTCGTTTCGAACTTTGGTCGATAAACGCCTTTGAAGGGGTAGGCAGAGGATCCCTTACTCTGAGGCTGTGCGAGATTGATCACACGCTTGTCTTGACCATCCCTTTGATACAACCATGAATCGCGGTGTTTGGTCGCGCGACAGCCGGGGGGATGATGCGAGTAGCTCGAATAGTGATCCAGAATTTTCGCACATTCGCGTCACTCGACGTGAATGTCGCGGATGATCTGTGCTGTATCATCGGAGAAAACAATACTGGCAAGACCGCGATCCTTCGCGCAATCCAAATTTGTCTAGATAACATGCTGCCGTCGAGTTTCCGGGCGCTGATGCGCGAGGACATCCACTCCGCCATCGATATCGCCCAGCCCAGCCAGGTTCTGATAGGAATTGAACTGGCTGGGTTCGAGGGACGTGTGAATGAAGAGGCGCTAGTTAGTACCTGGAAGACGGCTGCGGACCGCGCGCGTATATTCTACCGCTTCCGTCCGCGGCCAGCTGTCCGGGAGCAGCTTGTAAGTGGCGATATCTTACCCGGGGCGCTGACCCTCGAAGATTATCAGTGGGAAATCCGCGGTGGCGGTGATCCTGCCATCGACCTCACGGAGATTGCCTGGGATGACGACGGGATCGGCGAGTCGGTGCGCTTTGCAGATCTGCAGTCTTACCTTCTTGTTCATCTGCCTGCGCTCCGCGATGTCGAGAGCGACCTGCGTAATCCCCGCCAGTCGCCACTCATCCGTCTGATCGAGGCGTTCGAGATTGATGCGGCCGAGCAGGATGCCCTAATCGCCATACTCGACGAGGCCAATCAGGCGATCGCGAACTCGGCGACTATTGCCGAAATAGCGGGGGCAATTGACGCACGGTTCAAGGATGTCTCTGGCCCCGCGTTCGAGATGGACGCCACTCTCGGCCTCTCCGCAGCGACCTTCCGCGCGATCATACGCAACCTCAAAATTATTCTATCGGACCTTTCACTCACCTCGTTCGAACCTGGCCGCAACGGTCTTGGGATGAATAACATTCTCTATATCGCGATCCTGATGGAATACCTGCAGCGGCGGATCGCGCTCAACCGCTCGGCCGGCCAATTGATACTGATCGAGGAGCCAGAAGCGCATCTTCATCCTCAATTGCAGTTCTCATTGATCGCGGCACTACGCGCGATCAACGTGCAGACCATCCTGACCAGTCACAGCACCCAGGTAACCTCTCAGGTTCCACTGAGCAGTATTGTATCTCTCACCAAGCGCGAGGACGCGACCATCGCTGCCGGCAATCTCGCGCTCAATGCCGCGCTGACCGCGCCAGAAATTGCCGATCTCGAACGCTACCTCGACGCAACCAAGAGCGCCTTACTCTATGCGCGCAAGGTCATGCTGGTCGAAGGTCCAGCCGAGATGTTCCTGATCCCGGCGATGATCGAGCAAGTGTACGGCGTGAGGCTTGAGCGGCTCGGCATCTCAGTTATCGCGATTCATGGCGTCCACTTTGACGTCTATGCCAAACTGTTCCGCGCCGGATCGCTCGAGAAGAAATGCGCCATCGTGGCCGATGCTGATATCAGACCCAGAAGGTAGGGCCGTATGTTCTCTACGATCCAATCCGGCGCGACGGGAGCAAGCCGGACGTCGCAGTAAGTCGAAATCTTCTTCTGAAAATGGCGTCTGGAAAGCTCTTCGTTGGGCATGTCTCATTCCGCATCTTTTCTCGGGCCTCAGGCCGAGGGCGTGCGGAATTAGGAGCGGGCGCTTAAAAATGCGTAAAGCGGGTCAAGTCGAGCCTGTAACACAGGCAGTCGGCACGATCTGTCATCCCTGGTATTGCTTTGCTCCGCACCTTCGGCGGTGTTCCGGCTGAGCAAAGCTGAAGAGCCTTTCCGCGGTTCCGGTCAAGGCGTAGAAGCCTGGACAGCTACGTCGTACCAGGAGGGCATTGCGCAGGCAGGATGAAGGCGCTATATGTAGGTACGTTCCTACATGGAGGTGTATATGGCCACTATCAGCTTGACCAGCCGCGAATTGAATCATGATGTTGGCAGAGCAAAAAAAGCTGCTGAAGCGGGGCCTGTCGTTATCACTGATCGAGGCAGACCTTCGCACGTGTTGATGACGTACGGTGAGTTTGAGCGTCTGACAGGTAAGCGTCGCAGTCTTGTCGATGCCCTTTCCATGCCCGGATTGTCCAACATCGAATTCGATCCGTCTCGATCAGTCATCGCAACTCGCGAAGTCGATCTGTCTTGAGATATCTGCTCGACACAAACGTTGTCTCCGAGCTCCGTAAGGTTGGGGACGGTAAAGCTGATCAGAACGTGACGGCTTGGATAAGCGCGCAGGATTCCCGCGATCTGTATATTTCTGCCATAACGGTTCTAGAACTTGAGCGCGGGATACTCAGCATCCAGCGGCGTGACATTGAGCAGGGCGCTCGCTTACGAGCCTGGATGGATAGCCGAGTACGCCCGGAGTTCGCTCAGCGCATCATTGCTATCGATGAAGCGATTGCGACGCGATGTGCCCACTTGCATATTCCGGATCGCCGCAACGAAGCTGATGCACTCATCGCTGCCACGGCGGTCGTGCACGGGCTTGTGGTCGTTACACGCAACACTCAAGATTTCCAGGGCACCGGCGTTATCCTCGTGGACCCATGGCGTGCCTGACTAAAGGCTCGCAGGGCGCCTCGAAAGGTCGACGGTTCAGGTCCTATCAAGAGCGAGACACTGGCAAGGTATTTGCTCGAGCCAGCTGTGGTTCAAGTCCAGTGACAGCTTCGCACCGCCACCTATATCATTGACGCTATTATTGTGCCTTCCCGAAAGCGGACATCGTCCATCCGCGTCATCAAGCGGTGGCGGCTTTGAAAGATAATCGCTAAAGTAGACTATTGCCATCATCTTTATGATGAACCATAAGTCCTTGTCGGCTGCTGGCTCACCGTGACCAACGGCGACACAGACGGAACATGCAAACGCCATGAGCGTACAAGTACAGCAGCAGGACGGCTGGTATCTGGTTCACCGGTCAGCGCTCATAGACTACGCCTCCAGCATTCTTCGTTCGCGGGAGGCTGCAGAAGATATCGTCCAGGAGGCGTACCTACGCCTGGCTCCTGAAAGGGCTGCGACCCTAGGAACTGCACATCGGGTGAGCTATCTCTACAGGATTGTTCGCAACTTGGCGCTAGACGCTCTGAAACGACGAGGGATCGAGCGACGCGGACATTGTGACGATCCTCCCTTCTGGATACTCCCGCAACCGGTCGAGACTCCAGAGCAGACGATAATTCTCAGAGATCAGGCGGAGGTCGCAGCCGCCGCACTTGCTCGCCTCCCGGAAGACGTCAGGATTGCAGTTCAGATGTACCGCCATGGC